>JBARBL010000068.1:0-105394 GCA_049793015.1 Acidimicrobiales bacterium | reverse complement strand
CCTCGGCGCAAGCCCGCGCCTACGCGCAGGAGTTGCGCGGGATTCTGATCGCGACCGGCGCCTCGGACGGGCGCATGGAGGAAGGCTCGATGAGAATCGACGCCAACGTGTCGGTGCGCCAGGCCGACGAGCCCTTCGGCACGCGATGCGAGATCAAGAATCTGAACTCACTTCGCAGCCTGCAACGCGCGATCGACTACGAGGCGCTTCGTCAGGTGGAGCTCATCGAAGGCGGCGGGACCGTGCGCCAGGAGACACGACACTGGGATGAGAACCTCGGCGAGACCTCGACCATGCGCGTCAAGGAGGACGCGGACGACTACCGCTACTTCCGGGAGCCGGACTTGGTCGATCTTGTGCCCGACCAGTCGTGGCAGGACCGCGTTCGCGCCTCCTTGGGACCGATGCCCGCCGAGCGCCGTCGAGCGCTCGTCGGGCGAATGGTGAATCCGACGAGGGCGCAGCTCGACGCCGTGGAAGTCGTGATCGACCTCGGGTTGGAACCGCTGGTCAACGAGGCGGCCGACGCGGGCGCCGACGTGACGCTCGCGATCTCGAGGGCGGCCAACGAGTTGGCGGCCAACATCGGTGACCTGGCGAATCTGTCGCCCGGGTCCTTCACCGAGACGGTGCTGATGGAGCAGCGTGGCGAACTATCCGCGACGCAGGCCAAGACGGTCCTCGGTGAGGTCTTGGCCCACGGGGGTTCGCCCCGGGCGATCGCGGCTGACATGGGATTTGAACAACTGTCGTCACGCTCGCTAGGGGATACCGTCGAAGCCCTGATCGCCCAGTACCCCGACGAGTGGGGTCGTTACCGTGAGGGCGACGAGAAGCTTGCGCAATTCTTCATCGGTCAGGTCATGAAGGTGACGAAGGGCCAGGCCAACGGCAAGTCCGTTATCGAGGAACTGCAAGCGCGCCGCTAAGGCGTCCTCCCGTTCGCTCCAACTGTTGAGCATCTGGAACCGTCGTCTCGACGCGGCGATGCACAGGGCTATCGCAATCGTGAATGGCGAGGATTCGCGACCTTGATAGGTGAGTCGTTCATCAGGATTCGTCGGCGCACGCGTACGGGTCAATGTGACTTTTGACCTCATTATTCCTGGGGTTATTTGTTAATAAATGCCTAAGGTTTTTTTCATAGGCATTACATATATATCGCCAAAGTTAGGACAGTTATGAAGAATCGTTCGACAGTACACTTCCCGAGGAATTTCATCAAGATTGGCTCCGTGGTCGGTGCTTTGGCGCTCGTCGCTACCGTCGGCGTGGCCGCTCCGTCGGGCGCGACAACGGCTAAGTCTGCCAACGCCAGCACGCACAGTTCGCTGACGAACAAGGTCGTCAAGAAGGTCGCCTTCAAGGGCAGTTACAGCGGAAGTATGTCATTCCTGCTCACCTCGGTCGCCAGCACCTCGACGTCCGCGAGCGTGACGTCCGTCACGGGAAAGGGCCCGTCAACTGATCTCGGGTCCGCCACCTTGACCGGCACGGGCAACGTGCCCGCGACCGCCGCGAGCGACGGTTTCCACTTCACCGGATCGGGCAAGATCGTCGGCGCCGGCAGCTCGCTGACGCTTCGCATCAAGAGCTCATCAGGTGCGGCACCGGAGAACGCCGCCGGCACGGTAACTATCTCGGGTACGGCCCTCGTCGTGAGCGGCACGGGCAAGTTGAAGGGTGCGACCGGGACGTTGAAGTTCAGCGGCTCCTTCGCCATCTCGAACGACGGGGTCAGTGGCACGCAGACGCAATCGTTCACGAGCAAGCTCAGCGGCACGCTCGTCATCAAGTAATCCAGTCCCCCTAGTCAGTTAAGAGAAAAGAGCAGAAAATGAACAGTTTCATGAAGAAGGTCGGTGTCGGAACGGTGGCGCTGGGCTTAGCCGTCGGGGGCCTCGCCGCCCTGGGCGTGAGTGGGGCATCGGCTCAGACCGGGTTCGACAACCAGTACACCATCACGCTCGTGTCGAGCCTCGTTCCGGTAATTCCGCCCGCCACGACCACGACGATCGCGACCACCACGACGACCGCCGCACCTACGACCACCACCACGGCGGCGCCCGCAGCACCAGCGTCGGCTGGAATCTCCTCGGACTTCGCGATCAACGTCGACACCGCGACGATCTCGGGTGAGACCGATGCGGTGAACGCGGCCTGCTCGCCGACCGACACGTTCTCGGTCGGTCAGACCGTCCTGTGGCGCATGTACGGCAAGGACCTGCTGACCGGCAAGCTGCTGCTGCCCGGCGCCGCCCCAGGTGCGCCTACCACGGCGGCCACGCCCGGCAACGTCAACGCCGTTATCGTGTCGCTACCCGGTACCACGGCCGGCTCGACTGCCAAAGTGACAATGACTTACAGCACGAGGGATGGTTGGTGGACTGGCGTGTTGCCAATGACCGGGTACGCACCTGGTAACTACAACTACACCGTCACGGTGACCACCTACCCGGTGCCTGGGGTCAAGGGACACAAGGCCGCGAAGGCCACCAAGACCCACAAGGCCATCAAGGCCGTGAAGACCGTCAAGGCGATTCCCGCGATGACCTTCACGTTCCCCGGATAATTACGGCAAGAACGATTTACCGTTTGTGAGTCACATCGTCGGCCGCCAGGCCGACGATGTGACGTTAGACCCCGTTTTATCGGTGATATGGACCGACGCGGGACCGTAAGTTTTGTATCAAATATCGATGTCGCAATTGAAGGGATAACTATGAAGAGCCACTTGAACTCGCGAAGGGCCAGGGTGATGTCAGTAGGACTCGCCACCGTCGCACTGATCTGCTCCACGGTCATGATCGGCACGAGCGCCAGCTCCGCCACGGTCCACAAGCACAAGGCCAAGCACCCCGTCGTCAAGAAGGTGGTGGCACCCATAGCGACCGCCACGACGCCCATCGTCTTGACCTCGCCCACGCTTCCGGGTGTGGCACCGTTGCCCGGTCCGGTTGCGACCGCGTCGCTGCCGAGCGCGACCATTTCGGCGCTGAGCGTCACGCCGTCGTCGGGCATCATCGGCACACCGATGACGATCGTTGGCGCCGGCCTGCCGGCCAACACCAGCGTCCAGATCCAGTGGGCGACCGCGAACGCGACGTGGGTCGTTGGCGCGGACCCGTCCACCGTCAACTACCTCGGCACCAACTACACGAAGATCAACGTGGTTCTCGACACGGTCACCACGTCGTCGACGGGTGCCTTCTCGGTCACCATTGACGCCCCCAAGGACTTCGGTGGACAACACAGCATCTACGCCGTGGTGGGCACCACCGAGTTGAGCGAGGGGAGCTTCACGACCCTTCGCACCGTCACCATGACGCCAACGAGCGGGCCGGTGGGGACCCCGATCACCATCACCTACACCGGACTGGGCGACAGCCTGTACACCGGTGGAGCGTCGTTGCTCTATGACAACCACTACGTGGGCGAGTTGATGGCCAACTGGACGAGGGGCGTGGCCACGGCCACCATTCGCGCGTCAGGAGCCGTAGGTCCCCACGTGATTCAGATCGGCAACGCGATCAGCTATCTTTACCTCAACGTGCCGCAGTCGCCCATTCCGTACACCAACGGCGCGGTCGATACCTTCACCATCACCGCTGATGATGGCCCGCCTGCCGCCTCCATTGATTGGCCCGCGGCCGTCACGCCGACCCTCAACCAGATCACGACCCTCAACGAAGGCGGTCTCGGCCTCAAGTCCTCCGTCACGGCCACCGCGTCAGTCTCCAGCGGACCCGAGGGCACCAGTGTCACGGTGAACGCGAGCGGACTTGCTTCCAACGACACCGCGTCGATTGAGTGGGCCACCGTCGTGGGCAACCGCGTCAACTGTGCGAGCACCTGCTGGGCCTTCGCGACCCAGCCGCTCACGGCCGCAGTGACCCCTGCTGCGAACGCGCTCACCGACACCTTCAACGTGCCGTCACCGGCCCTTGGCGGATGGCACGCCATACAGATTGTCCAGGACAACAAGGTGGTGGGCCAGGTTCCCTTCTACGTGAAGGAGAGCATCGTGGGCTACGAGGCCGCCGGCTCGACGACGCCCGTCACCTCACTGAGTGTCGTGCAAGGCCAGCCGTTCCAGATCCACCTCGAAGGCGTGGGCTGGACCCAGCTCGACAACACGGTGGGCGTGGACTACGACAACAGCTACATGGGTTATGGATGCGGCTTCAACTCCAACGGCGACGTGGTGTTGAACCTCATCGCGACGGGTGCCCCGGGCACCCACCTGATCGACCTCTACCCGATGCTGTACTCTCTCTCGCCGTCCTTTGCGGGCACGCCCTATGGCATGGTGCCGGTACTGACCTACGCCCAGGACGAACCCGGTCTGGCGCTCGGTTACCAGCTCCCGGCCATGCGATTCGCCATCACGGTGGTAGCGCCGTAGGACGCTAATCGTTCGACGTCTCGTACGCCCTCGCCCCTCGAAGGTCTCCATCTTCGAGGGGCGAGGGCTTTACGACGAGAAACCGGGCAATCGCCTGGGGGAGCCACCAGTTCCACGGCCCGATGATCGACATGAGGCTCGGCATGAGGAGGCCCCGCACGACCGTCGCGTCGACCAGCACGCCCAAGGCGAGTCCCACGCCCAGCTCTTGAAGTCCCGCGACCCGGCCGAGGATGAGGCCGAGCAAGGCGCCGATCATCACGAGGGCGGCCGCGCTGACGACCCGTCCCGTGTGGGTCAGGCCGTTGATGATCGCCGCGTCGGTGCTCGAGCCATGGTCGCGTGCTTCTCGCATGCGCGACACGAAGAAGACCTCGTAATCCATCGAGAGCCCGAAGAGCATCGCGAAGAGGAAGATTGGCACCCATCCTTCGATCTGTGACACGTGATAGAGGCCCAGCGTGTCGGCGCCCACCCCGAAGCGAAAGACCACCACCAGCAGGCCGTAGGTAGCCGCCACCGACAAGAGGTTGAGCAGCACCGCCATGAACGCCAGGATCAGAGAGCGAAAAGCCCGCAGCAGTACTAGGTACGCCAACAGGAGCACCAGCAGCGCGATCCACAGGGCGTTGTCGTACACGCGGTTGAGGAAGTCGACCCCTTGGGCGGGCGCGCCGCCGACCGAGACGCTGACCCCCTGGGGGAAGCGGGCGCTGGCGATATCGTGCTCGCGAATCCTTGCAATCAGCTGCTGAGAGGACTCGTCACCGAAGGCACTTCGCCCGACGACGACGATCTGGCGGTAGTGCCGGGTGGCGTCGACGTAGGGCGACACGGTCCCGGTCGACACGAAGAAGACGCCCGGATCCCTCGACAGGGCGACCGCCAAACGTTCGGTGGCCGCCGATACCGCGGGGTCGAGGGCACGGTTCGTCCCTCCCGCATCAATCACGATCTGGGTCGGCGTGAGGATTCCCGGACCCCCGCGGTCGCTCACGATCGCCAGGCCCTTCGCGGCCGGACTGTTCTGGGGGATCGCGCTGAGCGAGCCGGGAGTCAGTTGGAACCAGAAGATCGAGGCCGCGCACGCGACTAGCAGGGCCGTGGCGGCCAAGGCGATGGTCCGTGGTCGACGGGTGACCTGCGTCGCGAGACGCAGCCACAGCCCCGCCTTGGTGACCCGCCCGGCGCGCCAGGGCAACGTCACGGTGGCTACGCCACGTCGTCCGAGGAAGGACAACAGCACCGGCTGCAGCGTGAGGGCGCTCAGCATCGACACCAGGGGCACAACGAGACCGGCGAAACCGAGCGAACGCACGAAGGGCACCGGTATCAGGAAAAGGGTCGACAGTCCGAGCGTCACGGCGAAGCCCGATATGACGACGGTACGACCCGCCGAACGCATCGTGTTCACGATGGCGTCTTGGGGGGTGTTCGACGGCGCGGCCAGCTCCTCCTTGAAGCGGTGCACGATGAGCAGTGAGTAGTCGACGGCCAACCCGAGCCCAATCAGCTCGACCAGGTTCGGGATGTACAGCACCATCAGGTAGTGATGGGCCAAGGCGAAGATGATGCTGAGCGCGCCGGCCATCGTGCAGCCGGCGACCAGCAACGGCAGCAGCATCGCCCACGAGAGTCCGAGGACCAGCGCCAGGACCAGCAAGGCCACGACGATGGCCAAGAGTTCCCCGTGGCGCAGGTCGGAGGTGAGCACCGGGGTGATGTCGTGCTGCAGGGCCGGCGCGCCGGTGACCAAGGACTGGCGCAGGCCGGCGTCCACGAGCGCACGACGCAGCAGATCCGTGTAGGAGGAGGCCCGGGCCAGATCGAGCGACGTGGTGACCTGACCGTAGAGGACCCCTTCGGTTAGGGCCAGCTTCGTCGCGTGGGCGGTGGGTACCGAACGAGCGGCGTCGCGGAAGTCGCGATTCAGACGTTCCATTTCCCGTCGGTTTGGCTTGGACTGGTGCAGGATCACCGTGAACGTGCCCTCGATGTTCTCGTGGAAGTGGCGAGCCAGGATCTGGTTGGCTTGGGCGGAACTGGTGCCCGGCACGTTGAGCGAGGTGGTGAGCAGGTCCGGTAATTTGACCGCGGAAACCGCGCCCAGGAGGATGATCGCCACCCAGCACGTGACGACTACGACGCGCCAACGCACGACGGCGCGAGTCCAGCGTTCGAGCACCTTTGCAGCGTACCGTTGGCTCGAAATTCACGAAGGCGAGCTAAGGGCAGTGCTGACGTGTCAGTTTCACTTGACACCACCCAATTGTCAAGTTAAACTGACAGCATGGACGAAGTGGACATTAGCAATCTGGTCAATTCGAACGACCCGGCAGTCGGTCTGCGTGCCGCACTGGCGCTGCATCGATTGGCCGAAAGGGTCGAGGCCAATCACGTGCGGGTCGCGAGGCACCAAGGCTGGTCCTGGCAGTTGATCGGGGACGCCTTGGGAGTGACTCGCCAATCAGTGCATCTCAAGTACGGAAGGGACAACCAATGACCAACTCATCAGCTCCGGAGCAGTACCACCCCTGGGCGACCTACGTCGCCGGGCGCCAGGAAGCCCAAAGCCGGGGCGACCGACGTGTGGGAACCGACCACCTTCTCATTGGCCTCTTGAGGGACCCCGAGGTCGAAGGGCTGCTGGGCGTGTCCCTCGAATCGGCACGAGCGATGCTGGATTCCCTGGACCGCTCGGCGCTGGCCGCGGTCGGGATCGTGGCTGAGGTTGAGGCGCCACGCCTCGACGACCGGGCACTGCCCAAGCGACCCAGCGCGAAGGAACTCTGGAGGGTTCGAGACCGACTGAGGTTGACCCCGGCCGCCGCGGACGTGCTGAGGGAAGCCGGTCGGCCCATTCGGCGGGGAAGAAATATCTCCGCGCAACAGGTCTTGGCCGCCCTCATGGAGAATCGCCCTCCGGATCCGGCCGCGGTATTGCTCGAAGCGTTGGGCGTTGACAGGGCAGCTGTGCGTTCGCGCCTGACCATCGATCCCTTGCACTAGAGCGCGCCAGTTGGCGAGCGCGGTATCGCGCGGCGGCTCGGCAGGGGTTTCGCGATGGTGACGACGTTTCCTAGACTCCATCCATGACCATTCACCCCACTCCCCGCAGCAGCACCGTCACCCTCGGCAAGGGCCGCGCCCCCGCTCGGGCCATGTTGCGCGCCATGGGCCTCGATGACGAGGACATGGTCAAACCTCAGATCGGGGTCGCCTCCAGTTGGAATGAGGTGACGCCGTGCAACCTGCCCCTCGATCGCCTGGCCAAACGAGCCAAGGTAGCCGTGCGGGACGCCGGTGGCGTGCCCTTCGAATTCGTCACGATCGCGGTGTCGGACGGCATCTCAATGGGCCACGAGGGCATGCGCGCGTCGTTGGTGTCGCGCGAGATCATCTGCGACTCGGTGGAGGCCGTGATGCACGCGGAATGCTTCGACGCCATGGTCACTTTCGCGGGCTGTGACAAGTCGCTGCCCGGAATGTTGATGGCGGCGGCGCGTCTGGACGTGCCCAGCGTGTTCCTCTACGGCGGGACCATCCTGCCCGGCGAGCTCGACGGCGAGGCGCTCGATATTGTCTCGGTGTTCGAGGCCGTGGGAGCCAACGCCGTCGGCGCGATCAGCGACGAGCAGCTCAAGGCCATCGAGTGCGCGGCCTGTCCCGGCGAGGGCAGCTGTGCGGGCATGTTCACCGCCAACACGATGGCCAGCGTCGGCGAGGCCCTCGGCATGTCGCTGCTCGGCAGCGCGTCGGTGCCTTCGGTCGACAGCCGTCGTGATCAGTACGCCTACGATTCGGGCGTCGCGGTGCTCAACCTGCTCGACCACGGCATCACCGCCCGACAGATAATGACCAAGCCCGCGTTCGAGAACGCCATCGCCGTCGTGATGGCGCTTGGCGGCTCGACCAACGCGGTGCTGCATCTGCTGGCGATAGCGCACGAAGCCCGCGTGCCCCTCGAGCTCGACGATTTCAACAAGATCGCTAAGCGGGTGCCGCACCTGGCGGATATGAAGCCGCACGGGAGGTTCCATATGAGCGACCTCGACCGGATCGGGGGCCTGCCAGTGATCCTCGCGCACCTCTTGGAGAACGACCTCTTGCACGGTGACGTGATGACGGTGAGCGGCAAGACCATGGCCGAGAACCTTGCTGAGCGACCCGCGCCCAAGCCGGACGGGAAGGTGGTCAGCGATCTGAAACACCCCATCCACGATCGCGGCGGCATCGCCGTGCTCACGGGGACGCTCGCGCCCAAGGGCGCGGTGGTGAAGGTGGCGGGACTCGACAGCCTCAGCTTCACGGGCACCGCCCGGGTCTTTGACGGAGAGGGCGACGCCATGACGGCGATCATGGCCGACGAGATCATGCCCCGCACCGTGGTCGTCATCCGTTACGAGGGCCCGCGGTCTGGCCCTGGCATGCGCGAGATGCTCGCCGTGACGGGCGCCATGACGGGCGTCGGTCGCGGCAACGACTGCGCGCTCATCACCGACGGTCGCTTCAGCGGTGGCACACACGGTTTCTGCGTGGGCCACGTCGCCCCGGAAGCACTGGACGGCGGCCCCATCGGGCTGGTGGCGGACGGTGATCAGATCCGCATCGACGTGACGACTAACAGCATCGACCTCTTGGTGAGCGAGGACGAACTCGCTCGTCGAGCCGCGCTGGTCGAGCCGTTTACTCCTCGGTACACCACTGGTGTGCTGGAAAAGTTCGCTCGACTGGTGCAAGGAGCGGAGACGGGCGCGGTCACGTCGGCGTAGGGCATCTTGTGCCGGCGCGTCACCTGTGCTTAGATGAAGGTGTGACGTCCATTCGTGCCATCCCGGTAGTAGTAGGCGATAGCCACCGGTAGTCACGCGTTTACGTATACCGGAGGCCTCCCAAGAAAGGGAGGCCTTTTTCTATATCTGTAGAACAAAGGAACATCGTGCAACTCACCGGAGCTGAAGCGCTCATCAAGAGTTTGGAACAACAGGGGGTCGAGACCGTCTTCGGCCTGCCCGGCGGCGCCATCCTCCCGGTCTACGACCCGTTGCTCGACTCGAGCATCCGCCACATCCTCGTTCGGCACGAGCAGGGGGCCGGCCACATGGCCGAGGGCTACGCCTTGGCGACCGGCCGACCCGGCGTCGCCATCGTCACGAGCGGACCCGGGGCCACGAACATCGTCACACCGATCGGCAACGCGCACATGGATTCGACACCAATCGTCGTGATCACCGGCCAGGTGGCGACGGGGGCCATCGGCACCGATGCCTTCCAGGAGTGCGACATCACCGGTATCACCATGGGCATCACCAAGCACAACTTCCTCGTCCAGTCGGCGCAGGAACTACCTCGCGCCGTCGCGGCCGCCTTTCACTTGGCGACGACCGGTCGGCCCGGACCGGTGCTCATCGACGTGCCGAAAGACGTGAGCCAGTCGAAGATGGATTGGTGGTACCCCACGACGGTCGAGGAGTTCGACCTGCCCGGGTACCGACCCGAAGTGATGCTTGACGCGGATGCGGTGCATCGAGCGGTGCAACTAATAAGCCAGTCCGAGAGACCGGTCCTCTACGTGGGAGGCGGCACGCTGAAGTCTCGGGCGTCGGCGGAACTGCTGGCCTTCGCCGAACGGACCAGGATTCCCGTCGTCACGACCTTGATGGCCCGGGGCGCCTTCCCGGACTCCCACGATCAACACCTGGGCATGCCCGGAATGCACGGGATGTACTGCGCCGTGACCGCGATTCAACGATGCGACCTGCTGATCTCGCTCGGTGCGCGATTCGACGACCGTGTGACGGGCAAGGTGAGCGCCTTCGCGCCCGGCGCCAAGATCATCCACGTTGACATCGACCCGGCCGAGTTCAACAAGGTTCGCTTCGCCGACGTTGCCATCCAGGGCAACGTGGCGGCGGTGTTGCGTGCGTGGGACGCGTTCAACGCGCAACCCCCGCCGCTTAACTCGTGGTGGAAGCAACTTCGTTCGTGGCAGGAGCAGTATCCGTTGGCCTACGATGAGCCCGAACTCGTGGGGCCGCTTCGTCCCCAACTGGTCATCGAATCGATTGCGAGGAAGGCCGATCCGGGCACTATCGTGACCGCCGGTGTCGGCCAGCATCAGATGTGGGCGGCCCAGCACTGGAAGTACGAGGAGCCCGGCACGTTCATCAATTCGGGCGGCGCGGGGACCATGGGCTTTGGAGTGCCCGCGGCCATCGGCGCCAAGGTCGGTCGACCCGAGAAGACCGTATGGTGCATCGACGGCGACGGGTGCTTCCAGATGACGGCCCAGGAGATGGTCACGGCCCGTTCCCAGGGCATCCCCATCAAGGTCGCGATCCTCAACAATGCCAACCTGGGCATGGTGCGCCAGTGGCAGGAGATGTTCTACGACGAGCGCTACAGCCAGGTCTACCTCTCGGCGGACCTGCCTGATTACGTCAAGTGGGCCGAGGCGATGGGTTGCGTCGGGCTGCGAGCCACCAACGTCAAGGAGATGGAGGACGTGATCGACGAAGCCAACCGGATCGATGACGTGCCTGTCGTGATCGACTTCCGCACCGACCCGCGCGAGAAGGTCTTTCCGATGGTGGCCGCGGGTGCGAGCAACGACGACATAGTGACGTACCAGTCGTATCGGGATTCGCAGTGACGCCTCCTGAGCCCTATCTGGGCGTTACCGATCGCACGCCGATACGACTGCACATCCTGTCGGTGCTGGTGGAGAACAAGCCTGGCGTGCTGGCCCGCATCGCCGGGCTGTTCGCTCGGCGCGGCTTCAACATCTATTCCCTGGCCGTCGCCCCGGCTGAGGTCGACGCCCGCTTCTCTCGCGTCACCATCGTCGTCGACGCGGAGTCGACACCCCTCGAGCAGATCGTGGGCCAGTTGGACAAGCTGGTGAATGTCGTGGCGATCACCGATCTGGCGCCTAAGAACGCGGTGGAGCGCGAGCTCTTGCTCGCGACGATCAAGACCGACGTCGACGACCGCACGAGCCTGCTCGACATCATCGCCGACGCCGGCGCCGCCATCATCGACGTCGACGCCGTCTCGGTCACGTTGATGCTGGCGGGTACGCCCGGTGGCTGCGACGAACTGGAGCACGCGCTGGCCGATTTTTCCATCGTGGAGTTGCACCGGACCGGTCGCGTGGCACTCCCTAGACTTGGCAAAGCCAACCTGGCCTCTTAGTCGAGCGAAAGAAAGTTAGTGACATGACCACGATGTACTACGAGAAGGACGCCCAGCCCGAACTCCTCAAGGCCAAGAAGATCGCCATCTTGGGCTACGGCTCCCAGGGCCACGCGCACGCCCTCAACCTGCACGACAGCGGGTACGACGTGAGGGTGGGGCTTCGAGCGGAGTCGCCCTCGGTGATCAAGGCCGAGGACGCGGGCCTTCGCGTGCTGAGCATCGCCGACGCGTGCGCCGAAGCGGACGTGATCATGGTGCTGGTACCCGACACGGAGCAGAAGCGCACGTACGACGCCGAGATCGCCCCCCATCTAACGGCCGGCAAGTGCCTGTTGTTCGCGCACGGCTTCAACATCCGCTTCAACCTGATCAATCCTCCGGCCGACGTCGACGTCGCCATGGTGGCCCCCAAGGGCCCGGGACACCTGGTTCGCCGCACCTACTTAGAGGGCGGCGGGGTGCCCTCGCTCGTCGCCGTGCACCAGGACGCCACGGGACACGCGCACGACATCGCGCTGGCCTACGCGCACGGCATCGGCGCGACGCGCGCCGGCGTGCTCGAAACGACGTTCACCGAAGAGACCGAAACGGACCTCTTCGGTGAGCAGGCCGTGCTCTGTGGCGGGGTCACCGCACTGGTTCGGGCCGGGTACGAGACCTTGGTCGAGGCCGGCTACCAGCCCGAGAGCGCCTACTTCGAATGCCTGCACGAACTGAAGCTGATCGTCGACCTCATGTACGAAGAGGGCATCACCGGCATGCGCTTCAGCGTGTCGGACACCGCCGAATACGGCGACCTCACCCGGGGGCCTCGCGTCATCAACGCGGACGTCAAGGCCGAGATGAAGAAGATCCTGACCGAGATCCAGGACGGCTCCTTCGCCGCCGAGTGGGTCAAGGAGAACGAGATCGGCCGTCCCCGGTATCGCGAATTGCGCGACGCCGGCAAGAAGCACCCCATCGAGGAGATCGGCAAGAAGTTGCGCGAGATGATGCCCTTCGTGTCGGCGGGCAAGCAGAAGGTAAGCGACATCTCCGGCGGCGACACCGACTAGATCGCTACCTGGTCGCCGTGTTGTTCCTGGCGACGCCGCGATGAAAGAGACCTCGAGTGGCTGAACCAATCATTATCGGGAGCGAACGCAGCGAGGCCGGCCTCGCCGTGGGGATGGACCTTCTGCGTCGGGGTGCCAGTGCCCTCGACGCCGTCGAGGCGACGCTTCGCCTCTGCGAGGACAATCTGGACGACCACTACATCGGCACCGGCGGCCTGCCCAACGCGCTTGGCGAGGTCGAACTCGACGCCTCAATGATGGTGGGGTCGAGTCGAGCCTTCGGTGCCGTGGGGGCGATGCGTCACTTCCCCCACCCGATCTCTGTGGCTCGGGCCGTGCTGGAGAACCTGGGCCAGCACTGCCTTTTGGTGGGCGAGGGCGCGGAGCTCTTCGCCGACGAACAGGGCTTCGAGCGGCGAGACCTACTCACTGACGAGGCCCTACGGATCTTCCGAGAGGCCCTCGTGTCGTCGAGCGAGTCGGTCGAGGGGGAGAACACCCGGGCCGTCGAAGGCGACGTCGCGTACCGGATGGCCGCCGTCGACATGGTGCGACGGCTGCGCCCCCACGACGGCCCGTGGGGCACGGTCAACGTCATCGCGCTCGACGAGAGGGGTGAGATGGTGGTCGGCGTGTCGACGAGCGGGTACCCCTGGAAGTACCCCGGAAGGGTGGGGGACTCGTCGTTGCCCGGCGCGGGCAACTACTGCGACGTGCGATTCGGCGGGGCCGCCTGCACGGGACGAGGCGAACTGAGCATGAGAGTCAACGGCGCGCGGATGGTCGTCGACGCCCTAGCCCGCGGTGACGAACCCCTCGACGCGTGCGCCGCCATGCTGCGCGAGGCGTCGACCCTGCCCGACGTCTTTCGCTCTGAGCTGCGCACGTTGTGCCTGACCCCTGATGGGCGCCACGCGGGCGCGGCGAGTCAGAGCGGCTCCACGTACAACGTCATGACGGCGTCGGGCGAGGCGCTCCTCGTCCTCGCTCGCGCAGCGATCGAGGACGGCCTCTAAAGATTGCCCGCGATGTAGTTGATGCAGGCGCACAACGCCGCCACGTCCTCGGAGTCGACGCTCGGGAACATGGCGATGCGCAGTTGATTGCGGCCCAGCTTTCGATAGGGATCCGTGTCGACGACGCCGTTGGCCCTCAGGATCTTGGCGATCATGGTGGCGTCGATCTCCTCGGAGAAGTCGATCGTTCCAACGACGTTGGAGCGCTGGGCGGGATCGGTCACGAACGGCGTGGCGAACCCCGACGCCTCGGCCCAGGTGTAGAGGATCTGCGCCGACTTTTGCGATCGACCGGCGGAGAACGCCAGTCCGCCGTTGTCGTTCATCCACTTGATCTGCGACGCCAGCATGTGGATGGTCGCCAGGGCCGGCGTGTTGTACGTCTGGTTGAGGCGAGAGTTGTCGAGGGCGATCTTGAGGTCGAAGAACGCCGGTGTCCAACGACCCGACGACGCGAGTTGCTCGATGCGCTCCACGGCCGCGGGCGAACAGATCGCCAGCCAGAGGCCGCCGTCGGAGGCGAACGACTTCTGCGGTGCGAAGTAGTAACAGTCGAACTGCGTGGGGTCGACGAACAGCCCTCCCGCACCCGACGTCGCGTCGACGGCGACCAGTCCGGTGGCGCCGGGGGGTCGCGTGACCTCCATCATGACGCCCGTCGAGGTCTCGTTGTGGGTGAGCGCGTAGAGGTCGACGGCGTCGTCGGCCCGGGCCTGCGGGTGGCTGCCCGCGTCGCTGGTGATGACCTCGGGGTCACTAAGGTGTGGCGCCTGCGTGACGCAGGACGCGAACTTCGACGAGAATTCGCCGAAGCTGAGATGCTGGCTGTGGCTGGTGACGAGGTGAAAGGTCGCCGCGTCCCAGAAGCACGTCGTGCCGCCATTGCCGAGCAGCACCTCGTAGCCGTCGGGCAGGTTGAACAGCGCACCGAGGCCGTCGCGGACTTCGCCCACCTTGCTGCGCACGGTCGCCTGGCGGTGCGACGTGCCAAGGAACGTGGTGCCGTCGGCCGCCAGCGCGTCGACTTGCTCGCGTCGGATCTTGGAGGGGCCCGAGCCGAATCGTCCATCGCGTGGCAAGAGGTGATCGGGTAGTCGAAGGATGTCAGGGGAGGTCATAGAATTACAGTCTTGCGGAAATCGAACGGAGCGAGCAATGACCCCAAGAGTGAGTGACCTGCTGAGTGGCCTGGCGCCCAGTGCAACGCTGGCGGTCGACGCCAAGGCCAAGGCCCTCAAGGCCGCGGGCGAGCCGGTCATTGGCTACGGGGCCGGGGAACCGGACTTCGCGACGCCCGAACACATCGTCGAGGCGGCCGCCAAGGCGTGTTACGACCCGCGAAACTACAAGTACACGCCGACCGCCGGCTTGCCGGAGCTGCGCGAAGCGGTCGCGGCCAAGACCAAACGAGATAGCGGACTGGAAATCGACGCTAGCCAGGTGCTGGTGACCAACGGGGGCAAGCACGCGGTGATCACCACGCTCATGACCCTGCTCAACCCCGGCGACGAGGTCCTGATCCCCGCACCCTACTGGACGACGTATCCCGAGGCGGTGTACCTTACCGGCGCCACGGCGGTGCCGGTAATGACCAGTGAGGCCAACGGGTACCGGGTCACGGTTGACGAGCTGGAAAGGGCCCGCACCGCGAGGACCAAATTGCTGATTTTCGTGTCGCCCTCGAACCCCACCGGTGCCGTCGTCGCGCCCGACCAGGTGGCGGCCATCGGCCGCTGGGCGGCCGAGCACGACGTGTGGGTGATGAGTGACGAGATCTACGAGCACCTCGTCTACGGCGACGCCACGTTCGCCTCGCTGCCCGTGGCCGCCCCGGAGATCGGCGACCGCTGGGTGGTGGTCAACGGTGTCGCCAAGACCTACGCCATGACGGGCTGGAGGATCGGCTGGATGATCGGCGCACCCGACGTCATGGACGCGGCGATCAACTATCAGAGCCAGACCACCTCGAACATCTCGAACATCTCCCAGCGGGCGGCCGTGGCCGCGCTCACGGGTGACCTCAGCGCCGTGGCGATGATGCGGTCGGCCTTCGAACGCCGCTCCAAGACCATGACCTCGATGCTCAACGCGATCGATGGCGTGAGTTGCCCCGAACCCGAGGGTGCCTTCTACTGTTTCCCCAACGTCAAGGGCCTGCTCGGGCGCCCGCTCGACGGGAAGGTAGCGGTCTCGTCGAGCGAACTCGCGGCGACGTTGCTCGACACCATCAAGATCGCCGTCGTGCCGGGCGAGGCGTTCGGCGCTCCCGGATTCTTCCGAATGAGCTGCGCCCTGGGCGATGAGGACCTTGCCGAAGGCCTGGAGCGGTTCGCCAAGTTCGTCGCTGCGGGCTGAGCATTCTTCATTTCCCTTAGTGTGAGTAGACCAAACGAAAGGTGTGGCGGTGGCTCGTGTACTTGTGTCAGAGGAGATTGCCGAGAGCGGCCTTCAAGAACTTCGCAATGCCGGCCACGAGGTGGACGTGCGGTTGGGGCTCACGCCCGACGAATTGATCGACGCGATCAAGGGCGCTCACGCCCTGATCATCCGTTCCGCGACCCAAGTTAACGCGGCCACGCTGGAGGCGGCCGAGGACCTCGTCGTCGTGGGCCGTGCCGGCATCGGGCTGGACAACGTGGACGTCACCAAGGCCACCGAACTCGGCGTGATGGTGGTAAACGCCCCCCAGTCGAACATCCTCTCGGCCGCGGAGCAGACGATGGCCCTCCTGCTGGCTCAAGCCCGCAACATTCCCCAGGCCCACTCGGCCCTCAAGAACGGCAAGTGGGAGCGCAGCAAGTGGGAGGGTGTGGAACTCTACGGCAAGACCCTCGGCGTGGTGGGACTGGGCAAGATCGGCGCGCTGGTGGCGCAGCGCGCGATGTCATTTGGCATGCACCTCGTGGCGTATGACCCCTACATCTCCGAAGAGCGTGCTCGTCACATGGGGGTCGAGCTAATGGACCTCGACGCGCTGCTCGCCCGCAGCGACTTCATCACCATCCACCTGCCCAAGAACAAAGAGACGACCAACCTTTTGAACGCCGAGTCGTTGAAGAAGGTAAAGCCGGGCGTGCGCATCATCAACGTCGCTCGCGGCGGCATCGTCAACGAAGCCGATCTGGCCGAAGCGATTCGCGACGGTCAGGTGCAGGGGGCGGCGCTGGACGTCTTCGAGAAGGAGCCGACCACGGAGTCGCCGCTCTTCGATCTTCCTTCCGTTGTCGTCGTGCCCCACCTGGGAGCGTCGACCGCCGAGGCGCAGGACAAGGCGGGAGTGACCATCGCCGAGCAGGTGCAACTGGCCCTGGCGGGCGACTTCGTGCCCTACGCGGTCAACGTGTCGGCGGGCGAGGTGTCCAACGTGGTGCGTCCCTTCATGGGACTCGCCGAAGTCCTCGGTCGCTTCATCGGGGGGCTGCTCGACGGCGAGCCGGCCGACCTCGAGGTTATCTACCAAGGTGAACTCGCCGGTTCGGGCACCAAGATCCTGACACTCTGCGCCCTCAAGGGCCTGCTGGTCGCGACCGGCCACGATGGCGTCTCCTTCGTGAACGCGCCCCAACTCGCCAACGAGCACAACGTGACCTACAACGAGGTCTCGACCGTGGATTCCCCCGAGTACGTCAACCTCATCACCGTGAGGTCGGGCCACCACGCCGTGTCGGGAACCTTGATGACTATCGGTAGTCGACTGGAGACCCGCATCGTCAGCGTCGACGCGCATAGCGTGGAGATTCCTCCGGCGGCGTCGATGCTGGTCGTACGCAATGACGACCGGCCGGGCATGGTGGGCATCGTCGGCGTGGCTCTCGGGCAAGCGAACGTCTCCATCGCGTCCATGGCCGTCGGCCCCGACGCGATGTCCCAGACGGCCTTGATGGTCCTGTCGACGTCGACACCCACTCCGATCGACGTGGTCAACCACCTTCGAGAGACCGACGGGATCGTCGACATCCATCTCATCACCCTGCGGTAGCGCAATACGAGCACGGACTTGCGACGTGGCGAGAGTGATGTCGCGACCAACGCAGGCTGAATCCGCTCCTTCGAGCGTCAGCGTTACGCTTTAGCCCATGCCCTCGACCACGTCCACCTCGCGCACGCCCAAATCGCGCCGACGGGCTTTGATCGATTGGGTCGTCGTGATCGTGGTGGCAGTGCTCATCTCGCTGCTCGTGCGAACGTTCGCCTTTCAGACCTACTTCGTGCCGTCGGGGTCCATGATCCCCACGTTGGAAAAGGGCGACCGGATCATCGTGGACAAGCTGAGCGTCGATTTCGGCACGATACACACGGGGGACATCGTCGTCTTCAAGGCGCCCAAGGCCGTGGTCAAGGACTGCGGCGACAACGTGGCCGATCTCGTCAAGCGCGTTATCGGGGTGCCCGGGGACCATCTGACGTCAAAGGGCAACACGATCTACATCAACGGCGTCGCGCTCAAGGAGAACTGGAGTCACAGCGAACCGTTTGGTCCACCCATACGTCCCATCACCCTCAAGGCGGGGCAGTACTTCATGATTGGCGACAATCATCTGTCGTCGTGCGACAGCCGGTACTGGGGAACCGTCCCGCGTTCGAGCATCATCGGCAAGGTGTTCTTGATCGTCTGGCCCATCTCGAGAATCGGCTGGATCTGATCGGCCCAACGCCGACGGCCTGCGTGATGCCCAGTTATTCGCGGTGAGACCTGCGATTCCCGCGTCCGCGAGGACGCCGATGCGGATGCCTACGAGAAGTAGGTGATGAGATCGACGCGGTCCATGATCTCCTTGGTCAGCAGCGGCACGGCGTCCAGCGCGGTCATGTTCTCTCGCACTTGGGCGGCGTTCGAGGCGCCGGTGATGACGGTGGAGACGTGGGGGTTCTTCACGCACCACGCCAGGGAGAACTGTGCGAGCGAAACGCCGAGTTCGTCGGCGATGGTCTTGAGGGCGGCCACCTTCTTGTTGCGGCCTTCGTCGGTCAGCATTCCCTTGAGCCACTCGTAGCCGGGCAACGTGGCGCGCGAACCTTCGGGCACCCCGTTGAGGTACTTGCCGGTCAACAGCCCGCTGGACAACGGGGACCATATCGTCGTGCCCAGACCGATGTCCTCATAGAGGCGGGAGTACTCCTTCTCCACCTTGTCGCGCCAGAGGATGTTGTACTGGGGCTGCTCCATGAGGGGCTTGTGCAGATTGTGGCGGTCCGCGATGTCGTAGGCGGCGCGAATCTCGTCGGCGCTCCACTCCGAGGTTCCCCAGTAGAGGGCCTTGCCCTGGGTGATCATGTCGCTCATCGCCCAGACCGTCTCTTCGATCGGCGTGTTGGGGTCGCCACGGTGGCAGAAGACGAGGTCCACGAAGTCCAGGCCGAAGCGCTCCAGCGAGCCGTCGATGGCCTGGCTCAGGTACTTTCGGTTGAGCGTGTTCTTCATGTTGATCTGGTCATGGATGCCCCAGAACAACTTGGTCGAGACGATGTACTCGTGGCGCTTCCAATCGAGGTCCCTGAAGGCCTGGCCCATCACCCTTTCGGATTCGCCGCCGGAGTACGCCTCCGCGTTGTCGAAGAAGTTGACCCCGGCGTCCTTGGCGGCGCTCAGGCACTCCGCCGCCTGCTGGGCGGTCTCCAGCTGATTCGAATTACCGAACGTGACCCACGAGCCGAACGACAGGACGCTTACCCGCAATCCGGATCGACCGAGACGGCGATATTGCATTTCGGACATGTTTTCTCCTTTATCGAGGCTGCGCGGCGTCGGTGAACTTACGCGGCGGGGTTTTGCACGACTGGTGGCCACTCGTCGTAGGTGACCGGGTCAGCGTTCTTGGGCTTCTTCACCAGCACGATCACCCCGGCCAGCGCTGCCGCCAGGACCAAGAGAATTGACAATTTGAATAGAGCTTTTAGTAGTCCCACGACACATGAGGTTAGTCCCCTTGGATTAGAACCGGTACACCATGTAGTCTGAATTCGTGACCACCAGCCTGAGTGTCGAGCTACTACTGCAATAGGACGAGCGCGAGTTCGTCTGACCCCCCGCGAGTGCGGGGGTTTTTTGTTTCTCGCACAAGGGCACAACGAAAGGATGAGCATGGCGCGTAATACCCAGCAACCGAGCCCCATGGCCTTCGACAAGTACCGTCCCACGGTCCCCGTGGACCTTGCGGACCGCACGTGGCCCGACAATCGCCTGGTCCGGGCGCCCCGCTGGTGCAGCGTGGACCTGCGTGACGGCAACCAGGCCCTGATCGACCCGATGGACATGGAGCGCAAGAACGTCATGTTCGCTCACCTCGTTTCCATGGGATTCAAGGAAATCGAGGTCGGCTTCCCGAGCGCCAGCCAGCCGGACTTCGATTTCGTGCGCCACATCATCGAGAACGACCTCATACCCGACGACGTCACCATCCAGGTCCTGACCCAGTGCCGCGAGGACCTGATTCGTCGCACCTACGAATCCCTGCACGGGGTCAAGAGGGCCATCGTGCACTTCTACAACTCGACCTCGACGCTCCAGCGCCGGGTGGTCTTCGGCCTCGACCAGCAAGGCATCCTCAAGATCGCCACTGATGCCGCGTCCTACTGTCGTTCGCTCGAGTCGACGTCGCCGGCGACGGAGTTCTTCTACGAATACTCGCCTGAGAGCTTTACCGGCACGGAGCTCGACTACGCGCTGGAGGTCTGCAACGCCGTGATCGCCGTCATCGATCCGACGCCCGAGCGGCCCCTCATCCTGAACCTGCCGGCCACCGTCGAGATGTACACGCCTAATCTGTACGCCGACTCCATCGAGTGGTTCCTGCGCCACGTCGATCGGCGCGACAGCGTGGTCCTGTCGCTGCATCCCCACAATGACCGCGGCACCGCCGTGGCGGCCGCCGAGCTCGGCGTGCTCGCCGGCGCGGACCGGGTAGAGGGAACCCTTTTCGGTAACGGGGAGCGCACGGGCAACGTCGACGTGGTGACCCTGGCGCTCAACCTCTTCTCCCAGGGCGTCGACCCCGAACTCGACATCCGCGACATCGACAAGGCCCGTCACGTGACCGAGTACGCCAACCGGCTGCCCGTGCACATGCGCCATCCCTACGTCGGCGAACTCGTGTACACCGCCTTCTCCGGGTCCCACCAGGACGCTATTAAGAAGGGCATGGAGGCGATCGGCGACAGCTACGAGGTGTGGGAGGTGCCCTACCTGCCCATCGATCCCAAGCACACGGGCCGCACCTACGAGGCGATCATCCGGGTGAACTCCCAGTCGGGCAAGGGTGGGGTCGCCTACCTGCTCAGCTCGGAGCACGGCCTGGATCTGCCGAGGGCCATGCAGGTCGAGTTCTCCAAGCACGTCCAGGAGCTGACCGAGACCTCGGGGACCGAGATCTCCCCGGCTCAGATATGGGACGTCTTCACGACGACGTATCTGCCCGAGAACCCGAAGATCCAGCTGCTGTCGAGCGAGGTCGCCGCGGACAATCACATCACGAGGATCTTCGCCCAGGTGGTGGTCGATGGACAGCACGTCACCCTCAAGGGCGAGGGCAACGGTCCGATCGACGCCTTGATGGCGGGTCTGCGCAACGAGATGGACGTTCATTTCTCGGTGCGCGACTACCACGAGCACGCGTTGACGGCCGGCTCGGAGGCGTCGGCGGTCGCCTACGTGGAAGCCCAAGGTCACGATGGGTCGACGTGGTGGGGCGTGGGCATGAGCTCGTCCATCTTGGATGCGTCGCTCGAAGCGGTGATTTCAGCGGCCAATCGCCGACGCTGACGGAGCCGGGCGATAGCCTGGAATGGTGACTTTTCATGCGCTGTGCACCACCTTGGGCTGGATAGCGATCACCATTGGCGTCGTGTCGACAATCGCCCAGTTGGCCAGGGCCTACGCGGTCGGAATCGAGGGCATCTCCCTCGCGACGTGGTTCATGTTTTCCCTGCTCGGGTGCTTCTGGATTGCCTACGGCGCCGTCGTGCACTCCTTGATTATCTCGATGGGCAGCCTCAGCGTCCTGCCCTTCCAAGTGGTGGTCATCGTTCGTCTCAAGCCCTGGCTGCGGTGGCCCGTGATTCAACGCTGCCTTCTCTTCTTCTCTGTCCTCTGCGTCGGGCCGACGCTGGTCTGGGGATGGTCGGTGGGTGTCTTAGGCGTTGGCCTGGTGATGATCGGTACGCGACTGCCGCAGCTGATCGAACTGGCGCGCCACCGTGGTGCCATGGGGGTGTCGGTCGGCGCGTGGTCCATGTCGACGTTCGGATCCCTGTTGTGGATCATCTACGACGCGGGATTTCACTTCTGGGCGGCGGCCCTCGTGACGCTCGGCTCGGGCGTCGCCAACGTCACCATCGCGTTGCTCGCGGGCTGGCGACATCGCCAGAGCCGCCAGGTCGTGCTACGAGGGTTCATCTTCGCCACCTCGTAGGCCGACGAGGTGGCGCTAGGGCGTAAGGCGCTCGGAAAAGAACGTCAGCACCTGCTCGAGCGCCAGATTCGTTGGCGATCCTTCGCGATCGCCCAGCGGTTCGGTGAACACCGAGTGGGAGTTGGTGGGGTAGCCCCAGGGATTCGACGGCGACGAATCGATCTCGACGCCAATGAAGGCGTCACCTAGCTCCGCTCGCAGCCGGGCGAAACGTTCTGCGGGCGCCTTCTTGTCGCCCGTGAAGCGGTAACCCAGTACGCAGACGCCTTGTGAGGCGCGTTCCTTGATGGCGGCCAGGTCGCTCGCGCTCACCCCTAGTTCCGCTTTGGAGTTTCGCCCGACGGGCAGAGACGGCTGGGCCAGTACGGGAGCGACGACGACGGGGTCGACCATCATGGCCAGGGCGAATCCACCCGTCAGACACATGCCGATGACCCCCACGCCCGGTCCACCGTTGCGGCCGTGCTCGGCGCGGGCGAGATCACGTAGCCAGGAGGTCACGGGACTCGCCTGATGCTTGGCGAACAACGTGAACTCGCGCGACACGCAGATCTCCCCCAGGGACCTGAGTGCCTCGGCCACGGTCAGGGGCGCACCGTCGCGGCCGAAGAGGTGGGGCATGACAGCGCGTAGGCCCCGGTCGGCCACCCGGCGGCTGAACCGCGCGACCAGGGGCGTGATGCCGGGTGCCTCACTGATCACCAGGACAGCCGGACCCTGGCCCAGGTAGTACACGTCTCGGGTCGCCCCGCCAGACGTGAAGGGTTCGCGGGTGAAATCGCTGAGGGCGGCCGACCGATCAGATTTGCTCACGCGGTACCGTTTCTCTCTGGTTGGAGTAGAACCTACGCCATTGCGCTGGCGCGACCGGCGTCCGCGGTGCCGCTGCGACGGCGAAGCTCACGAAGTGCGCTGGGCCGCCGCGGCCTTCGCGGCGGTGCTCAGGAAGGTGGAGTCCGATCCGACGGCGTTGAAGTGGAAGCCCCGTTGAAGGAGCGAGGGGACGCGATCGGGGTCGGCAATGAAGATCCCAGGCACCTTTTTCTCTTGACGGCACGCTTCGACGACGCGGTCCAGGGCCGTGAGGAACTCGGGCGCGTCAAACTGGCCGGGGATGCCCATGGCCGCGGACAGGTCGCTCGGTCCCACGAACAGGACGTCGACCCCCGCGCTCGCCGCAATGGTCTCGACGTCGTCGAGGGCGGGCAGCGTTTCGATTTGCACGATGCTCAAGATCGATTCGTTCACCTCGCGGGAACTGCGTCCGTCCGAGCCGAATTGGCGTGCACGATTGTATCCAGCGATGCCGCGGTCGCCTCTCGGTGGATAGAAGAGGTGTCCCACGGCGATGGCCACCTCCTCAGGCGTGTCCAGGCGAGGGAACATGACACCGAGCGCGCCGAGGTCCAGGACGTGGCCCGCTCGAATGCGCTCGGCTGATTCGGTCCGCACGATCACGGGGACACCGTGCGCCGCGCCGGCCAGGATCTGCGTCACCAGCGCGTCCTCGCCTCCCGCGCCGTGTTCGAGGTCGACCAGGAGCCAGTCGAAACCCGAGAGTGCGCAGACCTCGGCCGCGAGCGTCGATCCGAGGTTGAGAAAGGTCCCCAGGGTCGGCGACCCCGATCGCACCCGCTCGGTCAGGGTAGTCATGGGACCTCGATTCAACGTAGCGCGGCGTGCTCATCGCGATTTCGGGATTCGCCGCCGATTTTTCTTGCGTTAGTCTTCCACACGGGTCGCAGGTGGCACGGCGCCCTCTAATCCCACGATGACAGTGAGGCCGCTGGAAGTGAGCCCAACCCGGATTGCGAGAGTGACCATCACGCCGGTGGCCTTTCGCGATCCTCCCCTCCTCAACGCCGTCGGTGTGCACGAGCCCTTCGCCATCCGTTCGGTGATAGAGGTCCTGACGAACGAGGGCATCCTCGGTCTCGGGGAGTCCTACGGCGAACTGACGCACCAGGAGCACCTTCGCCTGGTCGCCGACGCCGTGGTCGGCACCGACGTCTGGGACCTCAACCGGATCTTCTCCCTGGCCGCGTCGACCCTGGGGGGAGCGGTGGGCGCCGACCGCCACGGACTCACCGGTCAGATCAGCCACGCCGGTACCGTGCTTCGCGCCTACTCGCCGTTCGAGGTCGCGTGCCTGGACATCCAGGGTCGACAGTTGGGTCGGCCGGTGGTCGACCTCCTCGGTGGACCGGTCCGCCAGGCGGTGCCGTATTCGGCCTACCTCTTCTACAAATGGGCCGGCCATCCCGGCCAGGCGCCCGATCGATACGGCGAGGCCCTGGACGAGCAGGGCATCGTCGAGCAGGCCCGATGGATGCTGTCCGAGTACGGCTTCACGGCGATCAAATTGAAGGGCGGGGTCCTACGGCCCGAACGGGAGGTGGCCACGGTCCACGCCCTGCGGGACGCCTTTCCGGGCGTGCCCCTTCGACTGGACCCCAACGCCGCGTGGAACGTCGCGACGTCGCGCCTGGTGGGGCGCGAGCTCGAGGGGGTGCTCGAATACCTCGAGGACCCGACGTTCGGGCTGGAGGCCATGGCGGACGTCGCGCGTCACGTGGCCATGCCGCTGGCCACCAACATGTGCGTGGTGGGGTTCGAGGACCTGGCCCCCGCCATCGAGTTGGCGGCCGTCGGCGTCATCCTCAGCGATCACCACTACTGGGGAGGGCCGCGGCGCGTCCAGGGGCTCTCGGCGGTCTGCGATGCCTTCGGGCTCGGACTCTCGATGCATTCGAATTCTCATCTGGGCATCAGCTTGGCGGCGATGACCCACGTGGCGGCCGCCACCACCAATCTCACGTACGCGTTGGACACCCATTGGCCCTGGAAGGACGAGGACGTCATCGTGCCCGGCGCCCTCACCTTCCGAGAAGGGGCGGTGGCGGTGCCGACGACCCCGGGGCTCGGGGTGGAGCTCGACCGCGACGCGCTGGGCCGTCTGCACCACCAGTACCTCAACTGTGGCATCACGGCCCGCAGCGACACGCTCTATATGCGCCGCTTCGATCCCTCCTTCGACGCGACGCCGGCCCGATGGTGAAGGCCGTCGGCTACGCCTATCCCTGGGACTACCAGGACGATCCCGCGGCCGCCTCGCGCGTCGCGGAACTGGGCCTCGACGTCGTCGCCCTGGCCGCGTCCTATCACGCCAGCCGTTCGGTGAGTCCGCTGCATCCCTCGCGTCGGATACGTGAGGTCGATCGGTCCGCGCTCTATGTCGCGGTGCGGGCAGAGGCGTGGTGGGGCCGTCGACTGGTCCCACGGGCGCCGGCCTGGGGCGGTCACGAAGATCTCTTCAGCCAGGCGCGAGATCAACTCGTCGCGCACGGGCTGAAAGTGCACGCGTGGATCGTGCTGACCCATGACGACGATCTCGGTCGGACCGCCCCCGACCTCGTGGTGCGCAACGCGTTCGATGATGCCTACGAGTACGCGTTGTGCCCTTCGTCACCGGAGGTGGTGGAGTACTGCCGGACCTTGGCGCGCGAAGTCGCGGCGTTGTCCGCGTGCGATGGCGTGGTCCTGGAAGCCTGCGGGCCGATGGGCGTGGTCCACGCCAGTCAGCACGACAAGGTGGAGTTCGCGCAGTGGAATGAGGCGGCCACGCGCCTGCTCTCGCTCTGCTTCTGCGACGCGTGCCGCCGAGGGATGTCGACGGCCGGCGTCGACGTTGACGAACTTTCTCGTCGGGTCCGTGACGGCGTCGACGACGGAGCGACGTCGGTGACCCAGGCGCTGGGCAGCCCGCTCTGCGAGGAGGTGGCCCGCTTTCGAACGGACGCCACCGCGCACCTCAGGGAGACAGTCGTGCGAGGCCTGCTCGAGGTGAACGCGGACGTCTCGATCACAGTGCACGCGTCGGCGAGCGAATGGGCGACCGGCTCGTTCGCGTCCCTGCGCGGCTCGGGTTCGCTCGAGGGCATCACGTCGGCCGTGGCGAATTGCTGGGATCCACTTCGCGGCACGCAGGAACTGGCGGACTTGCGCGAGCTGACGAGGGGACGGTGCCAAGTCGGCGGGTACCTGCGTCTCGACTCGGGGTGGTCGGACCGGGCCGAGGTGGTGCAGACCCTCGATCGCTACCGGGCCGTCGGACTCGACGAGATTCATCTCTACCATCTGGGCTTGCTGTCACGCTCGGGCCTCGAGACCCTCGCTCAAGTCGCGGACCTGGCAAGGAAATTGTGATGGCGATGCAGGAGATCCTCGTGACCGGAGCGAACGGTCAGATCGGCACGTGGCTGCGTCAGTCGCTGCGCCAACCGAATCGAGTCCTGCGCTTGCTCGACGTCGGCCACCAGCCGGCGCTAGAACCGGACGAACTGGGCGAACTGATCACCGCCTCGGTCACCGACCTCGACGCCATGGTGCGGGCGTGCCAGGGGGTCAGCGCGGTGGTCCACCTGGGCGGCCACTCGACCGGTGGCTTCTCCTGGGCGCAGTACCTCGACGTCAACGTAAACGGGACGTACTGCGTGCTCGAAGCGGCCCGCCGAGCCGGCGTGCCCCGCGTGGTCTACGCGAGCAGTCATCACGCCGTCGGCTTCTACGCCGCACCGTCCGACGAGAAGGCTCCGGACTATCTCTTCCCTCGACCGGACACGCTGTACGGTGCCTCCAAAGCCGCGGGGGAGAGCCTGTGCAGTCTCTATCACGACCGCCACGGCATCGACGTGGTGTGCCTGCGCATCGGCTCCTATCGCCCGAAGCCCGGCGACGCACGCGCTCTATGGAACTGGTTGTCGCCGGGTGACTGCACGCGACTGTTCGAGGCGGCCATCGCCTGTCCCGAACCGGGCTATCGGGTCGTGTGGGGGGTTTCGGCCAACAGCCGGCGCAAGATGTCGCTCGAGGAGGCCAACGCGATCGGCTACTTCCCTCAAGATGACGCGGAAGATTTCGCCAATGAGATACCGGTCGAAGCGAAGATCGGCCGCCGCGACTCACGAGAGCTGCTCGGTGGTCCCTACACGGAGTCGACCTTCGAATGAGTCCCGGCCAGGCGGGCGCCGAAGGTGAGCCCCGTGACGACCACCCCGGCGCGGCCACGATGCGACGCTAGGCCCAGCCCAATTCCTTGAGACGGGGATCGCTGATGCCGAAGTGATGGGCGACCTCGTGGATGACCGTCTTTCGGACCTGTTGCTTGACTTCGTCCTCGCTGGTGCAGTATCGGCAGATGGCGGATTGGTAGAGGGTGATCCGGTCAGGAAGCACGCCGCTGTAGGTCATCGGACCGCGTTGCGTCAGCGGAATGCCTTCGTAGAGTCCGTAGAGGGAACGACCCTGCGCCTCATCTTCGACGATGATGGCCACGTTCTCCATCACCGAGGACAGCGAGGACGGTAGCGTGGCGAGCGCTTCCGCAGCCAACTCCTCAAACCGCTCTTCGGAGACGATGAACATCAGTGCAGCGTATGGGTTGAGTCGATCGTCGAAGCGCCGTGCCGCGCGAGGAGCAATCGACCGATGCCGGTTGTTGGGCGACGCTCGATCGTCGCAACGTGCGACCGCTTGCGAGGGTGAAGCGACGGGCATCACGATGCGAGTGAGAAGGAGCAGGCGGTCGCGGGAGTCACTACCATCCACGCGGCCAATTGTGCAGAGTTGGTCCGCGGGTAATTACGTCACTCGGTGAAGAGCTGGTCCCCGAACCGTTCGCCCTTTGCGCCCTCGGCTCCTCGACGTTCCCTCTCGATGAGGCGCGCCGTCGGAGCATCGATCTGCGGGTCGGCGTCGGCGGCCTTCGCGGGCGGTGCCACCGGGTCGCTCGCCGCCTCGTTCACCCGTGAGGCGAAGTAGGTGAGAGGGATTCGCTCGTCATCGGTGCTTTCGACGGCGGCTGGCGGGGTCGGCGCAACTGGCGGGAGGCCTTCAGTGGTGGTGCGCGCGAAATGGCGTGAGAGGAGGTGGGCAATCGCGGCTGTAGCGAAGAGGCCCAGAGCGAAGATGACGAATCCGGCGGCCTCGAGCGCTCGTCCTTCGGTGGTGGAGTGCTTCTCAACGGCGAAGCCGACGAGGAAGATCGCCGCGCCGAGCACTACGACGCCCTCGGACGCGTAGAGATCCTGATCGAGGCGGCGGCGCTTACTGACGTCTGCTTCTGCCATGGTCGCTGCCTTTCCGAGGGCGCCTCGATGGTGTTAGGACGAGTACGACGAAGCCAATGTTAGAAGAGATTGTGTCGACGCGCCGTCATGACGATTTCTCAATACCTCAAAATACGAAGTCAGCGACGGCACGTTCGCCACGACTTCAGAAGCGCGGCGAACCCTGCGAGTAGTCGCCCAGCACGATGGCCCACAGTGAGTGCGTCACCGCAACGGCGCGGGTGATGATGCCGAGTTCGCGGTTGTAGTCCAGCGATGACGTGGAAAAGTTCTCGCTGCCCACGAAGGCCGTGGCGGTGCCGAGGTTGCAATCGACGCAGATGACCTTGGCGTGGATGTAGACCTGAGCGGTCGAGAGGACGCGCACGTGCACGCCGGCCTTCGCCAATTGGCCGAGGGCGTCGTGCCACTCGGCGTCGTACGTCATCACCACCTTGACGTCGACCCCCCGCTGGGCGGCCGACCCGAGAGCGGACTCGATGGTGGAGGAGTCCATCTCCTCGTTCTCGACGAGCACCGAGTGCTTCGCCGAGTTGATGAGCCCGACGAGCGCCTCGGTGGAACCGGGGCTCCAGACGAGATCGCCGCTGCCTGATCCGAGCGGCGCGCTGCGATGCGCGAAGTCGGTCGAGAACGTGGCAGTGGCGGCGGCAAGGTCGTCCCGGTCTCGATCGAGGATCCAGAAATCCCGCGTCGAAGAGTAGTAGCGGGCTGTGAAATTGCCGGTGCCCACGAAGAGGTTCGTGTCATCGGTGATGAGGTACTTGGCGTGAAAGATCTGTGAGCTAGGTGCCCACACGACGTGCACGCCTCCGCGCTCGAGGACCGCCGCGGCCGGAGCGTTGACGCTGGAGATGCCATAGTCCGAATCGAGCACCACGCGAACCACCACTCCGGCGCGGGCTCGCGCCACGAGGTCGTTCTCGATCACGGGATCTTCGAGCTCATACATCGACAGGTCTATCGTCCGGCGAGCGTCCGCAATGGCGCGGTCGATGAAGCCGTACCCAGCGGCCGGTTCGACGAACAGTCGAAGTCCGGAGGACGTGGCGCCGGCCTGCGCCGCCGGCACCGCGATGGCGAGGGCGGCCAACACGGCAGTGACCAGACCGACCGAGAGAGGGATCCTGGCGCGGCGGGTCTTTCGCATACCGCACCGTAACGCGCGCTCGTCGCGGCGAAGGCCCGCATTGAGTTGGGTCGGTGAAACGTTGCCGGCTTGAGGGTGTCGCGCAGCCGTCGCGGGCAACTAACGAGCGTGACCAGCGTCGTCGAACACGCCGTCCAGCGTCGGTGCAGCACTCGACGCCTCGTAACGGGTGATGGCGTCTGCGCGCCTCATCGTGATGCCGATATCGTCCCAGCCATTGAGCAGGCGCTGGCGCGTCAGGGGATCGAGCTCGAATCGGCGCTGCCACCCGGTTTCGGGAACCTCGACTCGCAGGTGTTCGACGTCGACCACCACGAGGAGCCCGGGGCTCCTTTTCACCAGTGCGTTCAGCTCGTCGACGTCGCCGGCGTCCAGGACGACGATGACGAGGCCCTGCTTCGAGGAGTTGTTGGAAAAGATGTCGCCGAAGGAGGGCGCGATAATCGCTTCGAACCCGTAGTCCATCAGGGCCCACACGGCGTGCTCCCGCGACGAACCGGTGCCGAAGCGCGGTCCGGCGAGGAGGATGGTCGCGCCAACGTACTCCTGATGGTTGAGCACGAAGTCGGGGTCGTCACGCCATTCGCTGAAGAGACCTCGTCCGAAGCCCGTGCGCTCGACCCGCTTTAACCAATCCGACGGGATGATCTGATCTGTGTCGACGTCCGAGCGATCGAGCGGCACGCAGCGGCCCTCGACGATGCTGACGGGCTTCATTCGCCCAGCTCGTCCGGTGCCGCGAAGCGTCCCTGGATGGCGGTGGCGGCGGCAACCACGGGCGAGACCAGGTGGGTTCGACCTCCGCGGCCCTGGCGGCCTTCGAAGTTGCGATTAGACGTCGAGGCGCACCGTTGGCCGGGGTTCAAGGTGTCGGGGTTCATGCCCAGGCACATCGAGCAGCCCGGTTCACGCCATTCGAAGCCGGCCTGCAGGAACACCTGGTCGAGACCCTCCTCCTCCGCCTGCTTCTTGACGCGATGCGATCCGGGCACCACGAGGGCGCGCACGTTCGACGAGACGTGGTGGCCCCGCGCCACCTCGGCGGCCGCGCGAAGGTCCTCGATTCGAGAGTTTGTGCACGATCCGATGAAGACCACGTCCACGGCGATGTCGCGCACCGGTGTGCCCGGTACGAGGCCCATGTAGGTGAGCGCACGCTCGGTCGCCTCGCGCTGGTCGGGATCATCAATTACGTCGAAGCGGGGAACCGCCCCGTCCAGGGCCACGACCTGGGCCGGGTTGGTGCCCCACGTGACGAAGGGTGTCAGGTCGGCGGCCTCCAGCGTGACCTCCACGTCGAAGACGGCGTCGGCGTCACTGGTGAAGCTACGCCATCGCGAGGCGGCTTCCTCGAACGCCTCGCCCTCGGGCACGCCGGGGCGACCTCGAAGGTAGTCGATGGTCGTATCGTCCACGGCGACCAAGCCGGCCCGTGCGCCAGCCTCGATGCTCATGTTGCACACCGTCATGCGACCTTCCATCGACAGGTTGCGAATCGCTTCGCCGCGATATTCAATGACGTGGCCCGTTCCGCCGCCCGTGCCGAGGCGACCGACGATGGCCAGTGCGATGTCCTTGGCGCTCACTCCAGGAGGTGCCGCGCCTTCGACACTCACCGACATCGACTTGGCCCTCTGCTGGGGCAGCGTTTGAGTGGCCAGCACGTGTTCGACTTCACTGGTGCCGATGCCGAAGGCCAGCGATCCGAACGCGCCGTGCGTGGAGGTGTGCGAGTCGCCGCACACGATGGTCATGCCCGGTTGGGTGACGCCAAGTTCGGGGCCGATGACGTGCACGATGCCCTGGTTCTCGTGACCTCGGGGGAACAGCGTGATGCCGAACTGCTCGCAGTTCTCCTCGAGCACTTCGAGCTGTCGGCGCGAGATCGGATCCTTGATTGGAACCGAGATGGGATCGGTCGGCACGTTGTGGTCCGCCGTGGCCAGGGTTCGGTCCGGTCGTCGGACGCTGCGGCCATTGAGGCGCAGTCCGTCGAAGGCCTGAGGGCTCGTTACCTCGTGGACGAGGTGAAGGTCGATGTACAGCAGCGTTGGCTCGCCCTCGGGCGCGACGACCACGTGTTCGTCCCAGATCTTCTCGAAGAGCGTGCGTCCCATGGCTTAGCGAAGGCCCACGATCTTGACGCGAAGCACTCCTGAGGGAGCCTCGTACTCAACCAGATCGCCGATCACGTGGTCGAGGAGCGCTTCTCCCAACGGCGACGTGGGCGACGCCACGAGCACGCCGTCCGGTTTCTCTTCGATGGATCCGATGAAAAACTCCTGAAAATCCTCGTCAGCGTCGCCTTCGTACACCACCTGGACGATGGAGGCGTACTGCACCGCGTCGGCGTGCTCGTCGCGCTCGACGATCTCGTGGTTGCGGATCACGTTGTCGATCTGGCGGATTCTCGACTCCATCTTGCCCTGGGCGTCCTTGGCGGCGTGGTAGTCACCGTTTTCCGAGAGATCGCCCATCAAGCGCGCCGATTCAATGGTGCGGGCGATCGCCGTTCGGCCCACCGTCGTCAGCTCGAGGTACTCGGCCTCGAGTTTGTCCAGCGTTTCTTGGGTGATGCGGTGAATTTCGCCAGCCATGGCTCAACCTTCATAGAGGAGAAAGCACGATTCTACCCGTCGTCCGTCTTTTGCCCCCCGCGGGTTTGCCCCCGGAGGGGGCGGGCGAGCAAACTGGTGGTTACAAAGGAGGCCTCGCGCATGAGTATCGACCGCACGTACCAGGTGGCCGTGCTCGGTGGTGACGGGATAGGCCCGGAAGTGACGCAGGCCGCTCTCGAGGTCGTTGCCGCGGCCGGCGTCAGCCTGGCGACGACCTCCTACGACCTTGGTGCCGCCCGCTACTTGCGCGACGGCTTCGTGATTGACGACGCCACGCTTGAAGAGTTGCGCGGCTTCGACGCCATACTTCTCGGAGCGGTCGGGCCCGCCATCGGCGACACCCGGATCCCCGGCGGCACGCTGGAACGCGGTCTGCTGCTGCGACTGAGATTCGGCCTGGACCTCTACATCAACTACCGACCCTTCCACGGCGTCGCCGGTTCCCTCGCTCAAGGCTGCGATTTCTCGATCGTGCGCGAGAACACGGAAGGCCCGTACGTCGGCGAGGGCGGTGTGCTGCGACGAGGCACGGCCCACGAGGTGGCCACGCAGGGATCAGTCAATACGCGCTTCGGCGTGGAGCGCTGCGTGCGCTACGCCTTCGCCCGGGCGCAGGTCCTCGACAATCCCTCGTTGACCCTGGTGCATAAGACGAATGTGCTCACCTTCGCCGGGGACCTCTGGAATCGCGTCGTGGCCGAAGTGGCCGACGAGTTCCCCCGCGTCAACGTCGACTACAACCACGTGGACGCCGCGTGCATCTACCTCGTCGACAACCCTCAGCGCTACGGGGTCATCGTCACCGACAATCTCTTCGGCGACATCCTTTCCGATCTGGCCGGCGCGGTGAGCGGGGGCATTGGCTTCGCGGCCAGCGCCAACCTCAACCCCGCCCGCACCGGGGCGTCGCTCTTCGAGCCGGTGCACGGCGCCGCCCACGACATCGCCGGCACGGGTCGAGCCAACCCACTCGCGGCGGTCTCCTCCGCCGTCTTGATGCTCGAGCACCTCGGTGAAACCGACGCGGCGACACGGATCGCCGGGGCCGTGCAAGACTTTGATGGTGACGTCGCCGCGCTCGGCACACGCGGCGTGACGGATCAACTAATAGAAAGGCTGTAGACATGCCATTAACTCCCACGAAGAAAATATGGATGGACGGCAAGCTTGTCGCCTGGGAGAAGGCCACGACCCACGTACTGAGCCACACCCTGCACTACGGCACCGGCGCGTTCGAAGGCATCCGCGCCTATCCGAACGCCGATGGCGTGGCGGTGTTCCGACTGCGTGACCATATGGCTCGGCTGCTCAAGAGCTGCAAGATTTTGATGATCGACGTGCCCTTCTCGTTGAACGAGCTCTGCGAGGCGGTGGTCGAGACCATCAAGGTGAACGACCTGCACACGGGCTGCTACATCCGTCCGCTGGTGTTCCTCGGCTACGGCGAGATGGGCATCAACCCGCTGACGTCGCCGGTGAACGTCGCTATCGCCACGTGGCCCTGGGGCCCGTACTTCGGCGAGCAGGAGCTCGAGCACGGCGTGCGCACGAAGATCTCCTCGTGGTCCCGCCACAGCCCCAACGCCATGCCCAGCGCTTCAAAGACGATCGGCGGGTACGTGAACTCCAGCCTGGCCAAGGTGGAGGCCTTGAAGGCCGGCTACGACGAGGCCATCATGCTGGGTGCCGACGGGCGCATCTCAGAGTGCACGGGCGAGAATCTGTTCATCGTGAACAATGGGGTACTCGTCACGCCGCCGCCTTCGGAAGCGGGCGCCTTGCGCGGCATCACCCAGGAGAGCGTGGTGCGCATCGCCAACGATCTTGGCTACCGGGTCAGTTTCGACGCCATGGTTCGTACCGACCTCTACCTCGCCGACGAGGCGTTCCTGACGGGAACGGCGGCCGAGATCGTCCCGATCCACTCGGTCGACGACCGTGTGGTGGGCGACGGCAAGCCGGGGCCGGTCACCAAGGACATTCAGTCGACGTACTTCCAGGCGGTCCGCGGTGAATTGACCCAGTACGAAAGCTGGCTCACGCGGATTTGAGGTTGGAACGACGGAGGTAGTGTCGAAGCGTGACCCAACCTACGTTTTCCCCCATTCCCGCGTCGGGGGAGGTGCGCCCGTCGATGGCCACCCCGACGCCAGAAATCGGCCGCAAACCCAAGCCGGGACTCTTGCATTCGCTCCATCCCGCCCCGGGTGCCGGCCACGGCACGCCGGCCCCCGGGGAGGGGTTCGCCCTCACGATCTCCCAACGCGAATGCGCCAAGTTGACGTTCGAACATGGCCACGACCGAGCCGACGTGGAACTCGGCGTCGCGCTGGTGGCGGCCAAGCGAGCCAGCTTGGTGGGGCGGGGGCCGATCCCCGACGACGTGCGCGTGGCGATGGACCTGTTCGGGCTCCCTACGAACTCGGTCATCGGCCGCGACCTCACGGCGCCCTTCGCGGGACTCGCGCATAGTTACGTAATCCAGCGACGAGTGGTCGATGCCGTGACGAAGGAACAGCTGCTTCCCGGCGCGCCGCGGTCACTCTCGTCGCACTAGTCCCAACGAAAGAACGACCATGAGTTTTGTCCTCGACGACGAACAACGAGCCTTCCGTGATGTGATGAGGTCGTTCGTTGACGACCGGATCACGCCCAACGCGGCGCGCTACGACCGGGAGCAGGTCTTCCCCCAGGAGAGTTGGGAGGCGTGCCGGGCGATGGACCTGCCGGCGCTCTGGGTCCCCGAGGCCTACGGGGGCGCGGGAGCCGACATGGTGACCCAGGCCATTGCGATCGAAGAGCTGGCCCGCGGCTGCGCCTCGACGTCGGTCACGATCTTGATCTCCAAGCTCGCCATGCTGCCGATAATGAACTTTGCCTCCGAGGAGATCAAGCAGCAGTACCTTCCCCGCATGGCCAGCGGCGAGATCCAGGGTTCGTACTGCCTGTCGGAGGCCGACGCCGGATCCGACGTCGCCTCCATGAGATGTCGCGCCGTGCGCGACGGCGACGACTACCTGCTCAACGGCTCCAAGTACTGGATCACCAACGCCGGCGTGTCCGACACGTACACAGTCTTCGCGTCCACCGACCTCGACCTTAAGAGCCGCGGGATCACCTGCTTCCTGGTGGAGAAGGAGTGGGGGGTGGAATTCCCCAAGTTCGAGGACAAGCTAGGCCTGCGGGCCTCTCCTACGGGAGAGGTGGTCTTTAGCAACGTGCGCGTCCCGGCGACGCACCGCATCGGCGAGGAGGGCGAGGGCTTCAAGATCGCCATGCACACGCTGGCCCGGTCCCGACCGACCATCGGCGCGCAGGCGGTGGGCATCGCCCAGGGCGCCATTGACTTCGCGGGCCACTACATGCTCGGGCGCAAGGCCTTCGGCGCACCCATCAGCGACCTGCAAGGGCTGCGCTTCATGCTGGCAGACATGGCCATCCGCAACGAAGCCGCTCGGGCGTTGGTGTACGCCGCGTGCGCGACCATCGACGCGGGCGATCCCGACGGCCAGCTCGGGTATCTTGGCGCGGCGGCCAAGTCGTTTGCCTCGGATACCGCGATGAGCGTCACCACCGACGCCGTGCAGTTGCTCGGTGGCTACGGCTTCACCAAGGAGTTCCCGGTCGAGCGCTTCATGCGCGACGCCAAGATCACGCAGATCTACGAGGGAACCAATCAGGTCCAGCGCATCGTGGTGGCCAAGCACCTCTTGAAGTAGAACATGCCGGCGCCCTCCATCAGTCCCGCGCACTACGTCCGGCGAGGTCTCCTGAAGATCGATGATGACGTGGTCCTCGCCGCCGTTGATTCGCTGGACCTGCGGAGCAACGCCAAGATCAGCGCCGTGATCGGGATGCCGCTGCGCAGCCTCCAACAGCGTCGCGACGTCGCGGCCTTCGCCGTCACTGCCCCGATCGCCGCGGCGAAAGGGCTGCTGGAACTGCTCGCCGCGTCGCCTTTGGAAAAAGTCGTGGCGTCGCTCGGGGACCACGCCGATTCGCCGACCTACGAGCAGCTCGCGAACGCTGTTGATGACCTGCTGGCCCACGGCTCGACGGATGACGACGTGGTGGCCCTGCTCACCTTCGCCATCGCAGAGGAGTTCCCCGCGGCGCCCCACTGCCGACGCCTGCTCGACGAGAGGCCGGCCTTCGCGCTGCCCGAACTGCCCGAGGCGGCCGGCGCCTCGTCGATACTGGCCCTCAAAGCCATCGATCCCGAGGTTAGAGAGCAGCGTCGAGCCCGGCGCGAAGAGGAAAAGCGCAAGAAGCGCAACACTGCCCCGGTGCATCCGGCTCGGCCCGTCAGGGCGAAAACCAACCCTAAGGCGACCACCTCGAGCACCTCCGCGCCTTTGGTAGAGGTTGCGACGGTGGTTGAGCGGCGGCGAGTGACGCTGACGCCCAGCGAGCTGGAGCGCTTCAGAGCTGATCATCCCTTTGTCGGCACCGTGGTGCTCGCGGAGGTTCCCTTCGACTCCGTCGATCCGGCCACGCCGGAGCAGCGCGCGAAACTGCGACCGGGTCTGGTGGTCGCGGCGTCGGACACGGCCATTCTGGTTCGCGCGATTTACTCCAATCCATCCACGACGCGGGTCGTGTTTCAGCCCTGGCGTCGCCTCGGATTCGACCACGTGTCCTACATCGACGACCATCGCACGGCGCTTCCCGTCGCGAACTTTGATGAGGTCGAGCGCCGCGGTCGAGTTACCGACGACGAGTGGAACGTCCTCTTCTAGCTCGCAACCCACTCGATGAAGGTCGGTCTCGCGCTCGACGAAAGTTCGACGCTGCAGTGGCGCGGGAGCCAGCGCCTCGCCCGACGTCGCAATCCTGAGGTGTAGCGTCTATTGGACCGTTTGAGCCAGGAACGAGGAGCCTTCATGACCACCCATCAGAACTACATCGCGGGGGAGTGGAGCACCGGGACCGACTCGGCGCTCGATCACAACCCGTCTGACGCCACTGACGTCGTCGGCGAATACGAGCGCGGCGACGCGGCGCAGGTGTCCACGGCAGTGGTGGCGGCGAAGGAGGCCGCCACCATCTGGGGACGCTCGGCGATCCAGGAGCGCAGCGACGCGCTCGACGGCATCGGCACGGCGCTGATCGCTCGAGCTCACGAGTTCGGCTCGGTCCTTTCGCGCGAAGAGGGCAAAGTCCTGCGTGACGGCGTGGGTGAGGTCATGAGGGCGGGGCGCATCTTCAAGTTCTTCGCGGGAGAGGCGCTGCGCACCGCGGGCCAAAAGCTTCCTTCGGTGCGCCCAGGGCTGGAAGTGGAGGTTTCCCGTGAGCCTTTGGGTGTCGTGGGAATCATCACGCCGTGGAACTTCCCCTTCGCCATTCCCGCCTGGAAGATCGCCCCCGCGCTGGCCTTCGGCAACACCGTCGTCTTCAAGCCCGCTGACCTCGTCCCGGGTTCGGCGTGGGAACTGGCGCAGTTGATCGCCGAGAGCGGCATCGCGCCGGGCGTCTTCAACCTCGTGATGGGTCGCGGATCAGTCGTGGGCGAAGCCCTCATCACCAACCCGGACGTGGCGGCGATCAGTTTCACCGGCTCCGTTGAGACCGGTCATCACGTGGCCGAGGTGGCGGTGAAGAGGATGGCCAAGGTGCAACTCGAGATGGGCGGCAAGAATCCACTTGTCGTGCTGGACGACGCCGACCTCGACGTGGCGGTCGAATGCGCCTACCAGGGCTCTTTCGAGCAGACCGGTCAGCGTTGCACGGCCTCCTCGCGGGTGATCGTGACGCCGGGCATCCACGACCGATTCGTGGCCGCACTCGTGGAGAGGTTGAAGAAGGCCAAGGTTGATGACGCGATGGCGTCCGATACCGACATCGGGCCGGTAGTGGACGAGAATCAGCTGGCCCAGGACCTTCGCTACATCGACGTGGGCCAGGCCGAAGGGGCCACGCTGGCGTTCGGCGGGAGGCCTTTGGAGCGCGACAAGCAGGGACATTACTTGGAGCCGGCCCTCTTCGTTGACGCCACCAATCAGATGCGAATCTCGCGCGAGGAGATCTTCGGTCCCGTGGCCTCGATCATCCAAGTGTCGAACTACGACGAGGCGCTCGACGTCGCCAACGACACGCCCTTCGGCCTGGCCGCCGGGATCGTGACGACGTCGCTCAAATACGCCTCCGATTTTCGACGTTCCAGTCAGGCGGGCATGGTCATGATTAACCTGCCCACGGCCGGCGTCGACTACCACGTGCCGTTCGGAGGGCGAAAGGGTTCGAGCTACGGTCCCCGGGAGCAGGGCAGTTACGCCGCGGAGTTCTACACCACCGTCAAGACCTCCTATATCAGGCCCTAACCCGGTGTGATCGATTCGCGACGCCGCGGCGACCAATCTAAGCGGCCCCCAGCGCGCCGCACCTACCGAATCCTTCGGCTGGCGGTCACAATCGTCGTGGCCCTCTTCATCATTGGTCTGACGTCGCCACCGCTGTGGGCTGCCGGAATACTCCCGCCCGCAAACCCGTCGGCGAACATCGCTCCACGACCCAACTTCGATGACAGCGGCGAGTGCACGACGTCGGGCGCTTCCGTGCGCTGTCCCAACCCTTGCGTCTCCACGACGGGACATTTCCCCGCGTTCGATGACGGTCATGCGTGCACCCTGTATGTACTGCGCGCGATCAACACCGCCCGGGCGTCGGAGCGCGTGCGGGCCATGGTCCTGCCCACCAACTGGCAGCGCCTGACCGTGACCGAGCAGCTCTTCGTTCTCGCCGACTTAGAGCGCACCGCGAGGGGCCTGCCGCCGTACCTCGGACTCAATCGCACGCTCTCCAACACCGCGCAACGGGCGGCGTCGCTCACGCAGGACCCCGGTTTGGCCCCGGGCTTCGCGGTGGGGGTGCAGTCCAACGGGGTGGTCGAAGCGAACGGCACCTTCGCCGCGGCTGAAACGGTCCTCGAGGCCGACTACGGATGGATGTACGAGGACGGCTGGGGAGGCAGCGTGTCCGCCACCTCGAACTTTGATTGCACGTCCGCCTCGGCGTCGGGCTGTTGGGGTCACCGTGACGCGCTCTTGGGATTGTATGACCGCGGCGGCGTCGGCTTGAGCTGCCGTACGTGCGAGTTGGGGACCGGTTTCGCGATCGTGCGCGGCGAGTCTTCCTTTACCGACCTGCTGGAACGCCCCCGCGCCACCCCGCCGCCTATGTACTTCACCTGGGCGCGCAACGTGGCGCCGTACCTGCACGGCTGACGTCGCGTTCGCGCAAGACGCCGGGCGGATTTGTCAGATGGCCCGCCTCTTTCTATTCAGTTCGTCGACTAATCGTCTCTTGAGGCACATCGTTACAGTGCGGTAACCCAATCCACCAAGGTCGCAAAGTACAGTGAACGGGTGCAATTATCCCCGCGTCCGTTTTTTCGCCGCGGTACGGTGATCGCCGTCGTGTCGAGCGTGCTCGTGGTGTCGTTCGTCCTGGTCACACCGGTGATCGCGAACTCCACGACCACCACGACCACCACGACCACCACGACCACCATTGCTTCGTCGACCACCACGACGGTGCCGACCTCCACTACAACCACCACTACGACGTTGCCCGCCGTGATCCCGGGAAAGTACCGACTGCCGTGGCCCGCCCAGGGCAGCGCGGCTGTCGCCATTCCCGCGCTTTCGGTCGAAGCTGAATCGCCGTCGCAGCCGAGGCAATCCATAGCGAGTCTGACCAAGATGATGACGGCCTGGGTGGCGTTGCAGCAGATGCCGCTGTCCTATTCCGATGCGGGCCCCTGTCTCAGCGTGAGCGGCGCTGACCTCGCCATCTATCACTTTGATGTCGACACCGATCTGTCTGGCGTGGCCATCAAGCTCGGCGAGACGCTGTGCGAGGGCACGCTTCTGCGCGGCATGTTGGTTCACTCGGCGGCCGACTACGCGCAACTGCTGGTGACGTTGACGGGCTGGTCCAATTCGCAGTTCGTCAATCGGATGAACAAGGATGCCGCGGCCCTGGGCATGACGTCCACGCACTACGCCGACGTGACCGGGATCTCGCCCTACGACCAGTCCACCGCGCACGATCAGACGATCATTGCCGTGACGCTCATGACCAATGAGCCGATCGTGCGAAGCATCGTGTCGCTGCCCCAAGTGCGATTGCCCGTGGCGGGCGTCGTCATCTCGTATACGCCGTTCATCGGTCGTGACGGAGTGGTCGGCGTCAAGTCCGGGTACACCACCCTCGCTGGCGGCTGCGACGTGATGGCGATCAACTACACGATCGGGGGCACGGTGTTCACGATCTACGCCGTCGATCTCGGCCAGCACAGCGACAATGCCCTCGGACTGGCCGGCGACGTGAATCTCGATCTCTCTCGCATCCTTCGTAGGCAGTTCGCCCGGGTGAATAGTGCTACCGGCGTGAGCGTCGAATGGCTCGGTTGGCCCGGTTACGTGGTGACGCCGGTGACGACCACGACCTCTACGACGACGACCAGCACGACGTCAACCACCACGTCGACCTCCACTACGACTACGACCATTCCCTAGCTAGGCCACGTCGGGAACGGAATCGCGCTTGGCGTCGGCGTCATGACCGGAGTTGGTACACGAAGTAGGCCCGTGAGGACTCGTCGGTGGGCGCAAAGCCTCCGGGATCGGTCTCCTCCAGAAGTTCGAAGCGCGCGTCCAGCGCCTCGCGAATCTGCGCCAAGGGGACACCGAGCTCGGGGATCGTTTCGTGGTGCAGCACGAAGTGATTGCCGTACTGTTGCTCGAAGACCCGTATATCCCACTGGGACATGCTGTGCCCGTCGAACTCGACGTCCATGATTAACGTATTCTCGTCGAAATGGTGCACCCAGGGCGCCATCTCTCCCAGTTGGCGGAGCCTGCCCAAGGTGTTGACGTCGAAGATGAAGATCCCGTGCGCGTGGAGGTGATGGCGCACCCCTTCGAAGACCGATTGCCAGCCCACGAAGGTCTCGACGTGGTTCAGGGTATCGAACACGCACAGCACCACGTCGAACTTCTCTGAAAGTGAGAAGGACGTCATGTCGCCCAGGTGGAGGCGAGCTGAAGGGCATCGCCTCGTCGCGTAGTCCAGCATCTCGGGTGATAAGTCGAGGCCGGTCACCGCGAACCCCGAACCGAGACCGGCGAGAATGGCGCCGGTGCCGCATCCGAGCTCGAGCACCGAGGTCGATCCGGGACGATGTCGCCCGATGTTCTCGAGGATCTGTCGGCTCCTCGCTTCGGGATCGCCGTTCACGAGGTCGTAGAAGCGCGCGAACGTCTCGTAGGCACTCAACGATGGGCCTCCCTAGTAGCCCATATCCGGGTCCACGACGCCGACCAGCTCTTCACCGGCGGCCAAGCGCCGGACGTTCTCAGTGATGCGCGCGGCTAGCAGCGGCCAGATCATCTCGGTGGTGTCCGCCGTATGGGGAGTGATGAGACAGTTCTTAAGTCCCCATAACGCGTGACCGTTGGGCAACGGCTCGGGGTCGGTGACGTCGAGCGCTGCTCCCGCGATGCCCGAGGAGCGAAGGGTATCGACGAGCGCCTCGGTGTCGACCAGTGGGCCGCGGCCAACGTTCACGAGCCACGCGCCGCGACGCATGACCTCGAATTCGGGTTGTGAGAGCAGACGAAAGGTTTGGGGGGTCAGCGCGGGAGCCAGCACCACCACGAGCGCTCCGCGCAAGCCCTCGTGAAGCTGGTCGATGCCGAGCGTTCGAGCGGCGCCTTCGAGCGGCTCGGCCTGCTGTCGAACAACCGTGACCTTGGCCCTGAAGGGCGCGAGCAGCTTGATCAGAGCCACCGTGATGCCACCCGCACCGACGATGGTCACGGGCTGGTCGTAGAGGCTCGTTCCTGCGGGCGATCCCCAGGTTCTCGCGCGAACTCGCGTCGGGAGTTGCCGCAGCCCCGCTAGCGCCAGCGCCAAGGCGTGCTCGGCCACCGGCTCCGCGTACGCGCCCTTGGCAGAAGTCCAGCGACGATCATGGTCGATGACGCCGGCCGCGAAGAGATCTTCGACTCCGGCGAGCGGAAGCTGCACCCATCCGATGCCCGGGTGGGACGAGAGAAAGTTTTGGAGATTCTTCGGCACTCGAAACTCGATCCAGATGAGTCCGTCCGGTTCTTCGTCGGCCGCCACAATTTCGCCGCCGCCCTTGCGGACCGCTTCATCAACCCAGGCCGTTGTTTGTGGACCTACAGCGATTCGCGGCTTCATTCCTGAGACCATACTCTCGCCCGTCGTCGCAATAATCGTCGGGGCGCCAATTGGCGAGCCGAGCTTTTAGACGGAAAGTACAGCCGTCACGCGGTGTTCCGTGTCAAGAACGCTCACGTCAGCGTCATTGGCCCTCTCAATCCCCGACGGTGAACCGAGCGCGATCGAGCAAGTTCCTTTACGCCCACCGGGCAGTGAAGATGTCGCGCTCGCCAAAAGAGCCGCGTCGCGCCGCGAGTGTCTCAGAGTTGCGAGAGCCCTTCGGTGGCGATGCGCTCGAATGTCAAGACGTCGCTCGCGAAGAGGGAGTCAGGTTCAGGCCAATGGACAACCAATTCGGTGATGCCGAGCGCTTGGTAACGACCCGCCCAGTCGACAAACGCGTCGAGTGACGTCAGGGGCTTTTCATCGTTGAGTCCGTCCAGGAGGACTCGCTCGAGGCTCTGCATGGGCCGCTGCGCTTCTTCCATGGTGACACGCAGTTTCTGGAGTTGCGACGCGATGACGTTCTGGCAGGACTCCTCGGCTTTCGAGGACCTTCCGATTGAGACCCAGGCCTGGCCGTAGCGCGTTACGACACCTAGACCGCGTTTGCCGGCGGCCGCGACGAAGAATGGGGGCCGAGGCTGCTGCACGGTGCCCGGCAACATCCGTGCCTCGAACGCGCTGTAAAAGGTTCCTTTTTCGGTAGTGACCGGCTGAGTTAGCAAATGATCCAGAAGCTCGACGAAATTAATGAATCGGTCCATCCGTTCTTCGCTTGACCAGGGCTCCTTGCCGAGCACCGTGTCGTCGCTGCCGAGGCCCCCGGAGCCGACGCCGACGATGAGTCGGCCGCTGGAGACGTCATCGAGACTCAACAGATCCTTCGCCAATGGCACGGGATGCCGGAAGTTAGGTGTGGTGACCAGAGTTCCCAAACGAATGCTCGAGGTGCAAAGCGCCGCGGCGGTCAAGGTGGGCACCGCGGCGAACCAGGGGCGATCTTTCAGGCGGCCCCAGGAGAGATGGTCGTAGGTGTACGCCGCGAAGAATCCCAGTTCCTCGGCGCGGCGCCACTTCTCCTTCGATGCGGGCCATCGCTCGAGAGGAAGTATGACGGTACTGAGACGCACGGTGCAACCTTACGTGGGGACATGCTGACGAGGGGCGACGCAGCCGTCGCGCGGCGATCTTCGACACCATGGTGGTCGCCCATGGCGGCTCGAACGTCTCGGATGTAGAAAAGCGCACCCGTTACACTCACGTTTCGTGATCATTCGAGAGGCGAAGGACGTCGATTGGGCGGAAATCTTTCCCTTCTTTCGGGCCATCGTCGACGCGGGCGAGACGTACACGTACCCGTCAGGCCTGGGCGAGCAAGAGGCGCGTGAACTGTGGATGCAGCGGCCGCCGGCGCTGACCGTCGTCGCCCTGGAGGACGACGTTGTCGTCGGTTCGGCCAAGATGGGGCCCAACCGGCCGGGCCGCGGTTCGCACGTCGCCACGGCCAGTTTCATGGTGAATCCGCAACACCAGGGCCAAGGCGTCGGGTTGGCGCTGGGCACCTTCATGGTCGCGTGGGCTCGTGACAGCGGCTATCACTCGATCCAGTTCAATGCCGTCGTCGAGACCAATGGCGGAGCCGTCCATCTGTGGGAGAGCCTCGGGTTCACGACCCTGGCCACGGTTCCTCAGGCCTTTGACCATCCGCGGTATGGCCTGGTGGGCCTCAAGGTGATGTATCTCCCGCTCTGAACGACATTGACGACACGTGTTCGCCGCCGCACGGTGAAAAGCGTCGATAGCGAAGGAGTCCGAGCTGGATCGTGACTCCCGCAACCCTTAATTTGGTGAGGCGCGTTTAGTCGCGCACCATCACCATCACTTTGCCTCTGGCTTCATCTGCTGGCGGGTGTCGAAGCGCATCCAGGGCCTGCTCGTATTCCCCAAGTCCAAAGGTGTGGGTAACGAGGAACGAAGGTGCTGCCTCGCCTTCGTTCAAGAGCGCGACGACGTCGGACCACGCCTTTCGGGTGTAGCCGAAACTGCCCTGCAGAATGATGTCGTTGTTGACGAAGTCGTCAGGAACGATTGCCACTTCGGCTCCGTGCGGTGGCAAACCCAGCAAGGTGATGGAGCCGCCGCGAGCCACCGACGACAGGGCGGTCTTGACCGCGTCGACGTGACCGGCAGCCTCGATGATGACGTCGTAGTCGTCAGAGGATGGCTGGAGGAGGTAGTGATCGGCACCGGCTCGAAGCGCGAGGTCGCGCTGGCGTTCGCGAAGCCCGAGCATCGTAATACTGGCGACCTTGAAACGTCGCAGCAGGTATGCGGCCAGCAGCGCGACCGTACCGTCGCCGACGACGAGGCATCGGGCATTGTTTCGAATGGTCGTGCGTGAAAGGGCTCGCCACACGACCGACATCGGCTCCACGAGAGCGGCGTCAAGCATCGACACGGGGGGACGCAAGTGATGGACGAGATCCTCGGGCACGCTAATGCGTTGCGCCATCGCGCCCGGTCGAGTGAACCCGATTTCGTCGTACGTCCGGCATCGATTGGTGGCGCCGATGAGGCATTCGTCGCAGTGCCCACAGGGGATGATGCCTTCCACCACCACGAGATCGTCGGAGGGAACGTCGCTGACCACTCGGCCAACCCATTCGTGCCCGAGGACGAGCGGGTAGCGCACGTACGCCGGATCGATGGAGCCGTCGATGATTTCGAGGTCGGTGCCGCACATGCCGCAGGCCAGAGGCTCAACGAGGACCTCGCCGGGCTGCGCTTGCGGCTCGGGAATGTCGATCAAGCCGACGTGACCTGGCGACTCAACGACGAGCGCGCGCACTAGAGTCGCACGTTTCCTATAAGCGTGGATATTCGTTCGGCGTACGTGAGGACCGTGTTGCACAATGGAGCGATCACACGTTGGGTGATGTCGACCTTGAGCCCCGTGACGCTTACGGCTCCCGCACAGTGGCCGTTGTAATCGAAGATCGGCGCCCCGACGCAGATGATCCCTTCGGCCTCTTCTTCGTTGTCGATGGCGTAACCAACCAGCTGAACGTGCTTGAGCTCATTGAGTACGGCGTCCACTGTGGTGAGCGAGTTTCCGGTGTGGGCCACCAACTCCTCGTTGGTGATGATGCGCATCACTTCGTCGTCGGCCAGCTGCGCCAGAATCGCCTTGCCCGCACCGGTGCTGTGCGGTGATTCGCGCTGACCGAGTGGGGTATGGAAGCGAACCGATCCGCGGCCGTCGACGCGTTCGACGAACACCGGGTAACCGTCCTCATTGATGGCGAGGCGAGAGGTCAAGCCTGTCTCTTCGGTGAGTTCGTGCAGCAGCGGGAGGGCGATCTTGCCGATGGAGGTCATCTGCGAGACGAGGTCCCCGTAGCGAAGGAGGGCCAGACCGAGGTGATAGCGAGGACCGGGCGATTCGATGCGCAGGAAACCGAAGGAGGCCAGTGTGCGCGCCGCGGCCATGGTCGAACTCTTCGCCATCTCGAGCCGCTGGGCCATCTCGGTCAGCGTGAGCCCGGATTCACCACTTTCGCCCACCGCTTGGAGCATCTCGAGCGCTCGAGCGACGCTTCGTACTTGGTAGCGATCCGGAGTCTCTAGGTTCGGCATCAACGAACACAATACAGAATTTTGAATTAAGGGTCGGAACGGCTTGAGAATAGGGGTTCGTTATGGTTAGATGTCGTAAACATTTACGAACGGAGTTCTGTGATACCGAACGCGACGGAATATCGTCGGGCGCGGGTGCAACGTGCTCGCGACGCGATCCGCACGATCCGTGCGTCGCACGGCGATGCTCCACTCGTCGTCGGTTCGGTCGGTTCGGTGGCGTGGGCCACGGGTGGAGTGTCGCGGCCCATCGATAGGACCTCGAGCACCGACTGCATCTGGCTCGTCGAGGCGGACGAACCGACGTTGCTCGTGAGTTCCGTCGAGGTGCCGCGTTTCGGTGCGGAAGGTGGACTCGAGGAACTGGGGTTCAAGGTCGTGTCGGTTCCTTGGTATGAAGAGAACGGCTTCGAGCGCCTGGCGTTGGAAGTGGCCCACTGCGAGCCCCATCAACTGTTGAGCGACGTCAGCCTCGGGCTTGATGTGTCGCCCGAACTGACGGCGCAGCGCATGATCCTCTCCGGCGGCGAACGTGAGATCTTGCGGTGGCTGGGAGTTGAAACCACGCGGGTGTTGGAAACGGCGATTCGACTGTGGCAGCCAGGAGTGTCCGCCGATTACTCCATCGCGGCGGAAATACAATTCGGGCTTGAGGCCATCGGCGCGGAAGCGGTCTGTCTCATTGTGGGAGGCGACGAACGCGTTCGCACGTTTCGCCATCCGATGATGAACGGTGACGTGGTGCACGAACTTCTCATGGCGGTGGTAGTCGCGCGCTGGAGCGGCCTGCACGTTGCGACCACCCGCATCGCGACCACGAAGAAGGATGGACGCCTGAGCGACGATCTTTCACTGGTCGCGTCCGTCGCGAGAGAGACGCTGGCGGCCACCAAGCCGCCTAACACCTGGGGTGACGCCTATACCGCGATGGCACGCGGCTATCGCGACGTAGGTCACGGTCAAGCCTGGCGCGATCATTGGCAAGGCGGACCCATCGGGTACGGACAGCGCGAGTTTGAACTGTCCCCCGAGGCAACCCAGTCCCCTTATTGGTCACAGCCCATCGAGCAGAACGTGGCGGTGGCCTGGAATCCAAGCCTGCACGGTGGAGCCAAAATCGAGGACACGTTCTTGCTGGGCGAATCTGGTATTGAGTGTGTAACAACTACTGGACAGTGGCCCCGAGTCGATAAGAGCGATCCATTGAGCGCCGCGGGTCTGTTGGTGATGACGTGACGGAGGGGGACAATGAGCGGCAAGGGAATAGTTAGGGGCGTCGGGACGCCAGCAGGAAACCGCGGTCTTGACGCGACGATTGGGTTGCACACGGTTGAGCTCATGGCGAGCCAGGTTCGATTCCCCGACGGAGCGCAGATGCGCGTCGAGATCCCCTCCGTCGAGAACCCGGCGGCGATGGCGGCGGTGCTCGACGAGGCCGATCGACTCGGCGTCACGGTGCACCGCGTCTCGCAAGGCAGCGGCGCGATGCTGTTGAGCGAACACGAACTGGCGGAGATGGCGTCCATGGGTGCTGATCGCGGCGTCGAAGTCAGCCTGTTCATCGGGCCGAGAGAGGAGTTCGGCACCGGCGGGGCAGTGCACGCCGCGGAAGGGCGATCGATGTCGGGTCACCTGCGCGGCCTCCATCAGCTCCGCTACGCCCTCGAGGACATTCATAGGGCCCTCGAGTCGGGCATCCGTGGATTCCTGGTGGCCGATTTGGGTCTCCTCGAGGTGGTCAACGACCTGGTTGCGACCAACCAACTGCCCAGCGACATCGTGTGGAAGGCCTCGGCGGTTCTGGCACCCTCCAATCCGGTTTCCTTCCGTCTCTTAGCGAAAATGGGCGCCAGCACTATCAACATTCCCTCGGACATGACGTTGATGGAGCTGTGCGAGGTGCGTGCCCTCTGCGAGACGCCAATCGACATCTACCTCGAGGCGCCAGATTCGCTCGGTGGCATGGTGCGCGGTCACGAGGTGGTCGAGACGGCGCTGGTGACGGCCCCCGTCTACGCCAAGTACGGGTTGCGCAACGCTCGGGCCGTCTATCCCGCGGGACAGCACCTTGCGGCCGACGTGGTGGCCAATGTCCGAGAAAAAGTGCGCCGCGCGGCCATCTCCATCGAGTGGATCAAGCGAAGCGAGAGTGATATCTCCATCTCGCTGCCGGGCGCCAAGGGCATCGGAGTCCCGCTGCGATGAAGCTCCGGAGCGACGCGTGGCTGAGTGGCGACGATGAGGTCGCTCTCGACGCCCGCGTCGCCATGACCATGGGCGGACAACGCGTACCCGCCCGGGGCGGCGTACCCGTCATCGGGATTGCCAACTCGGCCAGCGATCTCAATCCGTGCAATCAACCCCTGAGCGACCTGATCCCCGCCATCAAGGAAGGTGTCGCCAGTGCCGGAGGAGTGGCCGTCGAGTTCCCGGTCATGTCGCTGGGCGAAGACCTTATGAAGCCCGCCGCCATGCTGTACCGCAATCTCGTGGCCATGGAGGTCGAGGAGTCACTGCGAAGCCAGCCCGTCGACGGCGTCATCGTGCTCGCGGCCTGCGACAAGTCGGTGCCGGCTTCTCTCATGGGTGCGATCAGCACCAATCTGCCTACCTTGCTGCTCACCTCGGGCCCCCGTCCCAGCGCTCGCTTCCAGGGCCGGCGCATCGGTACCGGCACGGACCTGTGGCGGCTTTGGGAGTCGCGCCGCGCCGGGACATTGAGCGACGCGGAGTGGGCGCAGCTCGAAATCGCGTTGGCCCTCGGTCGCGGCACGTGCAATACGATGGGTACCGCGTCAACGATGGGGGCCATGGCGGAGACCCTGGGATTCGCGTGGCCGGGTTCCACGTCGATACCGTCCGGCGACGATCGCCACACGGACGTGGCCCGATTGACGGGGCAGCGAATAGTGGCCATGGTCCGTGAAGCCGTCACCCCTTCGAGCACCGTCACTCGCAGCGCCTTCCTCAACGCCGCTCAGGTTCTCAGCGCGATAGGGGGATCGACCAACGCCGTCATTCACCTCACCGCCCTGGCTCGTCGCCTCGGGGTTGAGTTCGGCCTGGGCGACGTCGACGCCGCCGGTCGTTCGACGCCGGTGCTGGTCGACGTCGAGCCGACGGGGGCGGGGCTCATGGAGGACTACGACCGTGCCGGTGGCACCCCGTGCGTGTGGCGTTCGCTGGGCGACCGGCTGGACGGCGACATCACCATGGCGGACGGTCGTACCTGTTCCGCGTGGCTGGATGAAGCCGCCGCCCCGAGCGGGACCATCCGTGCCTTTGACGACCCCATCGACGCCTCGGGCGCCTTTCGCGTCGTGTACGGGAACCTCGCACCGGATGGTGCGCTCATCAAACGATGCACCGCGTCCGCTGCGTTGCTGTCGCACCGAGGACCGGCGCTGGTGATGCGGTCGTCGGACGACGTGGCTCGCGTTACCACGACTGACGAGGACGTCGATCCCCGGTCCGTGCTGGTGCTGGCGGGAGCTGGCCCCGTGGGCGGCCCGGGCATGCCCGAGTGGGGCATGGTGTCGTTACCCAAGAGCATGCTCCGGGCGGGAGTCACGGACATGGTCCGCATCTCGGATGCGAGGATGAGCGGGACGAGCTTTGGCACGGTCTTCTTGCACGTGGCGCCCGAGGCCGCCGTCGGCGGCCCCGTGGGACTGGTCGAATCGGGCGACATGATCAGGGTCGATGCGGACGCGGGCACGATTGATCTCGAGGTCGACGAGTCGGAGCTGGCACGTCGCCGCGAACATACAGTATGGAAAGTGCCGAGCGCACGAGGTTACGAGTCGATGTATCTGGCGCACGTCCAGCAGGCACCGGACGGATGCGACTTTGATTTTCTGGCGGGGACGCCAGGCGAGGCACCGCGGCTTCGAGAGCCCGTGGTGGGGAGGTCTTGACTGACGTCCGTCGGTCTAGAAAGCGGCGACCAAAGCGGCTGTCGTGAAGTGAAGGGTATAAGGGGACTGATGTGAGAAAAAATTGGAGGAGACACCCAGCGACGTTTCTCGCCGCCGCGCTAATTGCCAGCAGTGTGCTCGTCGCCGTTCCGATGGTGGCGGGAGCCTCGTCGAAGGTGACGCTGACGCTGTGGGAGAACTACGGCACAGAGTCCAACGCCACGGCGATCAGAGCCATCGCCAAGGCGTTCACGAAGCAGAATCCGAACATCTTGGTCAACGTGGTCTCGGAGCCGGCCGCGAACTACTTCCCGCTGCTGCAGTCGGCAGACGTGTCGAAGAGCGGACCGGACCTGGCCGTCATGTGGACGGGTCTGTACGCGTTGCAATACGAAGGCATGATCCAGCCGCTCAAGGGGCACGTACCCGCGTCTGATCTCGCCAAGATGGAAGGACTGCAGTGGATGACGCCCAGCATGACCGGGACGTCGGATCCGCTCGTGGTGCCGCTGGAGACCCAGTTCTACATCGGTTTCTACAACAAGTCCCTGTTCGCCAAGGCGGGCGTGACGTCGGTGCCGACTGACTGGTCTCAGCTCTACTCGGCCTGCACCAAGCTGAAGAAGATCGGCGTGACGCCCTTCGCTTACGGCAACGGGGGACAGGCTCTCGGAGCGGAGTTCTACCCGTGGTACGACCTGAGTTACATGATGATCGGTGACTACTCGGTTGCCCAATGGAAGGGCCTCTACGATGGCTCGATCCCCTGGACGTCCAAGACAACCGAGGCATCGTTGGCCGCGTGGCAGAAGCTCGAGACCATGGGCTGCACCAATCCGGACGTGTTGACCGACACCACGAACATCCAGCAATTCGAGACGGGCAAGGCGGCCATGATCATGGACGGCACGTGGGACACCTTGGAGTACACCAAGGCCATGGGCTCGAAGGTGGCGGCGTTCGTGCCTCCCTTCTCGGCCAAGCCCATCACCGGTGTGGTCGACTTTCCCGGTGACGGCATCAGCGTCATGAACTACTCCAAGAACTTGGCGGATGACTACAAGTTCGAGACGTTCTTGACCTCGGCCACTGCGGCGGCGATCACTAACCAGGCGGGGCTCATCCCCGACCTACAGGGAACGACGACGAGCAATCCGGTCAATCAGGAGATGCTGAACTTCGTAACCCAGCAGCACATGACGGTGTATCCGATGTTGGACAACGTCACCCAGGGCAACGTCGTGAACGCCGGAACGAGCGAATTGCCAACGGTGCTCGCGAACCAGACCACTCCGGCGGCGGCACTGGCGAAGATGAAGCAGACGTGGCAGCAGCTACCGTCCAGCCAACGAGGTTCGGCGTACGCCGGTTAAGTAATAACGCGGTAGCGACGCCTGGCCTGGTGCGCTCACAGCACCAGGCCAGGCGCGCATTCCGAGTAATGAGACGGGAGACGGATGGCGATCTCAGCGCTTGACCTTCGGCGCTCGCCGTCTGGCGCCCGGTCGCGCTGGCGTCCGTCGTATTCTTCGTCCTTGCTGACCCGGCGACGTCGGCGCATGGGGCTGCTCCTCACGCTGCCGGCGCTGGTCTTGATCATCTTGTTAATCGTCGTGCCCATCGGCCAAGCCATCTACTACTCCATGACCGAGTGGAACGGTGTCACCTCTACGTGGATAGGTCCCTCGTTGTGGAACCAGGCCTTCCACAACCCGACCATGTGGCGGGTGTTGGAGAACAACGCGCTGCTCCTGCTGTCGGTGCCCTTCGCGCTGGGCATACCCTTGTGCATCGCCGTGCTGCTGCACCAAAAGGTCGCCGGCTGGAAGATCTTCCGCTCGATCTACTTCTTGCCCACGGCGATTTCGTGGGTGGTCATTGGTCTGGTCGCCGAGCATTTCTTCGCCTATAGCGGAACCCTGAACTCAATCCTCGATTGGCTCGGCTTCAAGAACGCTCACACGAACCTGCTCGGCAACGAGTCGACGGCGTTGATCGCCTTGGGCATCACGTTCATCTTCTCGATGATCGGGACGAACACCATGCTGTTCCTCACAGGCCTCGCGACCCTGGATCCGAGCCAGGAGGAGGCCGCCCGGATCGACGGCGCGGGGGCTTGGAAGGTTTTTCGACATATCACGCTTCCCCATCTCACGAGGTTCATCCAGCTGGCCTTCGTCGTGACCCTCATCTCAGCGTTTTCCGCCCTCTTTAGTCTGATCTTCGTCATGACCGGAGGCGGTCCGGGCTACTCCACGACCACCATGGAGTTCCTGGTGTACCAGACCGGATTCTCACAGGCGCAGTTCGGAACGGCGGCCCTGTACGGCCTGATCCTCTTCGTCATCATGGCCGTGGTCGGCGTCTTCCAGCTGCGACTCCTGGGGGCCAAGGACTGATGAGCGCGTCAACGATCTCTTCGCCGGTTGAGGCCGTGGCCCCTGACAGGCCTGGCATGACCTCGCGTCAAATTCGACGACGTATCGGCCGTGGCGTGTTGCTGGTGATCATGATCCTGGTGGCGGGCGTGATGCTCTACCCCTTCGTGGTGATGCTGGTGACGAGCTTCAAGACCGAGACTCAGTACCTGATCGGCCACGGCTCATCCACGCAGAGTTGGAGGGACCTTAACCAGACCCTGCCGATCTACCAGGAGCTGCTCAACTCCACCATCATCTGTTCCGCGTCGATCTTCATCGTGCTCGTGGTCGGCGGTGCGGCGGGATTCGCCTTCGCCAAGCTTCAGTTCCGTGGATCCAACTTCGTCTTCCTGACGGTGGTGAGCGCCATGATGGTGCCGCTGCAAGCCATACTGATGCCCGAATTCGTCAACATGGCCAAGGTCGGCCTGACCACGAGTTACTTCGGCGCGGTCATCGTGTACGCGGCACTCGGGACCCCATTCTCGATCTTCCTGTTCACCACATATTTTCGGCGGATACCGGACGAACTCATCGAAGCGGGGATCGTTGACGGGCTCGGCTATACCGGCGTGCTGACGCGCCTGATCCTGCCGATGGCCCTCCCGGCGATCGCCACGGTCACGGTGCTGCAGTTCATCCAAATATGGGACGACCTGCTGGTCGGGCTGCTCTTCTTGCAGAACCCGAGCCAGCGACCCATCACGGTGGGACTGGCCGCGTTGGCCGCGGGGCGCACGACCTCGATTCCCGAACTCCTCGCGGGCTCTCTGGTGTCGGCGTTGCCGGCGATGCTGGTGTACCTCGGCTTCCAACGCTTCCTGATCCAGGGGCTCACCATGGGAATCGACCGATGACGCGAATCACCGGGGCGCGATGGTTCGCGATTTCACGTTCGAAAGGTTCATGTCGTGGCAGACGTCAAATTTGACCGGGTGACCAAGATCTATCCGGGCGGCGCGGGATCCCGGGCCGTGGAGGAGCTTTCGCTCACCGTCGCGGACGGTGAGTTCATGGTGCTGGTGGGCCCCTCTGGTTGCGGCAAGACGACGGCGCTTCGCATGGTGGCCGGTCTCGAGGAGATCACCGACGGCACCATCTCGATCGGTGGCACGGTGATGAACAACGTGCTGCCCAAGGACCGGGATATCGCGATGGTCTTCCAGAACTACGCCCTGTATCCGCAGATGACGGTGGCGCAGAACATGGGCTTCGCGCTCAAGATCCGCGGGGTGGCCAAGTCGGAGATCGCCCAGCGGGTGCTCGAGGCGGCCAGGATCCTGCGGCTGGACGAGTACCTCGATCGTCGTCCCAAAGCTCTCTCGGGCGGTCAGCGCCAGCGGGTCGCCATGGGTCGCGCGATCGTGCGCGAGCCGCAGGCCTTCCTCATGGATGAACCGCTCTCGAACCTCGACGCCCAGTTGCGCGTCGAGATGAGAACGGAGATCGCCCGCATTCAGCGCCTGCTGGGAGTGGCGACCGTCTACGTGACGCACGACCAGACCGAGGCCATGACCATGGGCGACCGGGTCGCCGTGCTGCGAGGCGGGTTGCTGCAGCAAGTGGCCACGCCCCAGGACCTCTACGACTTCCCCGTCAACGAGTTCGTGGCCGGTTTCATCGGCTCGCCCCCGATGAACCTGATCGTGGCCACGATCGAGGAGGACCACGGCGTCATGACTGCACGATTCGGCGACCAGTCGCTGCTCATCCCCGAGCGGTACCGCACGACCCACGCGCTGCACCAGTGGATCGGGCGTCAGATCGTACTGGGATTCCGCCCCGAGGACCTGGTGGACGACAGTTCGATGAGTGACGACCTCATCCGGGCGCGTGTGGATCTGAGAGAGGCGCTGGGCTCCGAGATCCTGGCCTACCTGGCCATTACGTCGAACACCGACCTGGTGCTCGACGCGCTCCCGACGTCCGACGCCGAAGCGGTGCGCAAGCGCTCAAGGGTGGTCGCCCGGCTCAGCGCGCGCTCGAGCGTGATCGAGGGCGGACTCATTACGCTCGGCCTCAAGACGGACAACCTTCATTTCTTTGATCCGACGAGCGGCGCGTCGCTGCGCATCGTCACCAACTAGCACCGTCCAACGGCGAGCACGACTCAAAAGGGGGAGAGAACGATGACCAGGGAATTGACCGGCGTGTTGCCCGTGGTCCAGACGCCCTTCAAAGGGGACGGGACGATCGACGAGGAGGCGCTGCTCAAGGAGTGCCGGTGGGTGCTCGACCAGGGGGTGGCCGGATTGACCACGGGCATGGTCTCGGAGGTCCTGCGCCTCAGCGAGGTTGAGCGCCACCATTTGACCGAGGTCGTCGTGGCCGCGGCCCGGGAGCGCGGCGCGTTGTCGGTGATCAGCTGCGGGGCCGAGAGCACCCGGACCGCGGTGGCGCACGCTCGACACGCCGCCGACGTCGGCGCCGACGCGGCCATGGTCATCGCGCCGCTTTCGGTGGCCCTCGGTGATGACGCGCTCTACGGCTACTACAGCGCGGTCGCGGACGAAACGGAACTGGCCCTGGTGGTCCAGGACGCCAGCGGGTACGTCGGACGTCCGCTCAGCATCAGCCTGCAGGCTGAACTGCTGGCGAACTACGGGGACCGGGTTTACTTCAAACCCGAAGCGCCCCCGATAGGGCAGCGATTCACCATGCTGCGCGACGCCACCGACGCGAAGGCCAAGGTCTTCGAGGGTACCGGGGGAGTGGCCCTGGTGGACAGCTTCCGTCGCGGCGCGGTCGGTACCATGCCGGGAGCCGAGGTGTGCTGGGCCATCCAGACGATGTGGACGGCGCTCACCTCGTCGAACTGGACGCTGGCTTACAACATCAGTGGGCCATTGAGCCTGCTCATTGATCTGCAGACGACCATTGACTCCTACGTCGCGGTGGAGAAGCACCTGCTGCATCGCCAAGGTGTGCTGGCCTCGACGCTGGCGAGGGGGCCTTTGGGTTACACCCTGGACGACGAGACGCGCGACGAAGTGGATCGCCTCTTCGAGTTGCTCCGGGCAGCCGCCACCGGCTGACCCGGTCTCCACGTCCGACCGAGGGCTTTCGATACCTAAAGTGTCGTTAGTTCGGGCCTACGTCTTTGTCGAGACCACGCTGGTGACCAGCGGGAACGTTACAGGAGTGGGCAGTTTGTATACATAACTCTACAAACGCGAGTTTATGATACAATGGGTCATGACCAAAAAGAACCCCAAGAAGAACCGAGAACTGCCCGTTTCCGAAGAGGCCTTCGGGAAGATTACGGCGCTCACTGACATCTACAACAGCCGCCTGACCATCGAGCAGGAGCAGATTGCCATCGAGCTCAACGTGGAGGTCGCGCGCTCGCGCGGTGCCACCTGGCAGGAGCTCGGCGAGGTGCTCGGCATTTCACGAAGCGCCGCCCAAAAGCGATTCGGCAGCTACCTCGACGAGGCCATGCGTCCCTTGCAGCAGATGCTGGTCCAGCAGATCAAGGACGCCGAGCGGGCCATGGAGCCCGTCAAGCAGATGATCGCCCAACAGCTCAAGGACGCCGAACGAGTGGTGGCACCCGCGAAGCAGAAGATCACCCAGCAACTGAAGGGTGCCGAGCGGGTCATGGAGCCCGCCAAGCAGAAGATCACCAAGCAGCTGAAGGACGCCGGTGGCGCAATTCGTCCCCTGCAGCAGGACCTGGCCAAGCACTTTGAAGCGGCCAAGAAAGTTGCCAAGGGTCTGGGCAAGGAAAAGGACGCCAACGAGGTTGACGAGGAAGAGTCGTCCGAAGCTTGACGTCGTAGCGGCGAGCGAACCGCAGCTTCCTTCGAATGTAGATTCTCGCTTGCCCTCAACCGCTGACTCTCGGGTGTCGATTCAGCGGTCGCTCGGAAGGATTTACCTTCACCAAAGATAAGGTTGATGGGTGATGATCACCGGCCGTGCAGTGAAGAACGAACCGGGCGACTATTAATCCTTCTTCCAGAAATCAGACGATCGGCCTCGCTGGTTCGCTGATGGCGGCTGTGCTGTGGGGTTTCGGCGGCATCTTTGCGGCCATCTCGTTCGCTCCGGGCTTGGTGCTCTGCTTCTATCGTTTGTGGCTCGGAGCGGCGTTGCTGGCCATCATCTCGTCGGCCAGCGGTCGGGGCCTGACCTGGGCGACGTTGAGGGCGTCGTGGCTCGGCGGCATTCTCCTGGCCGGCGACATGGCGCTCTTCTACAGTGCCGTCAAGCTGGCCAGCATCGTGGACGTCACCGTCATTGGGGCATTCCAGCCCGTCCTGGTCATCCTCGCGGCGCGTCGGCTCTTCCGCGAGCGTCTCGGGCGTTGGGACGTCTTTTGGATCGTGCTCGCCATGTGCGGCGTGCTGGCCACGGTGTTGGGCCCGGGCACGGCGAACCGCCACCAGTTGCTCGGCGATCTCTTGGCCGTGGGTTCGTTGTTGTGCTGGTCGGCGTACTGGCTCGTGACCAAGCACGCGCGAGAGATCCAGGGAACCATGCAGTACACGGCGGCGGTGACGTTGATGGCGGCCGTCGTGGTCACGCCCGCGGTGTTGGTTTCGGGGCAGTCGCTCGGTCAGGTGAAGTTCGGGGACTGGACCTGGATCGTCCTGTTGGCCGTCGTGCCGGGTGCCGGGCATCTGGTCATGAATTGGGCCCATCGCTACGTTGACGCGTCGATATCGTCGATACTCGGCTGCCTCAGTCCGCTAGTCGCCGCCGTCGCCGCCATACCGATTCTTGGTCAGTCGCTGAGCGCCTCCCAGGTGATGGGAGTCCTCATCGGACTCGGCGCGATCGCCGCGGTGGCGGCCCGTCATCGTCAGCCCACGCCCTCGCAGCTCGAATAAAGAATTTGCGACGACCCGGCGCGAAGCGGCGAACGGCCCGATCACCATGAACTGGGGCGGAATGTTGGACGCCGGTAACGTCACTACATGACTCCGGAGTCCGAGATCGATCGCCGCGATTTCCTCCGTCGGAGTCTCACAGTGGGCGGCTACGCCGCCGGAGCGGTCATCGCCTCGGCCCTGCTCGATGGCTGCGGCCGTTCGGCCCCGGTGGCCTCAACCACCTCGACCACCTCGACCACGCTCGGTCCACCCACGCGGCCGCAGTGGACCGCGCTCGCCGACTCGATGAACGGCACCCTCGTGCGGCCCTACGACGCCGGCTACGGCACGGACCGGCTGCTGTACAACTCGAAATTTACGGACCTGCACCCCCAGGCGGTGGCCTACTGCTCCTCGATCGACGACGTGTCGCGCTGTGTCGACTTCGCCACGGCCCACGCCCTCGCGATGGCGCCTCGCTCGGGAGGACATAGCTACGGCGGCTATTCCAGCTGCGACGGGCTGGTCATCGACGTCAGTCGCCTCAACGCAATCGCCCTCGACGGTTCGGCGAACACCGTCACCATAGGCGCCGGCGCCCAGCTGATCGACGTCTACAACGTCGTGGGCAGCCGTGATCGGTTGCTGCCCGGCGGGTCGTGTCCCACGGTGGGCATCGCCGGCCTCACCCTGGGAGGAGGGATAGGGGTCTTCGCCCGCAAGTACGGTCTCACTTCGGACAACCTGCGTTCGCTCAAGGCGGTGACGGCCGACGGCGCCCACGTGACGGCCGACGGCCAGCGCCACGCCGACCTGCTCTGGGCCAGTCGCGGCGGCGGTGGTGGAAACTTTGCGGTCGCCACCTCCTTCACCTTCGACGTACACCCGATGCCCCCGGTGACGCTCTTCACCCTGCAGTACCCGTGGTCGGCGGCCGCCACGATGCTGAGTGCCTGGCAGCACTGGATAGGCAACACGCCCGACGAGATGTGGTCGAACTGCCTCCTCTTCTCCCAGGGGGAGTCGGGCTACCTGGCGCAGGTGAGCGGCGTGTTCTGCGGTTCGCCGTCGCAGTTGGCTGGTCTGCTCTCGCCGCTCAAGTCCGACATCGCCACGGCGCCTCTGGCGAGTTTCCAGGGATCCAACGACTACATCACCGCCATGCAGATCGAAGCGGGATGCTCGGGACTCACCGTCGCCGCCTGTCATCAGAGTCCCGACGGCGTGTTGGGTCGAGAGGCCTACTCGGCCAAATCGAGCTACGTGGACGCGCCGATGAGCGACGCGCAGGTGGCGAAGAACGTCGAAGCGGTGGTCAACCTCAAGAGCCGCGCGCCGTCGATCGGCGGCGGCCTGGCGTTCGACGCTTACGGGGGGGCCATCAATCGCGTCGCGCGCGACGCGACGGCCTTCGTGCATCGCGACCAGCTCGCGTGCATCCAGGCAACCTACTCCTGGTCGCGCTACACCGAGGCCTCGCAAATCGCCGGCGGTCAGGAGTGGCTCACCTGGTTGGGGGCGGAGGTCTTCGACCTCCGAACCGGCGCGTATCAGAACTACATCGACCCGACGCTGGCCGAATGGAAGAGGGCCTACTACGGCTCCAACCTCGAGCGACTCGTCACGGTGAAGAGGAAATACGACCCGGAGGACAGGTTTTCCTTCGCCCAATCGATACCCGTTTCGTTGTAGCGACCGGCATCGTGAGACGCCTTCTCATCGATTCAGTCGAGTAAGGGACTTCACGAGTACTTCCCGCACGCGCAATACCCGAGTGGTTAGACTCGCGGCGAACAGGCGCCATGCAACCACTGGTTCAAGTTGGCGCGAGCGACGAGGGGGCAGCGATGAGTGGAGTGCGAGTTCTGGTGGGCACACGTAAGGGGGCCTTCGTCCTCACGTCGGACGGCATGCGCGACGATTGGAAGGTGGAGGGCCCGATGTTCGGCGGCTGGGAGGTCTACCACGTCAAGGGCTCGCCGGTCGATCCCGACAGGATCTTCGCCTCGCAGTCCACGGGCTGGTTCGGCCAGCTCATACAACGCTCCGACGACGGTGGCGCGACCTGGCAGCCCGCGGGCAACCAGTTCACCTACGACGGCGTGACCGGAACGCACCAGTGGTACGACGGGACCCCGCACCCGTGGGAGTTCGCCCGGGTCTGGCACCTCGAGCCTTCCCTGAGCGACCCCGACGTCGTGCTGGCGGGCGTCGAGGACGCGGCCCTCTTTCGCTCCGCCGACGGCGGCCAGAACTGGGCCGAGCTTTCGGGACTGCGCACCCACGGCACGGCGTCGGGCTGGCAACCGGGGGCCGGCGGCATGTGCCTGCACACGATCATCGTCAGTCCCAAGGACCCGCAGCGGATCGTCGTGGCGATCTCCGCGGCGGGAGCCTTCCGCAGTGACGACGGCGGCGTCACGTGGCGGCCCATCAATCGCGGGCTGCACTCCGAGGGGATCCCCGACGAGGACGCCGAAGTGGGGCACTGCGTGCACCACATCGCCATGCATCCGTCGCGCCCCGACGTGCTCTTCATGCAGAAGCACTGGGACGTCATGCGCAGCGACGACGCGGGGGATTCGTGGGTCGAGGTCAGCGGCAACCTGCCGACCGACTTCGGCTTCGCCATCGACGTGCACGCGCACGATCCAGAGACGGTGTACGTCGTGCCCATCACCAGCGACTCGCAGCATTTCCCGCCGGAGGGCAAGCTGCGCGTCTACCGCAGCCGAGAAGGCGGCCACGAGTGGGAGGCGCTGACCAAGGGCTTGCCGCAGGCCAACTGCTACGTCGACGTGCTGCGCGACGCCATGGCCGTGGACACGCTCGACTCGTGCGGCGTGTACTTCGGCACCACCGGGGGACAGGTGTACGTGTCGGCCGACGCCGGGGACAGCTGGAAGGCGATCGTCCACGACCTGCCGGCCGTGCTCTCGGTGGAAGTGCAAACCTTGGCATGATCCGGGTTGTCCTCCCGGCCCATCTGAAGACCTTGGCGCACGTCTCGGGGGCGGTCGAACTCGAGGTGGTGGGCGAGCCCACGCAGAATTCGGTGGTTGACGCGCTCGAGGCGCGGTTCCCCGCCCTGCTCGGGACCATTCGCGACCCGGCGACGCAACGACGACGGAACTTCATCCGGTTCTTCGCCTGCGAGGATGATCTTTCCCACGAATCGCCCGACGCGCCGTTGCCGAAGGAGGTCGTGTCCGGCGTCGAACCCTTCTTCGTCGTCGGCGCCATGGCCGGGGGCTAATCGCGACGAGTCGTCCATCGAAGATCCGACGACGGATCTGGCGCTACGACGCGGTCGTCACGGTGCCCGACGGGGCGTCGAGGGAGGGGCTCCTGGTGAGCTGCACGATCAGCAGTCCCGCACCCAGGACGGCCAGTGCGACTCCCGCGGCCTGGACGCCCAGGGATCCGCTGTGCGACTCCTGGCCCAGCAGCAGGCGCTCATCGAGCGCTCGCACGAGCCCCCACACGATCATCGCCAGTGCGGTGACCACCCCGGCGCGCTGGACGAGCCGGCGGTGCTCGAGTCCGAGCAGGGCGAGCCACAGCAGACAGTCCTCGGCTCCCTGGATGAGGGGAACGGGCACCCTCTTGCCGGCTTGACCGGCGTAGGAGAGTCCGAACCATTGGTGGGTGAGGTGACCGCCTCCATCGACCATGAACTGGGGGCCCAGGACGCGACCGAGCGCCCAGGTGGCGATGAGGGCCGGCACCAAAGCGTCGCTGAAGCGCGCGAGCGAGGTGTGCGGCCACCATCGTCGCTGGAGAAAGAGCCCGACCGGTACCGCCAGCGCCAGACCGCCGAAGCTGGCCAGGCCGCCCTGCCAGAGCTCGAACCAGCGCACGGGGTGGCCCGAGTAGTGGGACCAGTTCGTCGCGACGTGAGCCAGCCTCGCGCCGACGAGTCCGCTGACGAGGAGGGCCACGGCGTAGCGGGCGAAGGGTGCGACGTCAAAGCCCGCGCGTTGCAGTCGGCGGCGCGAATAGAGGAAGCCGACGTAGGCGGCGATGGCGAGCCCGAAGCCGTAGAGGTGAAAGACCAGGGGACCGAGGTGGAATGAAGTGGGGACGGGCGACACCTAGGCCCGCGGTCGTCCCAGGCCCGCGAATCCGTACCCGAGGCGAACGGGGGTGATGTGCACGACCTCGCCGGTCTCGGGCGCCTCGATCATCAAGCCGTGTCCGACGTACATCGCGACGTGCTGGTCGCCGTCGTAGCCGTAGAAGAGCAGGTCGCCGGGTTGGATGTCCCACAACGGCACCCGTTCGGTGTCCTGGTACTGGGCGCCCGAGTAGTGGGGGAAGTCGATGCCGGCGGCCTCGTAGGCCAGCATGACCAAGCCCGAGCAGTCGACACCGTGGCGTGACGCGCCGCCCCACACGTAGGGAACGCCCAGGTAACTCTCCGCGGCGTCGATCGCGATGTTGGCCCGGGAATCGGGAGGCGGCGCCGGGTAGCCGCCGCTTCCGGGACGGGCGCCGTTCAAGGTGCTCACGTTCTTGGCCGCCGCGGCCGCTTCAGCGGCGGCGATGAAATTAGCGATCTGTCCCTTCACCTGGCCGAGGGTCCGCTTGAGGCCGGCCTGGAGCAGCTTGGCCTCATGGAAGGCGCCCGCCGCCGCCCTCGTGGCGTCGGTCGCCTGGGCGTCCTCGCCGTGCAGGATGTTGCGCTCCCGGGTCAGCTCGATCCGGTAGGTCTTGAGCCCGGCCAGGGTGGTGCTGACGTTGCCTTCGGCCAACTGGTTGTAGACGTTAGTGGCGCCCACCTTCGAGGCGCTCGAGGAAAAGAGGGGGTTGTTGGCCAGCGCCGCCCCGTTGGTGACGTAGGCGAAAATGGCGTCGTTGCGCAGCTGGGCGTCACCCTCGGCGACCTTGGCTTTGATGGTCTTGACGAAGGCCTTGGTGTTCATGATCTGGTTGTTGATGTGGTCGAGCTTGATCTGGGCCTCGTCGTACTTCTGGCCGAGCGCGTCGACGCGGCCGTTGATCCGGTTGATCTGGGCGTAGAGCACGGCCGCCTTCGCCTTGTCGTTCGAGATGCTCGAGGCCGACGCGGGTCCCGACGAAATGGCGACGGTGCCCAAGCACACCGCGCCGGCGGCCAAAATGGAACACGTCCACTGGAACCGTCTGAACTCCCTTGCTGGCCAAAGCGTCGAAAGGCGCGCAGCGCGCACGACGTCAGTCACGGGTCAAGGCTACCGGCTGGCTTGCGCACGCGCCTTAGGGGAAAGTGTAAGAACTTCTGAATTCCCTGATGAAGTTGGCCGGGCCGGCGAAATATCAGCTGCGTCGTGGCATCATCCGTCACGGGGGTAGCGCGTGAATAGGCTGACCGACATGTCAGAACGTTCTCGCACCCTTCCGCGCCGCTCATGTCTTTCCACCCCGGGATCCTCGGACCGCTTCCTGGCCAAGGCCGCCAGCGCGACGGCGGACATGACGTTCTTGGACCTCGAGGACTCCGTGGCCCCGAATGAAAAGGTCGCGGCGCGGTCCAAGGTCGTCGACGCCGTTCGCACCCAGGCGTGGGACGAGCGGGTGCTCTGCGTGCGTGTCAACGCCTGGGACACGGCGTGGACCTACGGCGACGTGATCGAGGTGGTGGGCAACGCCGGTACGCGCCTCGACGAGGTGATGCTGCCCAAGGTGCAGTGCGCCGCCGACGTGTGGGCCTTGGATTTGCTGCTCACCCAGGTGGAGAAGAACGCCGGGTTGCCGGTCGGGCACATCGGCATCGAGGCCCAGATCGAGACGGCGCGGGGGCTCATAAACGTGGACGAGATCTGCGCCGCCTCGCCCCGGCTCGAGACCATCATCTTCGGTCCCGCCGACTTCGCCGCGTCCATCGAGATGCCGGTCTTGACCGGAGGCGTGGCGATCCCCGAGTACCCGGGGGACCATTTCAACTACGTGTTCTCGCGGATCCTGATGGCGGGACGCGCGAACGGACTCCAGGTGATCGACGGGCCGTTCCTCAAGGTGCGAGAGCTCGACGCGCTTCGAGAGTTCTCGTTGCGCACCCGGATGCTGGGTTACGACGGCAAGTGGGCGCTCACCCCCGATCAGGCCCTGGTGCTCAACGAGGTCTACTCGCCGACCCAGGAACAGTTCGACATGGCCTGGGACATCCTCGAGGCGTACCGCACCGCGACCGAAGAAAATAACACCGGCGCGGTCATGTTTGGCGACGAGATGATCGACGAGGCGTCGCGCAAGATGGCGACGAAATTCGTCACGCGCGGATCACGTGCCGGTCTAAAACGCTCACAAAATTAATCTCTTATTAGGAGTTGTTCCTAGTATGGTGGCCGCATGGCCGCAATCACGACCGCCCCGATCGCGCTTCGTCAAAGGGTGCGCGACTCGTTCACTCCCCGAGAATGGCGCTCGGTGTACGGGATGTTTGGCTTCATCGTACTGCTGCACGTCGCGGGCTTCGCCCTTTTGATCATCGCGTCGAGCCAGCGCTACGGCGTTGGCTCGGGCAAGGTCCTGGGGATCGGCACCGGGGTCCTGGCGTATTCACTCGGCATGCGCCACGCTTTCGACGCCGATCACATCGCCGCCATCGACAACACCACCCGCAAGTTCATGTCGGAGGGCAAGCGCCCGATGTCGGTGGGCTTTTTCTTCTCACTGGGCCACTCGTCGGTCGTCGTGGCGCTCACGGTGCTGCTCGGTCTCGGCGCGCGGGCGCTCGGTTCCCAGGTCAGAAACAACCACTCCTCGCTGCACCATTACGGCGGCCTCATCGGCACGGTGGTGTCGGGCGGTTTCCTCTACCTCATCGCCACGCTCAACCTGGTGATTCTGGTGGGCATCATCCGTCTCTTCGTCCAGATGCGTCAGGGTCGTTTCAACGACGCAGAGCTGGAGAAGCACCTCAACGCTCGCGGCTTCATGATGAGGTTCTTCGGTCCGCTCGCTCGGTCCATCGACGCGCCCTGGAAGATGTACCCCCTGGGCATACTCTTCGGTCTCGGGTTCGATACGGCCACGGAGATCGCGTTCCTGGTCCTGGCGGGCACGTCGGTGGCGGCCGGCTTGCCCTTTTGGGCGATTCTTAGCCTTCCGTTGCTCTTCGCGGCTGGCATGAGCTTGCTCGACACGATCGACGGATCGTTCATGAACTTCGCCTACGGCTGGGCCTTCTCCAAGCCCGTGCGAAAGGTCTATTACAACATCGCGATCACCGGGCTCAGCGTGTTCGTGGCCTTCTACATCGGCACGCTCGAGTTGATGCAGGTACTGGCGGGACAGCTACACCTCAAGGGCGGCCTGTGGAACTACGCCGCGGCCTTCAACATCAACAAGGCCGGGTTCACCATCGTCGGCATCTTCGTGCTGGTGTGGGGAGGGGCCCTGTGCTACTGGCGCTACGGGAAGGTTGAAGAGCGTTGGGAACGAGCGGCGCTCAACGCGCAGGCGAAGAGGGGGGAGCGTCCAGACCTGCATTCCGCCGGCATCACGCTCGGGGCCATCCACGAGCCGTTCACCATCGACAACGACGAGTTGGACTAGGCCGACTGCTCGAGCAGCCGGCGCGCGATCACCTTCAGGCAGAGCGTTTCGTCGGCTCCTTCGAAGATTGACAGGACCCGGGCGTCGACGAAGTAACGACTCACCGGATACTCCTCGGCGTAGCCCATGCCGCCGTGGATCTGCATGGCTTCTCGGGTCACCCACTCCGCGGCGCGACAGACGTAGGCCTTGGCCATCGAGGCCTCCATCGTGCCCATGCCGTTGCCCATGAGGCGCGCCACGGCGAAGGAGAACTGCCGCGAACACTGGATGATCGCCGCCATGGTGCCGAGTTTGACTCTCGTGAGTTCGTAGTCGATGATGGGCTGGTCGAAGACCTTGCGATTCTTGGCGTACTCGAGGGCGGCCTCGTACGCCGCCTGCATCACACCCACGGCCCGGGCCGCCGTCTGAAGGCGCCCGTTCTCGAAGCCCGCCATCTGGAAGTAGAAGCCCTGTCCCAGCCCTCCCGCCTCGCCCACGAGGTCCTCATCGGGGACGAACCAACTCTCGAAACTGAGCTCGTAGGAGTGCATGCCGCGGTAGCCCAGGGTGTCGATCGGTCGACCCTCGAGGCGACCGTTTTCGTCGGCGCGACCTGCGCCACGTGCGTCTTGGGTGAAGCGGAAGCCTTCGGAGTCGCCTCGCTCCTTCTCGACCAAGAACAGCGAAAGTCCCCGATGGGCCTTCGAACGGTCGGGATCGCTGCGCGCGAGCAGCACGAGCACGTCGGCCCTCGCCGCGAAGGTGCACCAGGTCTTGGTCCCGTTGAGCAGCCACCCGCCCGTGGTCTTGGTGGCGGTGGTGTTGATCGACGCCACGTCACTGCCGAAGTCCGGCTCGGTGACCGCGATCGCCGCCAGAACCTCCGCGCTAGCGAGCCGAGGCAGCCAGCGCTCCTTCTGCTCTTGCGTGCCGCCGCTCAGGAGGGCGCGCGTCATGATCTCGGGTCGGGTGATGAGGGATCCGCCGATGCCGAGCCCGCCCCAGGAGAGCTCTTCGGTCGCGATGACCATGCCCAGGTACTCCGACTCGCCCCCGCTGGCGTAGCCGCCGAACTCCTCGGGCACCGAGAGACCGAAGCCGCCGAGTTCGTTGAGTCCCTTGATGATGGACTCGGGAATGTCGGCGTTGGTGCGATGCACGTGCTCGGCGTGGGGACGAACCTGCTCGAGCGCGAATCGATGAAAGAGGTCGGCCACCGATTGATAGTCCTCGTCGAGGTGGCGCGATCCCGGCGTCTCGGCCAGGGAGGCGAGGAAGCTCGGCTCCCGGTAGGCGGCCACGAAGGCAGCGAAGGGTGCGAACCAGTCAGGGGAGAGCCCCCAGAGTTCTTCTCGTCCGAGGACCCGGGCCGCGAGGTCGCTCAGGGCGATCGCGAGGAAGGCGGCCGCCAGCCGCGATTCGTCGTCACCCTCGGCCGCGTACTCGAGGGCCGCTCGGGCGGTCGCCAGGGCGCTGGCCCCGTGGGCGATGTCGTACGCCAGCGTCTGGGCCCCGTCGGGTCCGCCTTGCTTTTTCAGTTCGGCGAGTGCGGTGCTGATCACTCGTTGGGCGAGATCGACGAGAGCGCTCGCGGCGTCGAGGTCGAGTTGTGGCGTGGGCATAGGTGAAAAACTATCGGTTCGCTGCCCGTGCAACGTCAGACGTAGGATTGCGCGGTGAACGTAACGATGATCCTGGCCGATTCGGCCCAAGTGGCCGACGGCAAGCTGTACATCCTGGGCGGGGGATGGTCAATAACTGGACCGGACCCTACGCCGTCCGCGGTCGCGATGAAGGTCGCCGTGGACGAGCACGAGTTCAACGAGAACCACCATTGGGAGCTGTTCCTCGAAGACGCGGACGGACAGCTGGTGCAGTTCGAAACCCCCGAGGGCATGCAGACGATCGAGGTTCGAGGAGACTTCTCGGCGACCTCGCCGGTCGGCGTGGCGCCGGGCACGCCGGTCGACGTGCCCATCGCGGTCAACTTCGGACCGATCCCCCTGGGCGCCGCGTCGCGTTTCACCTGGCGGATGGTGATCGACGGGGAGTCCCTGCCCGGCGGAACGGTGTCCTTCTCGACCCGTCCCATGGCGGAGTTGCCCGAGGAGGCGTAGGCCCCCGCGCCCGGCAAGACTACGTGTATGACTACCTTCGAACGCCCCTTCGGTCGCTACTTCGAGCAGTTCGAAGTGGGCGACGTGTACAAGCACTGGCCGGGCAAGACCGTGACCGAAGCAGACGATCACCTCTTCTGCATGATCACCATGAACCACCATCCCCTTCACACCAACTCCTGGTTCGCCGAGAACGAGACCGTGCAGAAGAAGAACGTGGTCGTGGGCAACCTGGTCTATTCGTTGGTCCTGGGGATGAGCGTGCCCGACGTGTCGGGGTCGGCGATCGCCAACCTGGAAGTCGAGTCATTGATCCACCGCTTCCCGACGTTCCACGGCGACACCATCTACGCCGAGACCCGGGTGCTGGAGAAGACCGAGTCGAAGTCCAAGAACGACCGCGGCATCGTGCTGGTGGAGACCAAGGGCTTCAATCAGGAGGGCCAGGAGGTCTGTTACTTCCGTCGAAAGGTGATGGTGTGGAAGAGCGAGCACGCACCGCAGCGCCGACGCCCGTACCGTGACGACGTCTGGGAGTAGCCAGGTCGTCGCATTTCGAAGGGCGCTTCGCCGTGCGGCGGGGTCGCTCGAGCGAGATCTGCCCTGGGTCGCGCACCGCGAGCCCTGGGCCGTGCTCGTCAGCGAGTACATGCTCCAACAGACTCAGGTGGCGCGCGTCCTCGGTCCTTGGCAGCGCTTCCTGCACGCCTTTCCGACACCGACCTCCTGCGCCGACGCGCCGCTCTCGGATGTCCTGAGGCTCTGGGAGGGCCTCGGTTACCACCGTCGCGCCAAGTCCTTGCACGACGCTGCGGTGATGATTCGCGATCACTTCGCCGGCACGGTGCCGTCGGAGGTCGAGCAACTGAGGTCGTTGCCGGGGGTCGGGGAGTACACGGCGAACGCGGTGGCCTCCTTCGCCTTCGATCGACCCGTCGCGGTGTTGGACACCAACGTCGGACGCGTGCTCGCGCGTGCCGTCGCGAATCGCCGCCTCACCGCCACGCGAGCCCGAGCCCTGGCGAGCGAACTCCTGGGTCGCGCGCCGAGTGCGCCGTTCAACCAGGCGATGCTCGACCTGGGGTCGCAGTTCTGTTCGGCGAGACCGCGGTGTGACGCGTGTCCGCTCGCCAGGACGTGTGCCTGGCACCGTGACGGCGGCCCGGACCCCGCGATCGCCAGCGCGGCGGTCTCGCGGCCCCAGTCGAGCTTTCTCGGCTCCACCCGTCAGCTACGAGGCGAGGTGTTGCGCCATCTGCGCGAAGGCCCACAGTCGAAGAAGGCACTGCTCGCTCACTTCGATGGCGCGGACGCGCTCCGCGGCGAAGCGGCGCTCGAGGGACTGATGCGCGACGGACTCGTGCGCGGCAGCGGTCGACGCCTGTCGCTGGTCGGCGACTAAACCCGCACCTCGACCTGTAACGTCACCTTGGTGAGTTCACTCGACATAACGCACTACAAGGAAGTCGTCGGCCACTACGTGACGGGTGTCGTCGTGATCACCGCCTTGATCGGTGAAGAGCCGGTCGGCTTCACGTGCCAGACGTTCAGCTCGCTCTCGCTTGATCCCATTCTCATCTCCTTCGCGGCCATAAGTGCCGGGTCGTCATGGCTGCGCATCCGCGAGGCCGACGCCGTCGGCTTCAATATGCTGGCGGCCGACCAGGTCGAACTGGCTCGCGTCTTCGCGACCAGCGGCATCGACAAGTTCACCGGCGTCGCGTGGTCCAGGGCGCCGCACGGCTCGCCGCTTCTCGAGGGAGCGCTGGCCCACCTCGAAGGTCAGATACTCAGCGTGACGACGCACGGCGACCACGATTTCGCGGTGGTGTCGATCGATTTCGTCCAGGCCGACGCCGGGAGCCCTCTTCTGTACTACCGCGGTGACTTCGGCTTACCCGACTAATCGGGTGTCACTACGCTTCGTTCTGTGAAGAGGGTGGTTCACTTCGATAAGACCGGGTTCGATCGGGCATGAGCCCTACCCTGTACGTCATCGTCGCCGTGGTGGTCGCCCTCGTGCTGATCGCCGCGGCGCTTCGGCTGCGAAAGTTGCGCCGCGACGAGATACGTAGGATCGCCAACCGCGTCGACCGCCGCCTCGTGGAGCCGCCGCCGTCGCCCTACGCGCCGTCGAGGGGTTTTCGCCTGCTGGACGGACCGCTCAATTCGCCCGACCGGCCGGAACCGCCCCGGCCGAGGCTCGAACCGAATCACGAGTACGTGTTCAGCGAGAGCCAGATCGCTTCCTATCAGGAGAGCGTGTCGCCTCTGGGCAGGCACGATGAGCGTTGGGCGCTCTCAAAGTCCATGAACCGTTCGCGCTTCTCAAGCTTCGGCGTGCGTTTCTCCCTCATCGCCCTGGTCGTCTTGGTGGTGGGAATCGTGGCTCTCTACTACGTCGAGCGCGGTCGTCATCCTCACGCGGGCACGACGACGACCACCACGACCACCACGGTGGCGGCCAGCGCCAAGCACTCGGACTCGACCGTGGTGTGGCCGTCCTCACTGGTGGCCACGTCGCACAGTGGAGAAGACGCGACCTACGTCGTGCCGGTCACTCGCTATCGGGTCACCGTGACGGCCTCGGCCGGTCCGGTGTGGACGGTCTATCAGATGGGTCCCCGCGACACGCTCGAATGGCAGGGCAAGTTGCTCCTCGGCAGCGACGAGTCGCTGTCGCTCAGCGGCACGTCGCGCATAACCCTCGGGTCCCCGCGCAGCGCCACGGTTCGCGTCGGAGCGAGCGACGTGACGTTCCCCTCGCCGCTACCGCCGACGTTGACCTTGATCTTCGAGCCGTCGACTACGCCGTCGGGCTGATCTCATTGATGAGGAAGGCGAGTATCTGCGCCTCTTCGCGCCACGCGTCGTATCGACCAGAGGGTCCGCCATGCCCGGTGCCCATCTCGGTCTTGAGGTATGCGACGTTGGCGGGATTGGCGTCGCGCAGCTTGAGCACCCATTTCGCCGGCTCCCAGAAGCCGACCCTTGAGTCATTGAGCCCTCCGGCCGCGTAGAGGTGCGGATAAACCCGCGAAGTGCCGTCCTCGTTGACGGTGCGAACATTGTCGTAGGGCGAGTAGCCCTTCATCGTGCGGTACGCGCTGGCGCTGGCGTCGGGGTCGCCCCACTCCTCCCATTCGCCGATGGTCAACGGCAGCGACGGATCGAGCATGGTGGTGACGACATCCACGAACGGCACCTCGGCGACGACGGCCTTGAACATCTCGGGGGCCTGGTTCATCACCGCGCCCATCAGTAGTCCGCCGGCCGACCCGCCACGTGCGGCCAGCGTCTCGCAGGTCGTCCAGCCTTCGTCGACCAGCGCGCGGGCCACGCTGAGGAAATCGCTGAAGGTGGTGGGCTTCTGGGCCAGGCGGCCCATCTCATACCACGAACGACCCATCTCGCCGCCGCCTCGAACGTGGGCGATGGCGAAGAGGATGCCGCGGTCAAGCAGGGAGAGCGTGATGGACGAGAAGACCGGGTCGATGGAGATCTCGTAGCTGCCGTACCCGTAGAGCACCATCGGCGACGACCGCGTGGGGGCAATCTCACCGGCGTGGGGCCCTAGCGTGAGCAGGTCCCGACGTCCGACGACCGAGACGGGGATCTGCGTCCCGTCGCTGGCGCCGACCCACAGTCGGCCGGTCGTGTAGCGGCTGGGGTCGAAGTCGCCGAGGACCTTTTGCTGCTTGCGCACGATGACCTCGCCGGTGGCGACCACCACGTCCGCGACCAGTCGGGGCGTCACGAGGGAGGTGCCGATGAAGCGCACTTGGGGCGTGTCGTAGTTCGGATTGCCGGCAAGGGCCTGGGTGCTGGGAAAGCCCGTGTCCTCCACCAGTGTGGCCCGAGCCATCATGTCGTCACCGAAGGGGTCGTCGCCCTCCAGCGTCGTGACGAGGCGGAACCGGGCGCATCCGTCGAGACGCTCGCTGACCGCGAGGAACGTCTTGAAGGCGTCCACACCATCGAGGCGGTTGCCGGGTCGTTCGCCGATCAGCTCTCGCCACACGCCGTCCTGCGCCAGCCGGGCGAGGAGGCGGAAGTCTGTCGCATCCTCATTGGTGATCTTGAGCCACCAGTCGCGGCCCAGTACGTCGATGAAGTGCTCGACACCGTATTCGATGCCGTGACGCCGGGGTTCCAGGAGCGTCAACTCGCCGGTGGGTTCGTCGGCGTCGAGGAAGAGAACCTCGCTGGTCATTGATGAACCGACCACCACGCAAATGACGGCGTCGTCGCGGCTGCGCCCGACGGCCACGTTGTACTGCTCGTCCTCCTCCTGAAGGACGAGCACGTCGGCACCGGCCGACGTGCCGAGTTCGTGGCGCCATAGCTGCCAGGGGCGCATGGCGTCATCCACACGGGTGTAGAAGAAGTGCCTCGAATCCATGGCCCACGCGAATCCGTAATGCACGTCGTCCAGGGCGTCGTCGATCGGGTCCTGCCCGTCGAGGGGGCGGACGGTGACGTGGTGGCGCTCGTTGCCGTCGAAGTCCGTTCCCACCGCGACCCAGTGGTCATCGGGGCTGACGGCCAGTATCCCCACCGACAGGAAGTCGTGGCCGCCCGCCTCAATGTTCTCGTCCAGGATCACCTGTTCGCCCTCGAGGGTGGTCAGGGGATCAATGACGGGCGGGGTGAGGTCGTCGCCCACCGCTGGCACCCGGGCGCTGATGGGGTAGTTGAGGCCCTCGCGCGTGCGGTCGAAATACCACCATGATCCTCGTTTGACCGGCACGGAGATGTCGGTCTCCTCGATTCGCCCTTTGATCTCTTCGAAGAGTTCCTCCTCGAGCGGCTTGAGGTTCGCCAGTTCTCTTACGAGGTAGTCGTTCTCCGCCCGCAAGTGATCGAGGACCTCCTGGTTCTCCCGGTCCATGAGCCAGTAATAGGGGTCAACGCGAGTGTCGTCGTGTCGGGTGATCGAGAAGGGTCGTTGGGGGACTGAAGGAGGTGTGCTCACGGACTCCACTTTTGCAGTATTTGTGGCCACGTCCAGACGGGTAGTTGTTACTATGGGGATAGGGATATTCCCGGAGGAGCGCCATGACCACTGACAGTCTCGATTTCAGCCGCTACAAGTTGGGCTGGTCCGACGAGCAAATTCCGGTGTTCAAGCCGAAAAAGGGGATCAACGAGGCGATCGTCCGAGAGATGTCGGCCATCAAGAAGGAAGAGAAGTGGATGCTCGACTTCCGACTCAGCGCGTTGAAGCGTTTCGAGAAGAAGCCCATGCTCCCGTGGTTCGCCACCCGAATGCCCGACCTTGACTTTGACGACATCTACTACTACATCAAGCCCACCGAGAATCGGGTCGAGCGATGGGAAGACCTTCCTGACGCCATCAAGAACACTTACGAGCGCCTGGGCATCCCCGAGGCGGAGCGCAAGTATCTGGCCGGCGTCACGGCCCAGTACGAATCCGAGGTCGTGTTCCATCGCAACCGAGAGGACTTAGAGCGACTCGGTGTGCTGTTCTGCGACATGGATACCGCGGTGCGCGACTATCCCGATCTGGTGCGAAAGTACTTCGGCACCATCATCTCGCCCAATGACAACAAGTTCGCCGCGCTTAATTCGGCGGTGTGGAGTGGTGGTTCCTTCATCTACGTGCCACCGGGTGTCAACGTCGACCAGCCCTTGCAGGCCTACTTCCGCATCAATACCGAGAACATGGGTCAGTTTGAGCGAACCCTCATCATCGCGGACGAAGGATCCCAGGTCCACTACGTGGAGGGCTGTTCCGCGCCGGTCTACTCCACGGACTCCCTGCACTCCGCAGTCGTTGAGTTGGTGGCGCTGCCTGGCTCGCGCATCACCTACACCACGATTCAGAACTGGTCGAACAACGTGTACAACCTCGTCACCAAGCGCGCGCGCTGCGAAGCCGAGGCCCGGGTCGAGTGGATCGATGGCAACATCGGGTCGCGACTGACGATGAAGTACCCCTCGGTCTACCTCATGGGTCCCAAGGCCTCGGGCGAGGTCTTGTCCGTGGCCTACGCCGGTCCCGGCCAGGTCCAGGACGCCGGCGCCAAGATGGTGCACTGCGCGCCGGAGACCACCTCGACGATCGTCTCGAAGTCGATCTCCAAGGAGGGCGGTCTGACCTCGTATCGCGGGCTGGTCAAGGTCGAGGAGGGCGCGACGGGGGCCAAGAGCTTCGTGCGCTGCGACGCCCTGCTGCTCGACGAGCAGAGTATCTCGGAGACCAGGCCGTACATGGAGGTGGGCGAGCAGGACGCGTCCATCGGCCACGAGGCCACGGTCTCGAAGATCGGTGACGACCAGCTCTTCTATCTGATGAGTCGTGGGCTTAGCGAAGTGCAGGCCATGGGAATGATCGTGAACGGTTTCATCGAACCTGTGACCCGCACGCTACCCATGGAGTACGCGGTGGAGTGGAGCCGGCTCATCGAGCTGCAAATGGAAGGCGCCGTCGGCTAGCCAGACGCCGTCGTGCGTGGGACGATTCCCCCGCAAAAAGAGGGCCGCTTGCACGGGTCGTTACGACGTGTACGCGCTCCTCTACGGTGGATTGTGGCCTTCGAGGCGTGATCGAAGGGTGCGCACGCCGTCCCAGCGTCGAGCCTTTAGAATCGAGCCATGGCCATGCGTGAAGAGTGCAAGCACTTTCAGAGCCGCACCTACGCGAACGGCGAGGCGGCGCGTTTCTGCGTCTTGGGACTGGCTCCCGACCAGCCGTGGTCGTGTCCGGAGAACTGCGTGACCTACGAGCGTCGCTTCGCCGACGTGGGCTGGGCGCACGGGACCCTCGTGAAGAAGCCCGTGGAGAAGGTCCCCGATTCCGACATCCCCGTCGACGATCGCCGTGAGATCCTCGACATGGCGAGCGACATCGTGAACGCCGTGGCGCCCGAGCTGTTCGAAGAACGACGACAAGAACTCGAAGAGCAGGAGAAGAAGCGCCGCAAACGAAAGTTCCGTCGCCGCTAATCGCCCGTGAATACGGGAGCGCGTCGCTCGACGAAGGCCGTCATCGCTTCTTTTAGGTCACTGCTGTGCAGGTGCATGGTGTTCCAGCGGGCCGCGAAGACGAGGCCTTCGTGCACGGTGTGGCCGTCGTTGGCGTTCAAGACCGACTTGGTGCCGCGAACCGCCAGGGGCGAGTTGGCCGCGATCTCACGCGCCAACTCGTGCGCCGCCGCGAGCACGTCGCCGGCCCCGGCGCCGTGCACCGAGTTGACCAGGCCGATCTGCGCCGCCCGTTCGGCCGAGATGTCCTTGCCGGTGAACGCTAATTCCGCCATGTGACCTGCGCTGATGATCTTGGGCAGGCGTTGGAGTGAACCTAGGTCGGCGACCAGGGCGACTTTGGCTTCGCGCACGGAGAAGATGGCGTCGCCCGACGCGAGGCGGATGTCGCAGGCGCTGATGAAGTCGACGCCGGCGCCGATGCAGTACCCGTGCACGGCGGCGATGACCGGAAACGGGAGCTCGCATATCGAAGTGATCGAATCCTGCATGATGCGCACGTAGTCGTACGTGATGTTGATGGAGGCCGATCGCGGCGTGCTTTCGCCCTCGTCGTGCAGCCATCGCTGGCTGGCTTCCTTGAGGTCGAGGCCCACGCTGAAGTGCGGGCCTTTGGCGGCGATCACCAGGACGCGGATCGTCTCGTCGGCTCCGAGGGCGGCGGTGGCTCGAAGCAGGTCGCGCCATAGTGCGTTGCCCATCGCGTTACGCGCTTCTTCGCGGTCCAGCCAGAGCGTGGCTACGTGCTGGTCAACTTCGAGAGAGATGACGTCGGACGTGAATTCCACGGTTCCTCCTTCGCGTTTCGAGGCCCAGCCTAGGCGGCGGTCCGATGGCGGTCACAGGGCGGTCCATTACACTGGCCAAGCCTCTCAACTATGAAACTCTTCGCTGATTCAGCCTCCTCCTTCATTGCCGGCCGGTCCGACGCGGTTCAGCGACAGTTGGCGTGGTCGGGCTTCGAAGCGGCCGGCCTACCCCAGGTGAGCGATGAAGTGTGGCGTTACGCCCCGCTCTCTGAATTGGATCTGGACCAGTTCCGCGTCGCCGCCGAGCCATCCCTCTCAGTCGATTCGGCGTTCGCGAGCCAGCTCTGCGAGCGGGCGGGGCTGGTCATTCGCGTGGTTGACGGTTTCTGCACCGATACCTCGAGTCAGCTCGAAGGCGTCACGGTCCAGGTCGACGATTCGCCACTCTCGCTCAGCGGCGAGAGCTTGGCCGCGCGCTACGAGAGCGACACCTTCGCCCTGCTCAACGCGGCGTTGTCCCCGGCGACCACGGTCGTGCGCGTGGCCCCCGGCGCGCTCATCGAGGCGCCGATCGTCGTGCTCAACATCACCAACGGCTCGTCGTCGTTCCCGCGCACGCAGATCGACCTCGGTCGAGGGGCGAGCGCCACGGTCGTCGAGTACTTCGAAGGCGGGGATGACGCGCTGGTCGTGCCGCTCAGCGAGTACCAGGTCGGCGAGAACGCGGCTCTGCAGCTCATCACGTACCAGCGCCTGGCCGCGAGCGCCTGGCACGTGGCGCGCACGACGGGCTTCTTGGGTCGCGACGCACGGCTGCGCCAGGCCGTCATCGGAATGGGCGGCCACTACAACCGGTCGCGCAACGACGCCGAGATGCTCGGTCTGGGGTCCGAGAACGAGTTGCGCACCACCTTCCTTGGCTCGGGCCGCCAGGTCCACGATTTTCGCACCCATCAGCTGCACGTAGCGGGGCGAAGTCATTCGACGTTGCTCTCCAAGGGTGCGGTGGCCGACGACTCGCGCTCGGTGTACACGGGCCTCATCGAGATCGAGAAGGGCGCCAAGCGCACCGACGCGCGACAGACCAACCACAATCTCCTGCTCTCCCCGACGGCCCACGCCGACAGCGTGCCCAACCTGGATATCCGCGAGAACGACGTCATGTGCGCGCACGCCTCGAGTGTGGGACCGCTCGACGAGTTGCAGCGCTGGTACCTCGAATCTCGTGGGGTGTATCGCGACGACGCCGAGAGGCTCATGATCCAGGGCTTCTTCAACGAGATGCTCGTGGCCCTGCCGCAGGAACTGGCCGAGCTCGTCGAGGCGGACGTGACGTCGGTCCTCATGTCGGTTCGGATCGTGACGCCATGAAGGCCGTGGACATCGGCGCCCTGGACGACTACGTCAGCGGCGAAGCCCGACAGGTCCGCGTCGGCGGTCGCGTCCTGGTGGTCGTTCGCATCGTCGACGACGTGTACGTGCTCGACGATCGCTGCAGCCACGAGGATTACAGCCTCGCCGAGGGCGAGGTCGACGTCGAGACCAAGGAGATCGAGTGTGCCCGGCACGGTTCGATGTTCGGCCTGCTGGATGGTGAGCCGACGTCGTTTCCCGCCACCAGACCGGTGGCCCACTACGACGTTCGCCAGCACGATGGGCGCGTTGAGGTGATGGTGCCATGAGCTCCACCTTGACCATCGAAGGTCTGCGGGTGGAGGTCGCGGGCAAGGAAGTCCTTCGAGGGTTCAACCTGACCATGTCCTCCGGCGAGGTCCACGCGATCATGGGCCCCAACGGCTCGGGCAAATCGACATTGGCGCACGCGCTCGCCGGTCATCCGGGCTACAAGGTCTTGGACGGATCGGTCCAGCTCGACGGCGAGGAGCTGCTGGAACTGTCGGCGACGGAAAGGGCCCGCCACGGCTTGCTGCTGGCGCTGCAGCAGCCGATGGAGGTCCCCGGCGTTCGGCCGATAGACCTGCTGGTGGCGGCGGGCGCTGATCCGTCGAACCTGCGCGAGCGCATGAATGACGAGGCCCGCAGCGTCGAACTGCGTCCCGAGGTACTAGACCGCTTCGTGAACCTCGACCTCTCGGGAGGTGAGCGCAAGCGCGCCGAGATGGTCCAGGTCGCGATCCTGCGGCCGAAATTCGCCGTGTTGGACGAGATCGATTCCGGGCTCGACGTCGACGCGCTCGGTGCGGTGGCGCGCCGCCTCCAATTGGCCACCACCCAGTGGAACTGCGGCGTCATGGTCATCACGCACTTCCGCCGTCTGCTGCTCGAGCTGGTGCCCACCATGATCCACGTGGTGAGCGGCGGGCTCGTGGTGGCGACAGGGGGCCCCGAGCTCTCGCAGGTCCTTGAACGCGACGGTTACGAGCCCTTTCGCGCTACGAATTGATGACTCGAGCCACGAGGGGGGCCTCGGTAAACTTGACCAATGGCTGACGGACGTGATGGCATACCACCCGGCCAACCGAACAAACACAAGGACTCCAAGAGAGCCCTGGCCAACGAGAATCGTCTGGTCGCCCTGGGGGAGGCCGTCGACCGTGAATCGGGCGTAGAGCGAAAACACCGTCGGGCCCGTCCCGGACGCCGGCGCCGTCGAATTCTCATCGCGCTCGTCACGGTGCTGGTGTTGATCGCCGGAGTCTTCGGTGGCAGCTACCTCTACGCCAACTACCGCTTCGACCAGATACCCAAGGTCAAGGTGGCCGGCGAGCTTCCCCAGTTGTCGGGCAAGCCCTTCAACATCCTGGAGATCGGATCGGATTCGCGAGTAGGCCTGACCGGCAAGGTCGCCGTGGCTACCGGAGCCAGCAGCGTGTCGGGCCAGCGCAGCGACGTGGTCAAGATCATGCACATCGATCCGGCGGCCGGCACGATCACGGTGCTCTCGATACCCCGCGACACCATGGTGACCCTTCTCGCTAACCAGTCGCTCTACGGGAACTACAACCGCATCAACGTGAACTTCGCCAACGGCCCTTCGCTCCTGGCCCAGACCATCACGGCCAACTTCGGCATCCCCATACAGCACGTCGTGGTCGTAAGTTTCGCGGGGCTCATAAACTCGGTCGACGCGATCGGCGGGATCTACCTCGATTTCCGCTATCCGGCCAAGGACGACTACTCCGGACTCAACATCAAGACCACGGGCTGCCAACTGGTGACGCGTTTCCAAGCGCTGGCCGTGGCCCGCAGCCGCCACTACGAGTGGTTCCAGAACGGCGTGTGGAACTACGACCCGACGAGCGACTTCGGACGAATCTTCCGCCAGGACGCCTTCATGCGGGCCATCATCAACCGCGTGAGGGGGATCTACAACCCTTTGACCATCAACGCCTTCCTGTCCAAGATCCCCCAGGGCATCACGCTGGATGACAACTTCACCTTGAACGACCTGCTGGAGCTGGTGGTGAAGTTTCACGGGATGAACCCCAACGCCATGCTCACCTACACGCTGCCCACCCTCTCCGCGACGAACGCCAGCCTCGGGGACGTGCTGTTCGTCGACCAGCCAGCCGCCCAGCAGATGCTGGTGGGCCTGTACGGCAATACGCTCCTGACGCCCACCAACCCGCCGCCCAATGCGCAACTCCAGACGCCCTTGCCGCCGGCGGTGGCGACGACGACCAGCACCACCACGACGACCCGTGCGCCCACCACGTCCGAGAAATCGACGGGCACGACGACGACCACGCTGCCGACCAACCCGGTGCCCGGCTCGACCCAGGCGATCCCGCCGTACGACCCGGTGCCCTGCGCGCCCTAGAGGGTGGCGTAGTCGTCGAGACCCTGACTCAGGGTGTTCCACGCCAGCGTCGCGCACTTGATGCGCACCGGAAACTTCACCACGCCCTGGAGGGCTGCCAGTTCACCGAGCGTGCGCAGATCCGCTTCGACCGGCTGACCGTTCTCCTGCAGGGTCGTGGCGTGCACGGTCATCAGCTGCTTGAAGGTGTTGATGGCCTCGCGGACCTGATCGAGCGTCTTGCCCTTCACGGCGCTGCTCATCATCGAGCACGACGCCTGGGAAATTGAGCAACCCTGCCCGGTCAGCTTGATGTCGCTGAGTACGCCGTCGTCGATCTGCAGGTACGCCACGATCTCGTCACCGCAGAGCGGGTTGAAGCCCTCGACGCGCAGCGCCGGCGGGGAGGGCAACTCGCCGCGGTTGCGCGGGGAACGGTAGTGGTCGAGGATGATCTCGCGGTAGAGCTCATCGAAATTTGACATGGCCTAACCGAACATCTTGATGGCGTGCTCCAACGCCTCCAGCAGGACGTCGGTGTCGTTGGTCAACGAGTAGGGGCCGTAGGAAACCCGCACGGTGGCCGTGAGGTCGAAGCGCCGCATCAACGGCTTTGCGCAGTGATGGCCTGGTCGCACGCAGACGCCGAACTGGTCGAGCACTTGCGCGACGTCGTGGGCGTGGACGCCGGCGACGTCGAGGCTCACCACCGCGCCTCGATCGGTGACGTCACCGGGACCGATGACCCGCACGCGACCTTCGAACTGCTCGTGCAGCCGTGCCAAGACGTCGGCGGTAAGCGTCTCTTCGTGCTCGTCGATGTTCTTCATCCCGAGTCCCTCGAGATATCGGATGGCGGCCGTGAGTCCGGCGGCCTCCGCGATCGGCGGCGTTCCGGCTTCGAATCGAGTCGGGCCGTTGGCGGGGCTGTAGCCGTCCAGTCGAACGTCGGCGATCATTCCGCCTCCGCCTAAGAACGGCGGCATCGCGTCCAGGAGCGCGGCGCGGGTCCAGAAGATGCCGATACCGGTGGGCCCGAGCATCTTGTGACCGGAGAACGCGAGGAAGTCCACGTCCAGGTCCGCCACGTCGGTCGGCCCGTGGGCGATCGACTGGGCCGCGTCGATGGCGATCAGCGCCCCGCGCTCGTGGACCGCGACGCTCAGTTCCTTGATCGGGTTGATGGTGCCGAGAACGTTGGACATCGCCGTCACCGACACGAGCTTGACCCCGTCGAGCAGTTCGTCCAGCGTCGAGAGATCGAGCCGGTAGTCGTCGCTGACCGGTATGAAACGAACCTCGATGCCCCGCTCGGCGCGCAGTTGGAACCAGGGCACGATGTTGGCGTGATGCTCCATCTCGCTCAGCAGCACGACGTCGCCTTCGTGGAGGTTGGCCCAACCCCAGGACTTGGCCAGCAGGTTGAACGACTCGGTGGTGTTCTTGGTGAACACCACCTCTTCGGCGCCGCCGGGGGCGTTGATGAAGCGGGCCGTCGCGTCGCGGGCGCCCTCGTACGCGGCCGTCGCTTCGGCCGCGGTTTGGAAGACGGAACGGTGCACGTTCGCGTGGTGCAACTCGTAGTAGCGGCTCATGGCTTCGATGACGCATCGAGGCGGCAGTGACGTGGCGCCCGAATCGAGGTAGGTGATCGGATGGCCGTTGATGACGCGCCCCAGCAGCGGGATGTCGCTGCGCACGAAGTGTGGATCGAAGCTCGTCACGTGGTGACCGGTCGCCACGCGTCGTAGCCGTCGAGCTCGATCCGCTGGGCCAGCTCGGCGCCCGCCGAGTGCACGATCTGGCCGTCGACGAGGATGTGCACCTGATCGGGCTCGATCTCTTCGAGGAGCTTCACGTAGTGCGTGACGACCACCACGCCCATGAGGGGGTTCTCGTCGCGCACGGTGCGCACGCCGCGGGCCACGATACGAAGCGCGTCGATGTCGAGGCCCGAATCGGTCTCGTCCAGGAACGCGATGGTCGGCTCCAGGAGCGCCATCTGCAGGACCTCGTTGCGCTTGCGCTCGCCCCCGGAGAAGCCCTCGTTGAGATGACGTTCGGCGAAGGCCGGGTCCATGCCCAGGCGGTCCATCCACTCCGCCAGGTCGAGCCGGACCTCGAGGATGCTCAGGTCCTCGATTCCCTTGCGCGCGGCGATGGCCTGGCGCAGGAACTGGATCACCGACACGCCGCTGATGGCCTCGGGGTACTGGAAGGCGAGGAAGATGCCCGCGCGGGCGCGTGTGTCGGGTGACCATTTCGCGATGTTCTCGCCCTTCAGTCGGATCTCCCCGTCGGTCACCGTGTAACCGGGGTGGCCCATGACCACGTTGGCCAGCGTGGATTTGCCCGCCCCGTTGGGCCCCATGAGCGCGTGCACCTCGCCGTCGTTCACGCTCAGGTCGATGCCGCGCAGGATCGGGGCGCCGTCCGCCTCGACGTGGAGGTTTATGAGTTCTAAGAGAGGCTGGGACACGTGTTCGAGCCTACCGGCGGCCCACCGCGCGCCGACCGGGCGCTACCAGCCGCGCGCCACCCACTCGTCGAGGTGCGAACGCTCGGCGCCGATGGTTGATTCCTTCCCGTGTCCGGGCCAGAAGATCGTGTCGTCGCTGAAGACCCGATAGAAGCGCTGCTCGATGGAGTCGATGATGGTGGTGAAGTCCCCGCCCTCGAAGGTGGTGTTACCCGGACCACCGGGGAAGAGCGTGTCGCCCGTGAAAAGTAGCGGCGTCTCCTCGAGGGCGAAGGAGATGCTGCCGGGCGTGTGGCCGGGCGTGTGCACGGTGCGCAACTTGAGACGTCCCACCGCGTGCACGGTGTCGTCTTCGAGCAGGTGGTCGTAGCTCGGCAGCATGTGCGCGTCCTCGTCGCGTACCCACACGTCGATGCCGGCGGCGCGCACCTGCTCTACGGCGCCGATGTGGTCCCAATGGCCGTGGGTCTCGAGCACCGAGGTCACGCCGAGCGCGGAAGCGACGCGCAGGAGGCGGTCGTGTTCGTTGGCGGCGTCGATCAGGGTCGCCTCGCCGGTCGCCTTGCAGCGCACGACGTAGACGTTGTTCTCTATCGGACCCACCACGAAGCGATGCACTTCGGCGCTGCCGTCGGACCAGACGAGTTCCACGTTCTCCATGGTCTCAAGAATGCCACTTGGACGCCGACCCGGGTCAGGGTGACGTTGGAGCCAGTGCGAGGGGGACCTTGGGCTGGTACAGCGCGACGTCGCCTCCGCCGGGCAGTCGAATCCTCGTCACCGAGCCCCAACGCGGCTCCTCCACCGCCGAGCACTCGACCCCCTGGCCCTTCAGCGACGCCATCTCCGCGGCCAGGTCGTCGGTGATCAAGAACAGTTCGTGGTTCCCGTTCTCGGCCCCGGGGTGCAGCGCCACTTCGGCCGGTGGCAAGGCGAAGACCAGCCACCCGCCGCCCGCGTCCACCGAGTTGAAGTGCAGGATGTCGCGAAGGAAGACGCGGTCGGCCTCGGCGTCCTGGCTGAAGATGATGACGTGGGCTCCAAAGATCATGGGGCGACTCCTTCGAGGTAGCGATCCGATGGTCAAACTAATGGGCGGCGCCAGCGCCGACGACGTCGCGGGCGGCCGTTAGCGACCGGCCCCGGGGCGCAGCGCTACCACCGGCCAAGTTTCGCTATTCTCGCTACGGACGGCATTACTTGCCGGTAGTGAAAAGAAGGCGCGCGATGAACTTTGGTTTCAGCGAGGAACAAGAAGAATTGCGAAGGATGGTGAAACGCTTCCTGGACGAGAAATCTCCCGAGAGCGAGGTGCGCCGCCTCATGGCGACGAGCGAAGGCTACGACCCGGCGGTGTGGAAGCAGATGGCCGGCGAACTGGCGCTCCAGGGTTTGGGCATCGCTGAGGAGTTCGGCGGGCAGGGCTATGGTCCGGTTGAGTTGTACGTGGTCTTCGAGGAGATGGGCGCCAATCTTTTCTGCTCTCCCTATTTCTCGACGGTGGCGCTGGCCGCGAACGCGCTGGCCCTGGTCGGCAGCGAATCCGACCAGGCGGCGTACCTGCCGGGCATCGCGTCGGGCGACACCATCGCCACGCTCGCCTTGACGGACGACCGGGGGGACTGGGACCTGTCCACGACGTCGACGACGGCCACGAGGTCGGGCGACGGGTGGGTCGTCAACGGGGTGCGCAGCTTCGTTACCGACGGCAGCGTCGCGTCGCTGATCCTGGTGCCGGCCACCACGGAAAAGGGACTCTCGCTCTTCGCGGTGAGGGGCGATGCGGCGGGCGTGGCGCGTGCGTCGTTGCCCACCATGGACCAGACCCGCAAGCAGAGTCGAATCGAGTTGTCGGACGCCCCCGCGGCGCTCATCGGCGTCGAAGGCGAGGCCCTCGGGGGCCTCGAGACGACGATGCAAATTGCCGAAGCGGCCCTGGCCGCCGAGCAGGTGGGCGGCGCCCAGCGTGTCCTCAACAACGCGGTCGAGTACGCGAAGAACCGCGTGCAGTTCGGTCGGCCCATCGGGTCCTTCCAGGCGATCAAGCACAAGTGCGCCGACATGCTGCTCGACGTCGAGTCGGCCAAGTCGGCGGCCTACTACGCCGCGTGGGCCGCCCAGGAGCGTAACGACGAGCTCCCCATCGCCGCCAGCCTCGCCAAGTCCTTCTGCTCCGAGGCGTACTTCCATTGCGCCGCGGAGAACATCCAGATACACGGCGGCATCGGCTTCACCTGGGAGCACCACGCGCATCTCTACTTCAAGCGCGCCAAGAGCTCTGAGCTGTTTTTGGGCGATCCCGCCTACCATCGCGAGCTGCTGGCCCAGCGCTTGGGCATCTAGCCCGACGTGCTCGCCCACGAGCAGCTCACGAGCGGCGACTCACTGCTCGACCTGAGAATCGCGACGTCCAACTCGCGACCTTTGGTGAGTCACGTCCTCGTGCTCGTGCACGGCTTGCCGCGGATGATGGGGATGGGTCGTCAGGCGGCTGGCCTGTTGCCCGAACTGGCCGAGCACTTGGCGAACGAGTCGGGATGGCTGGTGGCGACCGGGACGCTGTCGGGCGTGGGGACGAGCACGGGGACCTTTTCGGCGACTCAGTGGCGTCGCGACCTCGAACTGATCGTCAATCGGGTGATCCAGGGCGATCGCCGGATTTCGATGGCCGGATTCGGCTTCGGCGGCGCGCTGGCGCTGCGCATCGCCGCGGGCGATGAACGGGTCCACGGCGTCGCCGCGTTCGCTGCCCCGGCTCACCTCGAAGCGTGGTGCGGCCCGGCGGAAGAGTTCCATCGTTCGGTGCAGATCGCCGGCGTCGTGGCTGACCCCAAGGAACTCCTAGGCCCCGAGGAGCTACGGGCGGACGTGCTCGAGATCGATCCCTTGGAGGCGATCGCCCAGATTCCACCCCGTCGGCTCTTGATCGGACACGGCACCGACGACCTGGAGATCCCCGTCTCCGACGCCCGTGACCTGCTCAACGGCGCCGACGGCCGGGCGGAGCTCCGGTTGATCCAGGGCGCGGGTCACCAGTTGAGGGCCGATCCGCGCATGGTGGCGACGCTGCTCGGTTGGCTTGACCGGCACCGCTAGGTCAGGGCGAGGTCGAGGGCGCGACGAAGCTGTCCGGCCGCCCGTTCGGGGTCCGGCGCGTCGCAGATCGCCCTCACCACGACGAAGTGACGCAGCCCGGCGTCGACCAGCGCAGTGATGTTGACCGCGTTGACGCCGCCAGTGACGAACACCGGCCGGTCGCTACGAGATTGGCAGTCCACGGCGTAGGAACGTCCCGTCCCCGGCCGACCCGCCTTGGTGGGCGTTGGGACGATAGGTCCGGCGCTTAAGTACGTGGCTGCTTGGGCGAGCGCGCCATCGAATTCGGTGGCGCTGTGCGTCGACAGTCCCACGATCGCGTCATCGCCCAAGACCTCCCGGCACCGCGCCACGCTGAGGTCGTCCTGGCCCACGTGCACCCCGTCGGCGCCGGCCCGTAGCGCCAGTTCCGGGGAGTCATTGATGATGAAGGGAACGTCGAAGTCCCGGCAAATGGGGACCATAAGTCTCGCGACGGCGAGTTGCTCTTCGGTGGACAACACCTTCTCGCGAAGTTGGACAACGTCGACGCCCCCGCGCAGGGCGGCGGTCAGAAAGCTGACCATGTCTTCACGCACACCTACGCACAAGTAGAGGCTTCGTTTGGTCAGATCGAGCATGGCGCCACCTTACGGCTCGGTGGCGCTGTCTGATCTGTCGGGCCCGCGTAGGGCAGAATGGTGGGATGCAGATCCCCGCCAAGTCCGAGTACGCCATCCGCGCGCTCTTGACTCTGGCGGCCAACGACGTGTCGCTCAGTGCCGAACACCTCGCGCAGGAACAAGAACTGCCCGCCAAATTCTTGGGCGCCATCCTCTCGGACCTTCGACGCGGCGGGCTGGTGTCGAGCCAGCGCGGACCCGAAGGCGGTTTCAAGCTGGCCCGCGACCCCGACACGATCATGATCGCGGACATCCTGAGAATCGTGAGTGGCCCGATGGCGGGCGTGCGGGGGATGCGCCCCGAGACCCTGCACTACGGCGGCGAGGCGACCCACCTGACCGACGTGTGGATCGCCGTTCGTGGCGCGCTTCGCGAGGTGCTCGAGCACGTTACCCTCGGACAGGTGCTACGCGGTGACCTTCCTGAGTCGGTGACGAGGTTCAGTTCCAACCCGGACATGTGGGTCACGCGGCAGATTTGATGAGGATCTATACCGACGGCGCGTGCCGCGGCAACCCTGGACCGGGAGGTTGGGCCTGGGCCTGCGGCCAGGACTCCTTCGCCAGTGGGGCCGACCCGCACACGACGAATCAGCGCATGGAGGTGCTGGCCGTCATCGACGCACTGCAGTCCAATCCCGACGATCCCGTCGAGATCGTCAGCGATTCGAACTACGTGGTCAAGTGCTTCGCGGACAAGTGGCACGTGGGCTGGTTGCGACGGGGCTGGAAGAACTCGCAGGGCCAGCCGGTGGCCAACCGCGACCTGTGGGAGGAACTGTTTCCGTTGGCCCTGCACGCGCAACGAGAGGTCACCTTCTCGTGGGTCAAGGGTCATTCCGGCGACGTCATGAATGACTTCGTCGATGCGCTCGCCACCGACGCCGCCGACACCCAAAGAGGTCGTCGAACCTAATTCCCGCCCGCTCTGGGGTTCGCCAGAAAACATTAGGATTCCTATGGTTTTCATTGGTTAGCGAGTGAAGGGAATGTCGTGGCGAACGAGGTCCAGCAGTTCGATGTCGTGGTGATCGGAGGCGGGCCCGGCGGTTACGCCGCGGCGCTGTACGGAGCGGCGGCCGGTCTCAACGTGGCCATCGTCGAGCGCGACAAGGTGGGCGGCACGTGCCTGCACCGCGGCTGCGTGCCGGCCAAGGAGTTCCTCGAGACCGCTCACGTGCGCCGCATCGTGGAGCACGGCGCCGACTTCGGGGTCACCTCTAAAGACGTAAGCGTGGACTTTGCCGTCAGCCAGGCCCGAAAGAACGAGATCGTCGATCGCCTGTACAAAGGCCTTTCGGGGCTCATCAAGGGCCGCAAGATCACCGTCTTCGCGGGCACGGGCCGCCTGGACGCGGACCTTACGGTCACCGTCGCCGACGGTCCCGACGCCGGGGTGGTGGCCCAGGGCAAGGACATCGTCATTGCGGTGGGGTCCGTGCCGCGCACGCTGCCCGGATTCGACGTCGACGGCGCCACGGTGGTGACGTCCGACGAGTTCTTGGACCTATCGGCCCTGCCCGCCACCGCGGCCGTCATCGGCGGCGGCGCGATCGGGTGCGAGTTCGCCTCCTTGCTCTGCGACATGGGTACCAAGGTGACCATCCTCGAATTTCTGCCGACGATCCTGGCCGGCTGCGACGCGGAAGTGGTCAACGTCGTCGGACGGGCCTTCAAGAAGCGCGGCATCGACGTTCGGGCCGGCGTCACGGTCACCGGACACTCGCCCAAGAAGGGCGGCACGACGATCGCCGTCGAGGGTGGCGACGACATCAAGGTGGACATGGTCGTGATGTCGGTGGGCCGGCGCCCGCGCAGCGAAGACCTGCTCGGCGAAGGCACCGGCGTGGTGGTCAACGAGCGGGGATTCGTCGTGGCGGACCGCTCCCAGCGCACCGCCAATCCCCACGTCTACGCGGTCGGCGACGTCGTGGCGGACACCCCCCAGCTCGCGCACGTGGGCTTCGCCGAGGCCATCGTGGCCATCAAAACCATTCTCGGCGAGCCGGTGGTGCCGGTCGACTACGACCGCGTGCCGTGGGCCATCTACTCCAACCCCGAGGTCGCCTTCTGCGGTCTGACCGAAGCCAAAGCGAAAGAGAAGGGCTACGACGTCGTGGTGAAGAAGGACCCCTTCGGCGGCAACAGTCGCGCGCAGATCATCGGCGACACCGAGGGCGTGGTGAAGATCATCGCGGAAAAGCGAGCCGACGGCACCGCCGGCCAGATCCTCGGCGTGCACATGGCCGGTCCCTGGGTGACCGAGCAGTTGGGGGCGGGTTACTTCGCCGTCAACTGGGAGGCCACCGCGGAGGAGGCGGCCGCGCTCATCCAGCCCCACCCCTCGCTGTCCGAGACCTTCGGCGAGACGCTGCTGGCGCTCGCCGGAAGGGGCCTACACGTTGGTTGACGTCACCCTGCCGTCGTTGGGTGAATCGGTCACCGAAGGAATCATCACACAATGGTTCAAGAAGTTAGGTGACGCCGTGGCTCGCGACGAGCCGCTCTTCGAGGTATCGACCGACAAGGTCGACTCCGAGATGCCCTCGCCAGCCGCGGGCATCTTGACCCAGATTCTCGCCGAAGAAGGCGACACCGTGCAGACAGGGGCTCGCGTGGCCGTCATCGACGATGGAGCCACGGCGTCATCACCTCCGTCGTCCGGGCCCGGCGAAGCCGCTCCCGCCGTCGTGAGCGCGCCGTCGACGAGTGCGCCGTTGACGAGTGCGCCGGCCCCCGCGACGGTAACGAGAACGACCGAAGCGGAGAGTTCCGTCAACGGCGTTGTGGTATCGCCGGTGGTTCGGCGCATCCTGGCAGACGGGGGTGTCGAGCCCTCCACAGTCAGAGGGACCGGCGTCGGAGGGGCGATCACTCGGCGTGACGCCGAGCGGGCCGTCACGGACGGCCCCGCCGACGAACTCGCCCTGCCTCTCTCGAACGGCAAGCGGCGCATGGGACAGCACATGAGCGTCTCCGCACAGAGCGCTCCGCACGGCTTCGTGGCGATCGAGGCCGATGGTGCCATCTTCGTCGACCTCGACGGACTCGGTCGGGTCACCCGCGACGGCATTGCCATCACCGACGAGATGGTGGTCGGTCTGGCCGCGGCGAGGGCGTTAGGCGAGTTCGAGTTCTTGAACGCGAGCTTTGCCGGTGACGAGTTGATCGTGCATCGAAGCGTCAACCTGGGCTTCGTGCGAGTCGTAGAGAACGACGAGATGCTGGTGCCCGTGGTGCACGCGGCGGCGGGTCTGACGCTGCGAGCCCTCGCGCGGCGCGTGGGGGAACTAGGGGAGCGAGTCGCCTCGCACCACCTCACCACCGACGACCTCATGGGAGGGACCTTCACCGTCAGCGGCGCGCCCAGCGATCATGCGCTGTTGAGCGTGCCCATCCTCATCCAGCCCCAGGTGGCGGTGCTCTCCATGGGGGCCGTGCGACAAGTGCCGGTGGTGACGTCGAGCTCGGGCACGTCGGTCATCGACGTCGGCCGGCGCTTGGTGCTGGGACTCTCCTTCGACCATCGCGTCTGTGAAGCGACCGCCGCCGCCGGGTACCTTGAACGGGTGGCCGAACTGCTGGCGGGACTCGACTTGGAGAGCGAGCACTAGATGCTGCGCCGACGTCACCTGGGACGGATCGGCTTCGCCGAAGCGAATGACTTCCAACGCGCGCTGCTGCAGGCCGACGACGACTACGTACTGCTCTTCGAGCACCCGCCGACCTACACGCGCGGCGTGCGCACCCTCGAGGAGCATTTTCTCGTGCCGCCGGAATCGCTTGATGCGGTGGTGATCGACGCCGACCGGGGGGGTGACGTCACCTATCACGCGCCGGGCCAGGTGGTCGCGTGGGCCATAGTGACGGTTGACGACGATCCATCGGCCGGCAAGGCGCACGTCAGGCGACTCGAGGACGCGGTCATCGCCACCGTTCGCAGCTTCGACCACGACGGCCGACTGGGCGTGGTGGGGCGCCTCGAGGGCTATCCCGGCGTCTGGGCCAACGTCTCACAACGCCCGTCAAAGATCGCCGCGGTGGGCGTGCGCACCGAGCGAAACGAGAAGGGCGTGCGGCGGACCCTGCACGGTGTCGCGCTCAACGTCGACATCGACCTCTCCGGCTTCAACGTCATCGTGCCTTGCGGCATCCCCGACAAGCCGGTGGCGTCGCTCATCTCCCTCGGCCTCGAAGTGACGGCGCTTGAGGTGGAGGAGCGGCTCGGCGAGGAGCTTGAGTTGCGACTGGGCGCCCCAGCCTCGGTCGCGCGCGTCGATCGAAGCGAGTCCACGGTGTCGAACGAGCGTCCGCTGCTGCGGCGGCTGCGAAAGGCCGGCGTCGACCCCGACGCCGGGCTGGCGCTCAACGCGCGCAAGCCCGCGTGGCTGCGCGTGCAGGCCAACATGGGCAGTGAGTTCCAGTCGCTGCGCACCCTCACCGAAGATTTGCGCTTGGTGACGGTGTGCGAAGAGGCGGGGTGCCCCAATATCTTCGAATGTTGGTCGGCGGGCACCGCCACCTTCATGGTCAACGGTGAACGCTGCACCAGGGCCTGCGGCTTCTGCCTGATCGACACCCGCAAACCACTGCCGCTGGACCCCACCGAACCCGACCGCGTCGCCGAGGCCGTGGTGCGCCTGGGCCTCAAGCACGCCGTCGTGACCTGCGTGGCGCGCGACGACCTGGCCGACGGCGGGGCCGGGGCCATCGCCGCCACCGTGAGGGCCATTCGCGAACGATCGCCGGGCACCGACGTGGAGGTGCTCACGAGCGACCTCAAGGGAGACCCGGCGTCGCTGCAACTGATCATCGACGCTCGTCCCGATGTCATGAACCACAACATCGAGACGGTGGCGCGCCTCCAGCGAGCCGTGCGCCCGAGTGCCGGCTACCTGCGTTCGCTGACCGTGCTGGCTCGAAGTCGCGCGGCCGGCCTGACGACGAAGTCCGGCCTGATGGTGGGGCTCGGCGAGACCCCCGACGAAGTGCACGAGACCCTGGTCGACCTGGCCGCCGTGGGAGTGTCCATCGTGACGATCGGCCAGTACCTGCGACCCACCCAACAGCACCTGCCGGTGGCGCGCTGGTGGGAGCCGGAGGAGTTCGACGACCTGGCGAGGCGAGGCAAGGAACTGGGGCTGTCCCACGTGCAGGCGTCGCCGCTCACGCGGTCGAGTTACCACGCCCGCGAGGCGCTGAGCGACGCCACGCCCGTGTCGTCGCCGACGCGGCGCTAGCCCTCTGAGTCGAAGCACCGGGCCTCGACGAACTAGGCCACGAAGTACTTGGCCATCGGGTGGTGGCAGATGATGGCGTCCGTCGTCTGCTCGGGATGGAGTTGGAATCCTTCCGAGACGACGACGCCGATGCGACTCGCCTCGAGTAGGTCCGCGACCTTGGCGTTGTCGGTCAGATCGGGGCAGGCGGGATAGCCCCACGAATAGCGACCACCGCGGTACTTCTGGCGAAAGAGGCCCGCGAGGTTGGGTCCATCCTCGTGGGCGAAACCCAGCTCCTCTCGGATGCGCCGGTGCCACAGTTCGGCCAGCGCCTCGGCCATCTCGACGCCAAGGCCGTGCAGCATCAGGTAGTCGTGGTACCGATTCTCGCTGAAGAGTTCCTGGCACCGCTCCGACACTCGCGGGCCCATCGTCACCAGCATGAAGCTGGCGAAGTCGTGTTTGTGACTGTCGCTCGGTCGAAAGAAGTCGGCGATGCAGAGGAAGGGGGATTGGCGCTGGCGCGGGAAGGTGAAGCGCACGGTCTCGCGGGAGCGCGAGTCGTCGTCAAAGAGGACCAGGTCGTTGCCGTCGGACGCGCAAGGGAAGTGCCCCCACACGACCTGGGGGACGAGCAGGTCGTCCTCCTTCGCGATCGCCATCTGTTCGCGCAGGATGGCGCGGACCCGCTCTTTGAAGGTGGGGTCGTCCTCGCCGTCCTGGGGCCGGTAGCCCCACTGGTTGCGAAAGAGCGCGGTGAGGTTGAGGTACTCGGCGATCTCGTCGATGGCCATGCCCTTGGCCACTCGGCTGCCCAGGAACGGCGGCGTGAAGAGCGGATTGTCCATCTCGACGTCCGGGCTGCGGTTCGCCAGCGGGTTGGCCGCCTCGTCGCCGTCGCCGCGGATGCTGCGAAAGACCTTCTTCTCGGAGATCTGTCGACCGAATTCGGGGTCGTCGTCGCCCCCGCGTCGGATCTCGCCCAACCGGTCGAGGACTCGCAGGCCCTCGAAGGCGTCCTTGCCGTAGAAGACGCGTCCGTTGTAGATGGTGCGCAGGTCGCGCTCGACGTACGTGCGGGTCAGGGCCGCGCCGCCGAGCAACACGGGAACGTCCTGCATGCCCAGTTCATTCATCAGTTCGAGGTTCTCGCGCATGATGAGCGTCGATTTAACCAGCAGCCCGCTCATGCCGAGCGCGTCGGCCCGATGCTCCTGCACCGCGCCCAACATCTCGTTCACGCCCACCTTGATGCCCAGGTTGATCACCTCGTAGCCGTTGTTGGTCAAGATGATGTCGACCAGGTTCTTGCCAATGTCGTGGACGTCGCCCTTCACCGTCGCCAGCACGACGCGACCGCGGCCGCCCTGGTCGCTCTTCTCCATGAGCGGCTCGAGGTAGGCCACGGCCGACTTCATGGTCTCGGCGCTCTGCAGCACGAAGGGCAACTGCATCTCGCCGCTGGCGAAGAGGTCGCCGACCTCGCGCATGCCGTCCAGCAGGATGTCGTTCACGATGGCCAGCGGCGCGACGCCGTTGGCCATCGCCTCGTCGAGGTCGCTCTCGAGCCCCACGCGCACGCCGTCGATGATGCGGCGTCGCAGTCGTTCGTCGAGCGGGAGCTCCGCCAGCGTTTCGGTGCTGGCGTTGGTGGCCGACACGCCCTCGTAGAGACCCAGCAGCGCCTGCAGCGGGTCGTAGTCCTCGCTGCGGCGGTCGTAGATGAGATCGAGGCACACCCGGCGGGCCTCCTCATCGACCCGGGCGAGCGGCAGCAACTTCGAGGCGTGCACGATCGCGGCGTCGAGGCCCGCCTCCGCGCACTCGTGCAGGTAGACGCTGTTGAGGACCTGGCGGGCCGCCGGATTGAGGCCGAAGGAGACGTTGGAGAGGCCCAGGATCGTGCGCACCCCCGGCATCTCGGCCTTGATGCGCCGGATCGCCTCGATGGTCTCGATCCCGTCTCGTCGCGACTCCACCATGCCGGTGGAGAGCGGCAGGGCCAACGCGTCGATGAAGATGTCCTGGGGGCTCAGTCCGTAGCGAGAGACCGCGAGGTCGGTGATGGCGCGGGCCGCTCGGACCTTCCACTCCGCGGTGCGCGCCTGTCCCTCCTCGTCGATGCAGGTGGCCACGACCGCCGCGCCGAACTCGGCCGCCAGGCTCAAGAAGCCGTCGAGGCGGGTGCCCGGGCCGTCGCCCTCTTCTAGGTTCACCGAGTTGAGGATCGCCTTGCCGCCGAGCCACGTCAGGGCCTGACGCGCGACGAGCGACTCGGTGGTGTCGACCATGATGGGCACCGATGACTGGGTGGCCAGGCGGCTCATCATCTCGTTCATGTCGCTGACGCCGTCGGCGCCGGTGTAGTCGACGCAGACGTCCAGGATGTGCGCGCCCTCTTTGATCTGGTCCCGCCCGATCCCCACGCAGGTGTCCCAGTCGCCCCCGAGCATGGCGTCGCGGAACTTCTTCGAGCCGTTGGCGTTCGTGCGTTCACCAACGAGGAGCACTGAGCGATCCTGTTGATAGTTGGTCGACGCGTAGATCGACGCGACCGCCGGGTCGAGCTCCGGTTGACGGGTCGCCGCGCTGAGTGGTCGAACCGCGTCGATGACCCGGGCCATATGCTCGGGCGTCGTGCCGCAGCATCCGCCGACGACCTGGAGGCCGTACTCCGCGACGAACTTGGCCAGGTGTTCAGCCAGTCCCTCCGGGGAGAGGTCGTAGTGCATCTTGCCGTCGACCACGCTCGGCAAACCTGCGTTGGGTAGGCAGGAGATCGGCATCGGGGCGGTCTCGCTCAGCTGGCGCAGCGGCTCGTACATCTCCACCGGTCCCGTGGCGCAGTTGAGCCCGATGAGGTCGATCCCGAGCGCGCTGAGCGACGTGATGGCGGCGCCGATCTCGGTGCCGGGCAGCATGCGGCCGGTGATCTCGATGGTGACCTGGGCCTGGATGGGCACTACGCGTCCGTGACGGACCATGGCGCGATGGCAGGCCGCGATGGCGGCCTTGCCCGACAGCAGGTCGAACATCGTCTCGACGAGCAGCAGGTCCACGCCGCCCTCGAGCAGCCCGTAGGCCAGCTCTTCGTAGCTCGCCGAAAGGTCGTCGTAGGTGATCTGGCCGAGCGTAGGGAACTTCGTTCCCGGGCCGATGGAGCCGGCCACGAATCTTGGCGCGCCGGGGCTCGCGTACTCGTCGGCCACGCGTCGAGCGATCGTGGCCGAGGCCAGTGCCAGCTCGTGGGCGCGTTCCGCGATGCCGTACTCGGCCAGCACGACACCGAACGCGCCAAAGGAATCGGTCTCGATGACGTCCACGCCGACGTCGAGGACCGATCGATGGAGCAGTTCCACGGCGCGCGGTTTGGTGACGGTGAGTATCTCGTTGCAACCCTCGAACGACGGACCTCCGAAATCGTCGGCGGTGAGTTCTTGGAGTTGGAAGTTGGTGCCGGTCGCGCCGTCGTAAATGAGCACCCGTTGGGCCAGGGCCGCCAGGTAGGGGTCGCTGGGTGCGGGACGGGCGAAGGGCGGGCGGATCGTTAACTCCATTGGGTAGTCAGGTTACCCGTGCCTTCATCGTTCACTACGCTGAGGTCGTGAAGATCTACACGCGAAGTGGCGACGACGGCACGACCGGTCTCTACTTCGGAGGTCGAGTGGCCAAGAACTCGAGCGCCATCGAGCTCAACGGCGCCGTGGACGAGTCGCAGGCGATGTTGGGATGGTCCCGTTCCCTCTGTGACCCGTCGCAGCCCCTCAGCGACTTGTTGATCACGATTGAGCGGGACCTGTGGGTGCTCATGGCCGAGGTGGCGACCTCGCCGGAGAACCGCCACAAGCTGGTCGCGGAGAAGTCGCGGGTGTCGTCCGCGATGGTCACGCGACTGGAAGACCAGATTGACCTGCTCTCCCAAGAGTTGCCCAAGCCCACCGACTTCGCGGTGCCGGGGGAGAATCAGCTCTCCGCCGCGCTCGATGTCGCGCGAACGGTCATCCGCCGCGCGGAACGTCTCGCGGTCGCATGTGCGCTCGAGGACTCTTTGGTCGTAATGTATCTGAATCGATTGAGCGACCTGGCGTGGACGATGGCGCGCTGGGCCGAAGGACCGAATCACCGAACAACTCGTTCGAGTAGCTAGAGAGGACAACGATGTCACGCACCGCCCGAGTCGCGACGCCCACGGAAGGCGCATCGCGGCCGACGATCTGCGTGCCGGTCACCTTCGACGGCGGCACGGCCTTCATCGCCGAGTCGATACCCAAGGCCCTCGCCGACCACACCCTGCCGCGCACCTTCCCGAAGGAGTGGTGCGAGCAGCACGGTCTCAAGGAGGAGCCGGGGAGCGCGGCGGTGATCCGTTCCTTCAACGGATCGAGCGTGGCGCTCATCAGCCTCGATTCCACCTACAACAAGCTCGAGCACTATCGATTAGCCGGTGCCGCCGCCGTACGCGCCGCGCGCGACACCAACCTGGCCTTCTACCTTCCCACCGACGGCATCGAGGAGCCGGGCGAGGCCGCCCAGGCGCTGGTCGAAGGGGCGCTGCTCTCGGCCTACCGCTTCAAGAAGTCGGACGACGTCGAGGCGACTTTCGACGTGGTGCCGTTGGGCTCGCCGTTGCCCTCGGTCGAGACGCACGACGAGGTCGTCGAGGGCGTGGCGCGTGGCGCGGTCGTGGCCGACGGCGTCAACTGGGCCAAGCGGCTCATCGACACCCCTCCCGGGAACATGACGCCCAAGGAGTTGGCCAAGCAGGTGGCCAAGTACCTGAAGGACGACCCCAACGTCAGGGTCGACGTCTGGACGGAATCGCGGATTCGCGAGGAGCGTCTGGGCGGGCTGCTGGGCGTCGGTGCGGGTTCGGCGCAGCCGACCCGTTTGGTCTACGCCACCTATCGGCCCAAGGGCGAGGACCTGGTGCACATCGTGTTGGTGGGCAAGGGGGTCACCTTCGACTCCGGCGGGCTTTCGCTCAAGACCGGCGTGGGCATGATGACCATGAAGACTGATATGAGCGGCTCAGCCATCGTGATGACGGCGCTCGCCATCGCCAGCCGTCTGGGGCTCGAGGTGCAGGTCACCGCCATCGCGCCGATGACCGAGAATCTGCCCAGCGACCGCGCCACCAAGCCCGGCGACGTGCTGACGATCCGAAACGGAATGACCATCGAGGTGCTCAATACCGACGCCGAAGGTCGCCTCATCCTGGCCGACGGACTATCCCTGGCGGTCGAGGCCAATCCCGACGCCATCGTGGACGTGGCCACGCTGACCGGAGCTCAGGTGGTGGCGCTGGGCGATGAGGTCGGCGCCATGTACGCGACGACCGAAGAACTGGCGGACTACTTCGCGGGCGCCAGCGCGAGGAGTGGCGAGGTCCTCTGGCGCATGCCACTGGCGACCGGCTACGAGTCGCATCTCGAGTCGGACGTCGCGGACATGAAGAACATCGGCAAGACCGGCCAGGCTGGCTCCATCTCGGCCGCGCTCCTGCTGCAGCGTTTCACCGATGGCCGGCCCTGGGTGCACCTCGACATCGCGGGACCGGCGCGGGCCGAAACCGGCCGGGGCTACGTGACCAAAGGTGCCACCGCGTTCAGCACGAGGACGATCGTTGAGTTCCTCTCCGCCGTCGCCGCCGAGTCGAACGGTCTGGGTGACGGTGATTTCTTCGAAGATGACGATGACGATGAGCTCGTGGTCGACGTCGAAGCACCCGGTGACGAAGAGGGCGACCCTGACGATGCGGGCGACGTTGAGGCCGAAGGCGACGGGGAGAACGGAAGTAACAGCTAAGGCGCGACGCGCCGCACGCGAGACGCTCGCGACGGCACCTCGCGATCGAGCGACGCCGAGGGCACGTCCGCACCGTCGCTTCGCCCGATGAGCACGGTCGCGAAGAGCTCCTCGTCCTCGATGCGCGCCCAGGCCAGCACGGGCACGCTGTTGCGGAAGTTGCCCCACATCGTGGCCTGCCATCCGCTCTCCTCGATGAGCAGCAGCAGCGCCATCGTGGCCATGGCGGCGTCCGTATGCCAGTACGGCACGGGCCAGCCGGCCTGTTCGTAGAGGCCGGAGGTCGACTTGTCGCTCTCGGCGTACCGGCTCAGGTAGTCCTGGGGCCGCGAGGTTATGAGCACGACCGCTCCGGCCCTCCGCAATCCGGGGGACCGGCGTGCGTTGGCGCGCCAATAGTCGTCCGTGGCCACGTTGAAGTATCCCGCCACCTCGCCGGGACCGACCGTATGCATGCGCACCCCGGCACTGTTGCCGGCCGTCGGGGTCCACAGGGCCTGCGCGCAGCACTCGTCGAGCCACTCCTGGTCCACCGGCGATCCGTCGAAGGATCGCACCATCCGACGGCGCGAGAGCAGCTCGTGAAGTTCCATGCGATGGGTTTAGCACGCACCGACGAGAATTCTTACTAACCCCCTAGGATTTGTGGTGGAAGAAGGAGTGACGGTGCCCACACCACGAGACCTGCTCAATACGGCCAAGTCCGAGATACGCGAGATCGATCCTCACGACGTCGCCGCGCGCCTCAGCCACTACAACGTGCTCGACGTGAGGGAGCCCGACGAGTACGACCAGGGCGCGCTGCCCGGCGCCGTGCACATACCTCGAGGCAACCTGGAATTCACGGTCGAGGGCCGCCTGCCCGACAAGAACGCACCCGTGGCCGTCTACTGCGCCGGTGGGGTCCGCTCGGCGTTCGCCGCCAAGACGCTTCAAGACCTCGGCTACACCGACGTCGTGTCGATCATCGGCGGCTTCAACAAATGGAAAGACGACGGGCTCGAGTGGAGCACGCCGCGCACCATGACGGCCGACCAGCGGATCCGCTACCACCGCCATCTGCTGCTGCCCGAGGTAGGCGAAGCAGGGCAGATGAAGTTGCTCGACGCCAAGGTCCTGCTGCTTGGAGCGGGCGGGCTCGGCTCGCCGGCTGGGCTCTATCTCGCCGCCGCCGGTGTGGGGACCATCGGCATCATCGACATGGACGTCGTTGATTCGTCCAACCTCCAACGCCAGATCCTGCACAATCTCGATCGCATCGGGATGCGCAAGGTCGACAGCGCCAAGCAGACGCTGACCGCGATGAACCCCGACGTCAACGTCATCACCTACGACACTCGCCTCGGGGCGGACAATATCCTCGACATCATCGACGGTTACGACGTCATCGTCGATGGCACCGACAACTTCCCCACGCGCTACCTGGTGAACGACGCGGCGCTACTGAAGAAGATCCCCGTGGTCCACGGCTCGATCTTCCGTTTCGAGGGGCAGATCACGGTCTTCAACCCCTATGTCGGTCCTTGCTACCGATGCATGATCCCCGAGCCGCCGCCCGCCGAGCTCGCGCCGAGTTGCGCCGAGGCCGGCGTGCTCGGCGTGCTGCCCGGCATCGTCGGTTCGATCCAGGCGGTCGAGGCGATCAAACTGCTGCTCGCACTGGGCGACCCGCTGGTGGGACGGCTCTTGACCTACGATGCGCTCGACCAGAGCTTCCGCACCTTCAAGGTGCGACGCGACCCCACGTGCCAGGCCTGCGGTGACGACGCCGGCGAGATCGTGATCGCCGAGTACGACGACCTCTGCATGCCCCACCCCACGGTGAGCGCCTGACCCGTCGTCGGCCGTGAGGGCCACCGCGCCGCAATATGGGTCACCAGTATTGAGCATGAGTGTCAACAGAAGAGGGCTGGGCGCACCGCGTAATCTTGGGACCGTGACCCGTGAAGAGCGAAGCACCGATTCCGGCATAGAGATCAAGGAACTCTACGACGAGGGCGATCTCGAAGGATTTGACGAGGCCACGCAACTCGGTCGCCCCGGGGAGTTCCCCTACACGCGCGGCGTGCAGTCGTCGATGTACCGCGGACGGCTGTGGACCATGCGCCAATACGCCGGCTTCGGTTCCGCCGAGGCGACCAACCAGCGATTCAAGTTCCTGCTCAACGCGGGACAAACGGGGCTCTCGTGCGCCTTCGACCTGCCGACCCAGATGGGTTACGACGCCGATCACCCGCGTGCCGAAGGCGAGGTCGGCAAGGTGGGGGTGTCGATCTGCTCGCTGGTGGACATGCGGGCGCTGCTCGATGGACTGCCCCTTGGTGACGTGACGACGTCGATGACCATCAACGCGACCGCGTCGACGCTGCTGCTGCTCTACCAGCTGGTGGCCGAGGAGCAGGGGGTCGCACCCGACCGGCTGCGCGGCACCATCCAGAACGACATCCTCAAGGAATACGTGGCCCGCGGGACCTACATCTACCCGCCGCGCCAGTCGATGCGCCTGGTGGTGGACACGTTCTCGTACTGCGCCAAGGAGATGCCCAGCTGGAACACGATCTCCATCTCGGGCTATCACATCCGCGAGGCCGGCTCGACCGCCGTCCAGGAGATCGCCTTCACGCTGGCCAACGGCATCGCCTACGTGGACGCGGCGCTGGCGGCGGGACTCGAGCTCGACGACTTCGCCCCGCGACTGAGCTTCTTCTTCAACGCCCACAACAACCTCTTCGAGGAGGTCGCGAAGTACCGCGCCGCCCGGCGGCTCTGGGCGAACATCATGCGCGACCGATTCGGCGCGAAGGATCCCAAGTCGATGATGCTGCGCTTCCACACCCAGACCGGCGGTTCCACGCTCACCGCCCAGCAGCCCGAGAACAATATCGTCCGCGTGACGGTCCAGGCCCTGGCGGCCGCCCTCGGGGGCACCCAGAGCCTGCACACCAACGGGTTCGACGAGGCGCTCGGCCTGCCCACCGAGTCGGCGGCCAAGCTGGCGCTGCGTACCCAGCAGATCCTCGGTTTCGAATCGGGCGTCACCGACACGGTCGACCCCCTGGCGGGATCGTATTTCGTTGAGTCGCTCACCACCGAGGTGGAAAGGTTGGCGGCGCGCTACATCGCGGCCATCGACGACCAGGGCGGCGCGGTGGCGGCGATCGAGTCCAACTACATGCAGGATGAGATCGAGGCCGCCGCTTATGAGTTCGCGCGAGTCGTCGACCGCGGCGACAAGGTGGTGGTGGGAGTGAATCGCTTTAACGAGACCGTCTCGACCAAGACCGACGTCTTCCCGATTGACGAAGCCCAGCAAGTGGCGCAGATCGCCCGGGTCACGGCGCTCAAGACCCAGCGCGACGACGACTCGGTGCGGGCCGCCCTGGCGGACCTCGCCACGGCGGCGCGGGGAACGGCCAACGTGCTCTACCCGATGAAGACCGCTCTTTCGGCCATGGCGACGCTCGGCGAGGTCGCGGACGTGCTTCGCGGCGAGTTCGGCGTCTACCAGGCGAACTAGCGCGCCAGCGGCTCGTGGAAGTGCGTGACCGAGGGGGTCTCGCTGTAGAAGTGGTGGGTGAGCTCGCGCCAGCGGTCGAAGAGCTCGGTACGGCGAAAGGCCATGTGGGCCTCGACCGACGACCAACGAACCAGCAACAGATAGACCGAGCCGTCCTCGGCCTGGCGGCGCACCTCGGCGCCGTGGCAATCGGGCGCCGATTCGATGACGGGCAGGGCCTCGACGATCGACCTTTGGAACTCCTCTTCGCGGCCTTCGCTCACGCGCAGCAGCGCGTGCTCGATCATCATGCGCGGGCCGTGAGACGGGCGCGAAGCTTCTCGTCCTGGGCGACCGCGATGGCGGCGTGGGCCAGCGCGGTGGCCCCGTCAATCACCGCGCGGTCGGCGCTCTCGGTGATGCAGGCGGCCGCGAACTCGGGCTGGTGATTGACGGCGCCGTCGGTCTCGATCCCGAGCAGGGGATGGATCGACGGCACGACCAATGACACGTTGCCCATGTCGGTGGAGGCCGTGGGCAGGGGCACGCCCTCATCATCGAGCTCAAAGGTTCGCCCCAGGGTCTCGGCGGCGCTGCGGTAGTGGGCGAGCAGGTCGTAATCCGATTCCATGTGTGAGAAGGGGCTGCCGAGGTTCTGGGTCTCGAACGACGCGCCCGTCGCCAAGGCGCCCGCCTTGAAGCACGCCGTAACTTTCTGGCGCAACGCGACCAGGCTCTGGCTGGTGAGTGAGCGGGCCATGAACCGCCCGACCACCCGGCTCGGGATGATGTTCGCGGCCGAGCCGCCGTCGGTCACGATGCCGTGCACCTGGTCGCCTGGTCGAAGCTGTTGACGCGCGAGGCCGATCGCCACTTGACTTATCGTCATGGCGTCCGAGGCGTTGACGCCGTCCCAGGGGGCGGCCGACGCGTGGGCCTCCTTGCCGTGGAAGGTGACGTCGAACTGCTCGACGGCCAGGCACGTCATCTCCAGGCGGTCGACGGGCCACGGGTGCACCATCATCGCCGCGTGCACGTCGTCGAAGTACCCGGCGTTTATCAGGTCGATCTTTCCGCCGCCGCCCTCTTCCGAAGGGGTGCCCAGCAAGGTGACTCTGACGCCCACCTCGTCCGCGACCGCGGCCAGACCGATGGCGGCACCGAGCGAGGACGCCGCGATGATGTTGTGCCCGCAGGCGTGGCCCACGTCGGGCAGCGCGTCGTACTCGGCGCAGAACACCACGTGCAGGTCGCCGCTACCGGCGCTCGCGCGAAAGGCCGTGGGCAGTCCGGCGATGCCCCGTTCGACGAGCAGGCCAGCCCTCTCGGCCGCCGCGGCCACCGCTTCGGCGCTCAGGTACTCCTCGTAACCCATCTCGGGGTGGGCGTGCACGAAGTGGCTCAGCTCGAGCACGGCTTCGCGCGACGCGTTGATGGCGCTGGAGGCCGCTTCGCGGGCGCTCATTCGATCACCGCCACGATGTCGCCGGCGCTCACCGAGTCGCCCGTGGCGGCGTTGATGCTCATGACCACGCCGGTCTTCTCGGCGTTCACCGAGTTCTCCATCTTCATGGCCTCGAGGATCATCACGGTGTCGCCGGCCTCCACCGTCTGGCCCACCTCGACGCTCACCTTGACGATGGTGCCCTGCATCGGCACGGTCACCGTGCTCGAGCCGCTACCCAAGACCCCGGCGTGGTGCTGACGGCGCGGCTTGGCCGCCGTGCTGATGGGTCGGGGCAGTCCGTCGTCACTGATCTCGGGGACCCACAGGGCCACCGTGATGCGACGCCCGTTGACCTCCGCCGTCACGTCCTTGCGCACGTCGCCGGTGCCCACCGACACGACCGGTGGGGCCTCGCTGCTGATGCCCGAAAAGTCGAGGCGCTCCTCGACGGTCTTGGTGGAGTGCGTCGCCGTGACGAACTCCTCGCTGGTCAGGATCACGACGTCGGCCGCGAGCGTCGTGTGAACGCCCTCGATCCGGGTCTCCTCAATGGCGCGCAACATTCGAAGTCGGGCCTTCTCGCGGTCCTCGCCCCACACGATGAGCTTGGCGATGAGGTTGTCGTAGTACTGCGAGACGGTGTCGCCCGCGGCGTACCCGGCGTCGAGTCGCACGCCCGGTCCGGCAGGCTGGTCGAAGCGCGACAGGGTCCCGGGCGAGGGTGTGAACTTTCCGCCGGCCGGGTCCTCCGCGTTGATGCGCACTTCTATGGCGTGGCCGTGATGGCGGACCTCGTCCTGGGAAAACGTGATCGGCTCGCCCGACGCGATGCGCAACTGCCATTCGACGAGGTCGAGTCCCGTCACCAGTTCGGTTACGGGGTGCTCGACCTGCAGCCGCGTGTTCATCTCGAGGAAGAAGAACTCGCCGTCCTGGAAGAGGAACTCCACGGTGCCGGCGTTGACGTAGCCGCAGGCCTCGGAGACCTTGACGGCCGCCTCGCCCATGGCCCGACGCACGTCGTCGGGGAAGTTGGGAGCCGGGGACTCCTCGATCAATTTCTGGTGGCGGCGCTGGGCGGAGCAGTCGCGCTCGCCGAGCCACAGGGTGCGGCCGTGTCCGTCGGCGAGCACCTGCATCTCGATGTGGCGCGGGGCCGTCAGGTAGCGCTCGACGTAGCACTCGGAGCGGCCGAAGTAGCTCTGCGCCTCTCGTTGGGCGCTCTCGAAGGCGTCGTGCGCGCTCTCGGGTCCTTCGACCACCTTCATGCCCCGGCCACCGCCGCCGTAGGCCGCCTTGATCGCGATCGGCCAGCCCACCTCGGTGCCGAAGGCCACTACGTCGGCCGCGCCCTTCAGACTCTCGCTGCGTCCTGGCACCCCCGCGACGCCAGCCTTCTCGGCGGCCAGGCGCGAGGAGATCTTGTCGCCCATGACCTCGATCGCCTCGGGCGGCGGGCCGACGAAGGTCACGCCACGCGAGGTGATGGCTCGCGCGAAATCGGTGTTCTCGGAGAAGAAGCCGTACCCGGGGTGCACGGCGTCGGCGCCGCACCGCGTGATGACCTCCAGGATGGCCTCGGTATTGAGGTAGCTCTCGGCGGCGCTCTGGCCGCCCAGGGCGTAGGCCTCGTCCGCCAAACGCACGTGCAGGGCGTTGCGGTCGAGCTCGGAGTACACGGCCGCGGTGGAGATGCCCATCTCTCGACAGGTGCGCATGATGCGCACCGCGATCTCGCCTCTATTGGCGATCAGGACTTTCTTCAACACGGCAACCTCCGTACGGGGACTGTCATTTTCTAGCAGTCGACTCCCAAACTCTAATCTTTGCCTATGGACCATTTGATTTGGCGAGTCGAGCATTTCAAGGAGATCGACTCGACCAACTCGTGGCTGGCCCAGCAGGCGCGCTCGGACGCCCCCGAAGGCCTAGTGGCGTACTGCGACTTCCAGTCGGCGGGGCGCGGCCGCTTGGACCGCCAGTGGCACGCACCGCCGCGGTCATCCTTGCTCTGCTCGATCCTCTTTCGCCCGGCGTTGAGCGTGGACCAGCTCCAGTTGGTGGTGGCTGCGGTGGCGCTCTCCATCCGCGCCGCACTCGTGCGACTCTGCGGGCTCCGGCCCGGGCTCAAGTGGCCCAACGACCTGATGGTGGGGGATCAGAAACTGGCCGGGCTGCTCGCCGAGGTCGTGGCGACGTCGCAGGGCCCCGCGGTCGTGGTCGGCCTCGGTCTCAACCTCACCGACAGCCCGCGCGACGTCGCGGCCACTGACGTGCTCAACCGCACCGGCATCACCTTGAGCGCCCGCGGGCTGCTCGACATCTTCCTCGAGGAGCTCGAGTGGCGCTACCTCCAACTGCGCGACGACGCCGGCCGGCGCGATCTTCGTCGCGAGTATGAGGGCGCCCTGGTGACGATCGGCCAAGTGGTGCGCGTCGAACGCACGCAAGGCGACGCCGTCGGTGAGGCCCGGGGCGTCGACGAGTTCGGACGTCTGGTCGTCGACGTCGAGGGCCACGAGATGGTCTTCTCCACGGGCGACGTCGTGCACGTACGTCCCCAGCTCGGTGCATCGTGAGCGCCGTGCGCGTGCTCGTCACCGGCGGCGCGGGTCAGGTCGGGGTCGACCTCATGGACACCTTGGGTGGCCTGACGCCCCCGGGCGGCGACGAGCGGTTCCAACCCGACCGGGAGAAGGTCCGCGAAGGCGAGTTCGACGTGGTGGGGCTCACCCGTCATGACCTCGACGTGACCAACCGTGACGCCGTCTTTCGAGCGTTCCAGGCGGCGCGTCCGGACGTGGTGGTGAATCTGGCGGCCTACACGGCGGTCGATCGCGCCGAGATCGAGGTGCCGGAATGCTACGCGGTCAACGCCAACGCGGTCGAGGCGTTCTCGCAGGCGGCCCGGGAGGTCGACGCGCACCTGATCACGATCTCCACGGACTACGTCTTCGACGGCGAGAAGGCCGGCGCCTACGTCGAAGACGACCACACGAACCCGCTCAACGTCTACGGGGCGTCGAAGCGGGCCGGCGAGCTGAGGTGCACGCCGCGCGACACCATCGTGCGCACGTCGTGGGTCATGGGCGCGCGGGGCAAGAACGTGATGCGCCTGATCGCCGCCAAGGCCCGCTCCGGTGAGCACGTGCGGTTCGTGGACGATCAGATGGGCACGGTGACCCTGGCCAGTGACCTCGCGCGGGCCCTGGTGACCCTGGTGCGCCAGCGCCCGGGTGGGGTGTGGCACGTGGCCAACGCCGGCGCCACGACCTGGTTCGAGCTGGCCCGGTTCGCCGGTCGGACACTGGGGCGTGACGACCGATTCGCCACGCCCATCATCACCGCCGATCTCGACCCGGCTCCGCTCGCGGCCCGGCCCGCGCGAAGCGACCTGTGCACGCAGAAGTGGTTGGCCCAGGGCTGGCTCCCCCTGCCGGGGTGGCAACGCGGGGTCGAACGCTTGCTCGACGCCTGGGCGCCAGAAGAGGTCCAACCGTGAGCCGCCACGACCTCGACGTGGCCGGCGTGGTGGTGGACTACCACGCCGGGGCGGCCCTGGGCGACTGCATTGACTCCCTGCATGCCAACGGGGTCGCGACGATCGTGGTCGTCGAGAACGGCCTGGCCGGATCGTCGCCGCCCGCGCTCGCGCAACGTCAGGTGGTGCTGGTCGAACCGGGACAGAATCTGGGTTACGGCCGCGGCGTCAACCGGGGGGCGGCCGCGACGGGTCCGGCCAAGTACCTGCTGGTGGCCAATCCCGACCTCGTGCTGCACGACGGGGCGGTCAAGGCCATGGTCGACTACCTGGAGGACCATCACGAGGTGGCGGTGGTCGGTCCCCAGATCGAACGTCCCGACGGTTCGATCTACCCCTCGCATCGGGTCTTCCCGAACCTCTGGCTGGCCGGGGCCCACGCCCTGCTCGAATCGCCCTGGCCCGACAATCCGGCCACCCGCATCTACCGTTCGCCCCGTCCGGACGGCACCGTCGACTGGGTGTCGGGGGCCTGCTTCGTGATACGCCGCGACGTCTTCGAGGAGATCGGCGGCTTCGACGAGCGCTACTTCATGTTCGCCGAGGACATGGCCCTGTGCTGGGAGGTGCGAGAGCGCGGCTACGGCGTGGCGGCCGTCGCCGAGGCGGTGGTGACGCACATCGAGGGCCTCTCGCGCCAGCGGGCCTCTCGCGTGATGGTAATCGCGCACCACAAGAGCGCCCTGCGCTTCGAGATGCAGACCGCCCGGGGCCTGCGCCGAGCCCTGGTGCCGCTCGCCGCGCTGGTGCTGGGGCTTCGCCTCTTCATGTCGCTGATCGTGCGACCGAAGCCGAAGGCCGAAAACGTCTAGAATGCCCCCTAGGGCTGTGAGTGGTTCTGTGGTTGAAAGTCGATGCCAGTCGCGGGCGAAACGACCCACGTAAGGCGTCTTATTGACGTTGAGCATGGCGCGGTTTAGAAGTAAGTCCTGCCTCGGAAGGGCCAAAGTGGCCCGCCCGAGAGCCGGTGAAGTGTGCGGTTGCGTTGCCGGAGAGCCCCGTGCTGCCGGCGATTCGCACGGACACCGCTGCAGGCAGGTGTGGGGTCAAAGACCAGGTCAGACACTCACAGCCCTAGAGCAAGAAAGCGTTCGACCGTTAGGCTGAGTCACGATATGGGTGTTTTTAACAAGATTCTGAAGGTCGGTGAAGGCAAGCGGGTACGTCAGCTCGCCGAACTCGTCGGACCGATCAACGAGCTGTCCGAGGAGATGGCGGCCTTGAGCGACGCCGAGCTGCGCGACCAGACCGACGTCTTCCGCAAGCGCCTGGCCGACGGGGAATCGCTCGACGACATCCTGATCGACGCCTTCGCCGTCGTTCGTGAGGCGGCCACCCGCGTGCTGGGCCAGCGTCACTACGACGTGCAGCTCATGGGCGGCATGGCCCTGCACTTCGGGTGGATCGCGGAGATGAAGACCGGTGAGGGCAAGACCCTGGTCTCGACGCTGCCGGTGTACCTCAACGCCCTCGCGGGCAACGGCGTGCACGTGGTGACGGTCAACGACTACCTCGCGACGCGCGACG
>JBARBL010000067.1:0-15179 GCA_049793015.1 Acidimicrobiales bacterium | reverse complement strand
GGCCAGGAGGATCGCCACGAGGGCCAGGGCCGACCACGCGCTCAATCGCAGCCGGCTCCACAGCACCGCGGCGTCGACGGTGCGCCAGCTCACCAGCGGCGCCACCGCCATCAGGGCGAGCAGCACCACGCTGAGCGGCGCGGCGATGGAGGCGAAGTAGGGCGTGCCCACGGTGACCTGCGCCCCGTTGACGGCTTGGTAGAGCAGCGGGAAGACGGTGCCCAGCAGCACCACGATGGCGAAGCCGACGAAGAGCACGTTGTTGGCCACGAACAGCCCCTCGCGCGAGAGCGGATGGTCGACGCCGACCACGGACCGCAGCCGGTCGCCGCGCCAGGCGAGCAGCCCGACGCCCAACAGCACGGTCACGAAGAAGAAGCCGATCAGCAGCGGGCCCAGGGTGCTCGAGGAGAAGGCGTGCACGCTCTGCAGGACGCCAGAACGGGTGAAGAACGTGCCGAGCACGGTGAGGGCAAAGGTCGCGATGGCCAGCGACAGGTTCCACACCCGAAAGAGGCCACGGCGGTCCTGGACGATCACCGAGTGGATGTAGGCGGTCGCCGTGAGCCAGGGCAGCAGCGCGGCGTTCTCTACGGGGTCCCACCCCCAGAACCCGCCCCAGCCGAGGACCTGGTAGCTCCACCAGGCGCCCAGGATGATGCCCAGCGAGAGCGCCCCCCACGCCAGCACCGTCCAGCGACGCTGCTCCAGCTGCCAGCGGTCCTGGACCCGGCCGGTGATGAGCATCGCTATGGCGAAGGCGAAGGGCACGGTGAAGCCGACGAAGCCGGTGTAGAGCAGCGGCGGGTGCACGGCCACCAACGGGTTGTTCTGCAGGAGCGCGTTGGGCCCGGCGCCCTGCAGGACGCGCGCGGGGTTGTGCACGAAGGGGCTGGCCGGCGCGACCAGCAGGTAGGTGAAGAACGCACCGACGCCGAAGAGCACGGCCGTGGCCCAGCCGACCACGGCGTCGCGCGCCTCGCGGCGGTAGTACACAATGACGAAGAGGGTGATAGCGCTAAGAAGCAACACCCAGAGCAGCAGCGAACCCTCGAGGGCCGACCACATGCCGGTGATGGAATAGAGCAGCGGCGTGAAGGTCGCGTTGTTCTCCGCCACGTAGGCCAGCGAGAAGTTGTGGGTGATGAGCGCGGTCTCCATCGCGCCGACGGCACCCAGGATCCCGGCCAGCGCGAGCAGCGCCCACCATAGCGAGTGACTGGCTCGGTCCTTGCGCAGCGCCCACAGCTGGTTGACGATGCCGCCCAGCAGGGCGGCGAAGGAGACGTAGAGCGAGACGCGACCGAGCCAGATCAGGATCATCGAGTCGTACCGTTGGGCGCCTTTACCCGATTGGGATACTTGGCGATGTAGTTCGCCGTGTGCTTTACCAGTATCTGGGTGCCGTAAAAGTCGAGCGAGGTCCGGGTGGTGAAGTGACCGACCACCACGACGGGGATGTCCGCCTGGAACAGCTGCGGCGGCGACCCGTGGGCGTCGACGTACACGTGTCGCGCGCCCGAGCCCTCGAGCACGAACGTGGCGCCGTTGGCGTTGCGCTCGATGGTGCCGGGCTTGACCACGCCTTCGAGTCGCATGACCTCGGTGCCGAAAGACGCGCGTTTGGCCAGCACCTGATCGACGGTCTCGAAGTAGTTGAGCGAGTGCAGCAGGCCCTGGCTCAGCAGCGCGATGATCGCCAGGCCCAGGACCACCAGCACGCCGATGGAGCGCCAGCGGCTGCGGCTCGGCGACCGGGGTGGCGCGACGGGGGTGAGGTCGAGCGGCGCCTCAGTGCTTGACACGTCGTCCTCGCCACCAGATCGACAGCGCGTAGAGCGCCACTCCCCCAAAGGCGAACCCGTATCCCGCGTAGACGTAGCTCACTGCGCCCCCTCGCGCTGGCGCGTCGTCAGCGCGTCGGCCAGCAGCGCGCTCGACGCCAGCTCCCGGCGCACCTCGAGTCGATAGCGCGCGCGAAGCAGCCAGAAGAAGAGCAGCGTGAAGGCCACGAAGCTCACCAGCAACGTCCAGAGCTGCAGCCCGTGAATCTTGAGGTGCCCGCCGATGGTGAAGACGGTCGCCCCCTGGTGCAGGGTCTTCCACCAGTCGACCGAGAAGTGGATGATCGGCACGTTGATGGCCGCCAGCACCGCGTACACGGCACCGCGCCGCGCGCGCAGCAGGGGATCGTCGTTGGCCCGACGAAGCGCCAGGTAGCCCAGCGCCAGCACGCCCAGTATCGCCGTGGTCGTGAGGCGCGCGTCCCAGGCCCACCACACGCCCCAGGTCGGCCTCCCCCAGATCGACCCGGTGATGAGCGTCAACACGATGAACACGACGGCCACCTCCATCGCGCAGTGCGCGACCCGGTCCATCACCAGCGAGCGCGTGCGCCGCCACAGGTAGAGGGCGCTCGCGATGGTCGCGGTGCCGAAGGAGACGTAGAGCGCGACCCAGGCCACCGAGGGGTGCACGTAGATGAGGCGCACCAGGTTGCCCTGGACCACGTCCGGCGGCGTCACCCACAGCCCCAGCCAGATCGTGAGCGCCAGGAGGACGAGCGTCACCGGTCCAAGTAGTCGTTGCGAGAGATCTTTGATCATGTTTCCTCCAGCACACCGTAAAGGAGAATCCCCATGGCCAGGTACGCGACCAGCGCCACCACCACCACGACCCACCATCCGAGCAGCGCCCCGCCGTGCAGGGCGTCGTGGAACGAACGCTCGCCCGCGATCAGCAGCGGTGCGAAGGCGGGCAGGGCCAACACGGGCAGCAGGGTCGCCGAGGCCTCGCCTCCGGCCGTGAGGGCACCGTAGAGGGTGCCCGCCGCGGATAGCGCTGCCAAGGTCACCACGATGCTGGGCAGGGCCACGATCGCTCCGTGGAGGGCCGTGTGCAGCACGAGCACGGCCCCGGCGAGCAGCACCAGGCCCGTGGCCCACAGTTCGATCGCCAAGGCCAGCGACTTGCCGAGAAAGAGCCCCGCGGGATCGAGTCCGAGCGTGGCGATCGAGGACCGCGTGCCGGGGCTGCGCTCGACGCCCTGGGAGCGGTTGACCATCAGCAACGTGACGAGCAGGATCACGAGGTAGTAGAGCCCTGGCCCGGCCGACGAGTTACCCGCGTGCGCCGGACCCAACGCGAGACCGCAGAGCAGCAGCGCGATGACCCCGAAGGGCACCACCTGCCAGAGCAGCACGCGGCTGCGCATCTCGATGCGCAAGTCCTTGACGGCGACGAGCCACGCGCTGCGGATCACGAGTCGTCCGTCACGACGCGGCCGCCGGCCATGTGGATGTGCCGAGGAGAGAGGGCGTCGCTGCGCAGGGGGTCGTGGGCGCTCACCAGCACGGTGGCGCCGCTCGCCACGACGTCGCCGAGCAGGGCATCAAAGAAGACACGGCCCTCGTCGTCGAGCGAGGCGTAGGGCTCGTCGAGCAGCCAGATCTCGGGACGGCGCAAGAGCAGCCACGCGAGCCCCAGGCGACGACGTTGCCCGGCGCTGAGCCTCTTGGTGATCGTGTCGATCCGACTCTCAAGTCCGACGCGCTCGACGCACGCGGGAATCTCCTCCAAGGGACGCGCGAGCGCCCGGGCCGCGAACGTGAGATTCTCTCGAACGCTCAGGTCGTCGTAGAAGGACCCCTCGTGGCCCAGCCATCCCACCCGGCGCCGCAGCAGACGACGGTCGCCGCTCGCGAGGTCGACACCCACGACGCTCCCCGTCCCCGACGTCAAGGCGTCGAGCCCGGCCAGCAGGCGCAGCAAGCTCGTCTTGCCCGCGCCGTTGGCCCCCGTCACGACGCTGAGCGACGCGCTCGCCACCTCCAAAGTGACGCCGCTCAGCAGGGGAAAGCCGCCCACCACGACCACGGCCTCCTGCAGCGCGACGACGGGGAAACCGTTGGCCATCAAGACGGGCTAACGCTGCAGAGACTTCACGTCGGCCGCCACCATCATCTCGACCAGCGCGTAGAAGTCGACCTCGCACCGCCAATCGAGCTCGCGGTCGGCCTTGGTGGCGTCACCTACCAGGAGATCGACCTCGGCGGGGCGGATGAACGCGGCGTCGACGACCACGTGATCCTCGTAGTTGAGACCGACCTGCGTGAAGGCCGCCTCGCACAACTCGCGCACCGAGTGCGTCTCGCCCGACGCGATGACGAAGTCGTCGGGCGCGTCGCGCTGGAGCATCAGCCACATGGCCCGCACGTAGTCGGCGGCGTAGCCCCAGTCGCGCTGTGACTCCAGGTTGCCCAGCCGCAGTTCGGTGTCGAGGCCGGCCGCGATGCGCGCGGCGCCGTTCGTGACCTTGCGCGTCACGAACTCGAGGCCCCGTCGCGGCGACTCGTGGTTGAACAGGATGCCCGAGGACGCGTGCAGGTTGTCGCTCTCGCGGTAGTTGCCCGTGATCCAGTGGCCGGAGACCTTCGCCACGCCGTAAGGGCTTCGAGGGTAGAAGGACGTGTCCTCTCTCTGGGGCACCGTGCGCACCCGCCCGAACATCTCCGAGGAGCTGGCCTGATAGAAGCGGATGTCCGAATCGACGATGCGGATCGCGTCGAGCATGCGCGTGACGCCGAGCGCCGTGGTCTCGCCCGTCAGGACCGGCTGACTCCAGGAGGCCTGCACGAAGCTCTGGGCGGCCAGGTTGTAGACCTCCTGGGGCCGGTAGTCGCGCAAGACGTTGATGAGCGACACCTCGTCCATGAGGTCGCCCGACACGAGGGTGAGGCGGTCCTGGATGTGGCTGATCCGCTCGATGTTGACCGTCGAACTGCGGCGCATGACGCCGATGACCTCGTAGCCCTCTTCCAACAGCAGTTCGGCGAGGTAGGAGCCATCTTGGCCGGTAATACCGGTAATAAGCGCCCGTTTGGCCACCGACAATCCTCCAGAAAGAGGCGGTGACTCAGGGCCACCACCGAGGACAACTCTACTCTTTGGACCCGCCAACCTTCCCTGGCTAGCGTAAACCGGTGGCCCGCATCGCTGTGGTGAGTTTTCGCTTGGGCGGCACCGACGGCGTCTCGATCGAGGCCGCCAAGTGGGTCCGCGCATTAAAACAGCTCGGCCACCACGCGAGACTGGTGGCCGGTGCGGGTCCCGTGGACCATCTTCTCGAAGGGCTGCGTATAGGCGCCGACCAGGCGCCGTCGAGGGTAGAACTGCAAACGGCGCTCGAGGACGCCGACCTGGTCATCGTCGAGAACCTCGCGTCACTTCCGCTCAACCCCGCGGCGCGCGACGTGCTCTACGAGGTCCTCGACGGTCGCCGAGCCCTCTTCCACCATCACGACCTTCCCTGGCAGCGCGTCCACCTCGCGGGGCTCGAGGGCCCCCGCGACCAGCCCGCCTGGAATCACGTGACCATCAACGACCTCTCCCGGCGAGAGCTAGCGTCGCGCGGCATCATCGCCACGACCATCATGAACTCCTTCGACTGCGATCCGCCCGTAGGAAATCGCGACGCCACGCGAGAACGCCTCGGCATCGGCGGACGGCGACTCCTTCTGCTCCCTACCAGGGTCATCCCTCGAAAGAACGTCGAGGGGGCGATCGACCTCGCTCGATCCCTCGACGCGGTGCTGTGGATACTCGGCCCCGCCGAAGACGGGTACGGACCAGAACTCGAACACCTGCTTCACCAGTCCGGCATCGAGACCCGTCGCGACCTGGACCACGGCCTGAGCGTGCACGACGCGTACGCCGCGTGCGACCTCGTGGTGATGTCGTCCACGTGGGAGGGGTTCGGCAATCCGGTGCTCGAGTCGGTGACGCACACCAAGCCACTCGCCGTCCATCCCTACCCCGTGCTCGAAGAGATCCGGTCCTATGGCTTCGATTTCTTCGACATACACGACGTGACGTCGATCGATCAGTTCCTCTCGCACCCTCACAGCGGACACCTCGAGACGAACCGGGCGATTGCGCGCACCCACTTCAACGTGAGGAACCTGCCCGAGAGACTCGCCGCAGTACTAAGGCTCGATGAGAGCAACGTAAGAGATTCGGATGAGAGCGTGCGCGGGGCCTAGTGACTCTCATTGCTGCTGAACAGAAATCCTTCATCGGGCAACGGGCGAACGGTCTTTCGTTTCTCGACCAGTAATTAATTCCTTCTTAGGCCCTTTCGTCGGCGAACTCATCTGCGTTGACAACGATGGTGTCGCTTCGAGATCGACTCGAGCGAATGAAACGAAAGGCACACCATGAACACGAAGAAGAATGCACTCAAACGAGTGGCCGCGACGACAGCTCTCGGGGTCGGACTGGCCGCGGGCGGGGCGGGCATCGCGTCGGCCACGTCCACCCAGGCGGCCCATGACGCCACCACGGCTCCCTCGACGGCGCCGCCCTCGTGGGGCGACGTCGCCGGGGGCGTCATCACGGCAGTCTCGTCGACCTCGATCACCGTCAAGGACCTCGACGGCACGTCCTCGACGTACGCCATAACGACCGCCACCACGTTCAGCGAGGGTCCCACCACCATCGACGCGTCGGCCCTGGCGATCGGACAGCACGTGGGGATTCAACTCTCCTCGGCCAGCTCGACCACCGCGGTCAACATCGACGTGCAGCTGCCCGTCCTGTTCGGCACAGTGACAGCCGTAAACGGCGACACGATCACCATCAGCGACCCGGAAGGCTTCGCCAGGACGATCGTGGTCGACTCCACAACGACCTACACCAAGTCGAGCGCGTCAGCGACCCTCTCTGACGTCACCGTGGGCAGCGTCATCAGCGCCCAGGGAACGGTTGACGCCAACCTCACCTCGCTCGACGCCTCGAGCGTCGAAATCGGTCTGACCGGTGGGCCCGGCAACGGCCCGGGCTTCGCGGGAGCCGGCTTCGGTCCAGGCGCGGGTCCGGGACCCGGCCCGATGCAGCAGTAGCGGCACCGCCGACCCCCCGTCCGGTGCTCGTGTCACCCACCAACACCCGAGCACCGGACGGGACGATCGTGACCACGAGACTGACCAATCTCGGGTCCCTTGGAAACGTCATGACGTCCGAGGCGTCATCGCGTCACGGTCGAAAGGCGGCTGAGAGTCAGTAGTCTTTTGGGTCATGGTACTGAACGACGACCGGCCGCAGTACACCGAGCGACGTGAGCAACTCTTGCTGGTGGCGCGCCGAATCTTCGCCGAGCGAGGTTTCCAAGCCACAACCATGGACGAGATCGCCAAGGAAGCCGGCTTCACCAAGCCGATCCTGTATCAGTACTTCGAATCCAAGGCCGATCTCTATCGCCAGATCGTCGCGGAAACCGCCACCAAGCTGCTTGAGTCCCTGGCCCAGGCGGTCGCCAGTGTCGACACGCCGAGGGCCATGATCGAAGTGGCCTTTCGCGTCTACTTCGAAATGGTGATCAGCGAGACCGACGCCTTCCGCGTGCTCTTCATTCACAGCCACGAAGGCGAGATGATCCACGAGCTGCGCAACCTGGAGATCGTGCTCGCCACCTTCCTCGAACCCTTCATCAACATCTCGATCAGCGACGACCACCGCCGACAGCTGGCCGCCGGCGTCGTCGGTATCGCCGAGGCGTCGGCCGTGACGTGGATGGAGCAGCAGGAAGCCAAGGGCTGGCCCGAGCCGGCGCCCAACGAGTCCGAGCGACTCGCGGCGCGAAGCGCGACGCTCGCCTGGGGCGGGCTGCGCGCGGTCCAGCAGGACTAGTCCGCACCCTGTTCGTCCACCAGCGTCGCAAACACCTGGCTCAATTCCCACAGCAGGTTCGCGCATTCGTCGTAGGTTGCCTGGTCGGCACCCGCCGGGTCGGCGACGTCAAAGACCGACAGCGGTTCGTGCTGCGCCACCACGTCGAGTTGAAAGGCGAAGGAGCCCTCCAAAGGAGCTTCTCTAACGAACTGCGCGAGCAGTACCGCCTTGGCACCATCCTCGGGATGATGACGGCGCACGAATCGCACGTGATCGGCCTCGGCCGCGAGGATCACGTCGGCCCAGGCCACGTCGTCGGCGTTCAGCTGATGGCTGCGATGGTTCCCGTAGTGATGGACGCCCAGCTCGTCGATGCGGACCAGCGCGTCGCGGGTGCGAGCGCTCATCGACGAGCCTTCGATCACGTGCGTGCCGGCACTGCGCACATGCCAGTCGTAGCCGTTGTGCTCCGCGACGGTCGCCAGCATGTAGCCGAGCATCACCGAGCGCGCGACGTTGCCCGTGCACAAGGTGACGATCTTGAGCGGTTGACTCATCCCAGCAAGTTACACAGGGATGGCCAGGCGAGACCCCGAAGCTGTTAGAAGCCGATACCTCCGCCACCGGAAGAGGTGGTCGTGGTAGTGGGCGGCGTGGTCGTCGTCGTGGTCACGGGCGACTTAGCGATCGTGGTAGTCGTCGTCTTGATCGTCGTGGTCACGCCTGCGGCCTTGGCCGTCACCACGACGGACCACCTGCCCCACGTGTCCTTGACGTTGCCCTTCACTTGGCCCGGGACCTTGTCGAGGAAGAAGTAGTAGAGGGCCTTGCCGGCGTACGTGACCTGAAGCTTCCCGCCCACTCCTTTCACGGTCCCCAGGCTGGCGGCGTTCACCCCCGGACCGGCGGTCGCGTGCGTGACGCCCGGGGGCAGGAGGACCTCGTTCCAGTACTTAAGACACGTGGTGGTGCACTTCACGGCGTCGGGCGTCAACGTGTAGACCGTGTGGCCGCTCACCAGGATCGTGCCGTACTTGGCGGTCTTGATTGTCGAGATGACGAGCTCCTTGGTCGCGTGACTGGTCGACGCCGACGCGCCACCGGCGAGGGTCAGCGAACCCAGGACCAGGCCCATAGCCGCGACCCGCATCATGAGGGCCCCGCGTGTCAGAACGTTCGTTGTCTGCGTCATGTCGTGTGTCTCCTTGATCAGCCACCGGTACTACGGATGGAAGATCTGTCGCGATCACCGGAACCGCCAAATTTTTACCGGGCCGAAGCACTAAGTACGAATCCAGAAGCTGAGCCGCGGCGATGATCCAAAGAGGGACCTCAGCCGTACTATCTGTTGATGAGAATGCGCGGAAGCTACGGCGAGGACGTCTCGGACGAGGCGCTGCTCTCGGGCGTGGCCATAGGCGACGATCGGGCCGTGCTCGCCTTCGTTCGGCGCTACCAACGTCGGCTCTTCGGACTGGCCTTGGGAATCGTCGGGGATCCCGGCATGGCCGAGGACGTCGCCCAAGAGGCGTTCATCCGAGTCCTGCGCCACGCGTCCGTGTTCGACGCGCGTCGTGGCTCGGTGGCCACGTGGACCCTGACCATCACCCGCAATCTCGCCATCGACGCGGTGCGCGTTCACCGTCCCATCCCCACCGCTCCGCAGGATCGAATGTTCCTCGAACTCATGAGCGAAGAGCGCTCGCCCGTCGACGCCGCCGTCATGTCGGACTCGGTGTCACGGGCGCGATCCGCGCTCGACCTGCTGCCCGTCGAGCAACGTCGGGCGATCGTGCTCGCGGTGATGTACGGCCGGACGGTCGCGGAAGTGGCCACCCTCGAGGAGATCCCCTTGGGCACGGCCAAGAGTCGCGTTCGATTGGGAATGGCCAAGTTGCGCGAGGCCCTGACGACCATGGAGGCGCCATGAACCGCCGGCCGGAGGATCCACAAAACTGCGAAGCGCTCAGCGAGGACCTGATCGAGTTCGCCCTCGGAACGCTGTCGGGGCGAAGCCGCTCGCTCGTGCTCGACCACCTCGAGTCGTGTTCGCAGTGCGTCTCAGAGCTGGAGGCCCTGGCCACGGTGGCGGACACGATGCTGTGGCTCGCGCCCGAGGCCGAGCCGCCGTTGGGCTTCGAGACGCGCCTGGTCGAAAGACTGCACGAGGGCGATCGACGGCGCATGACCGCTCGTCGCCGCCGGATAAGCGTGCTAGCCGCGGCCGCCGTCCTGGTGGCGGCGCTGGGCTTGGGCGTCGCCGCCGTCGCCACCGATGACGGCCACGTGGCGCCCCCGTCAGCCACGGCTCGACCCGTAACCGGTCTGCTCACGTCGGACGGGCGAGCCCTGGGCCAGGTCTCCATCTCCTCGGGGAACCCTTCGTGGATGGTCATGACCGTGGACGCCGGCACCTGGACGGGGGTGGTGTGGTGCGAAGTCACGCTCAGCAACGGCCACACGGAGACGATCGGAAAATTCACCCTCGCCAGTGGTTACGGCTCCTGGGTCGCACCCCTAAAGTCCTCGGCTAGCCAGGTTCGTTCCGCTCGGTTGGTCGACTCCTACGGGAACGTGATCGCCAGTGCCGTCCTTGACTGATCGAAGCGGGCGTGATCCCGTGGGGCTCATTATCCGTACTACCGGGCGACCAAGACCAACGCGGCGATGCTGCCAACGCCACCTCATACGTTCGACCAGGACCAGTACGTGAACGACCGACCAGCACACAAGGAGACAGACAACATGACACAGCCAACGAAAGTTCGGGCATCGCGTAGGCCTTTCGCCGCACGAGTCGCGGCCGCGAGCCTGGTCCTGGGCTCCCTCGCTCTCGTCGGGGGCGCCTCGGCGTCGGCGTCGACCAGTCACACGAGCAAGGGGGTCGTCATCTCAACGATCAAGACCGCCAAGTACGGCACGATCCTGGTGAGTGGCCACACCGTCTACACCTTGACGCCCGACGCCGTGAAATGCACCACCAAATGCCTCTCGTTCTGGAACGAGGTCCTCCTGCCCAAGGGAGTCACCCACGCCACGGCCGGCGCCGGGGTGAACGCCGCCAGCCTGGGGACCGTGAAAGGAGTGGGCGGGAAGCTTCAAGTCACGTACGCCGGCAAGGCCCTCTACTACTTCTTCCTCGACAAGGCCCCGGGCCAAGTGAAGGGCAACATCAAGGACACCTGGGGCAAGTGGTCCGTCGTGGTGACGGCCAGCGCCCCGGGCGGGACCACCACGACAACCGCCGGTGGCGGTGGTGGCGGCGTCGGTTTCTAGTGCTTAGGTTGTCAACAAGGAGGTCATAATGTCGTCCGTTATATTCTCACCCTCTCGCACCGCCGAGCCCACGGCGACGGCGCAGACTCTCACCCGAGCAAACAGACGGCGAGTAACGATCTCGTCGCGCGTGTACCTGCCTGCACTCTCCATCGTCGCGGTGGCGATGGTACTCATCGCGATTGGCTGGTCCAGCCACTGGGGAGGCACCACGTTCGCCGCATCGATGACCAACCTGCGAGTGGTCGTGGTCGGTCCGGTGACGTTGGCGATCCTGGCTGTCTTCCTGGTGGTGGAACGACTGCGGCCCGCGCAACGCCGGCCCTTCTTCGCGCGCGGGTACCGGCAGGACCTGCTCTACACGGTGCTCAACGCCACCCTCGTCGTGCCGCTCGTCGTCGCGCTCTCATTGTCCTTCGCCGAGGTGGCCAGGCAGTCGATGCCGTGGATCGTCCTGCCGCACGTCGGTTTCGTGCCGCGATGGAGCGTGATCGCGGTCATCTTCGTCGCCATGGACGGATGCAACTGGTTCGCGCACTGGGCGAACCATCGGGTCCGGATGCTATGGCGTTTCCATGAGCTGCACCACTCGCAGGAGGACATGAGCGTGCTCACGGTCTTTCGCACGCACCCGTTGATCCACGTGTCCTACCTCATCACGCTCATTCCAGGCATCATCCTGGTGGCCAACGGCGCCGTGCCCATCACCCTCCTGGTCGTCTACGCCGCGGTCGTCGCCTTCGAGCACTCGAACACGAACTTGAGTTACGGGCCTCTCAACCGGATCCTCGTGAGTCCGAACTACCACCGCATCCACCACCGGCTCGAGGGGCGCCAGGACGTGAACCTCGGCTTCGCCCTCACCATCTGGGACCAGCTTTCTCATCGCGCCGTCTTCCCGACCAAGGACACGATTCGGATCGACACCGGACTTCCGGGACGGCCCCTCGTTGTCGAGCAATCGGCCTCGCGCCCTCGCCACTTCGCGGTCATGGGCGCGCAACTTCTTGCCCCCTTCCGTCCGCTGAGCGGGCGCGCTGATTTTGACGATGGGCCCTCAGGGCGACCGGACCCCAAGGCCGCCAAGGAGACTGCCGCCGGTCGCGGCACCGCTTGATGTCAACTGCATCGAACGCCGAGCCGCCGGGACGCCGACGGGCGCTGCTGTCGATGTTTTTCACGACGCGACCGTCGCCAGCATCGAGCGACGTGGCCCTCTTGACGGTGAGGATTGCCCTGGCGTGGATATTCACTTACTACGGGGCGGGAAAGCTCTTCGGCGCGTTCAACGGCCCGGGTATCCACCGCACCGCGCTCTACTTCTCGAACTCAGCCCATCTGCACCCCGGCGGTTTCTTCGCCGTCCTTGGCGGGGTGATCGAGTTCGGCGGCGCCGTCGCGATGGCGCTTGGTCTGGGATCGCGATTGGCCGGAGCCGCGCTGTTCGGCGACCAGGTCATGGCCATGATCACCGTCACCTGGACGAACGGCATCAACTCCGAGACGCTGACCCCCGGGTACGAATTCAATATGGCCCTGGCCGTGCTGGCCCTGGTGATCGTCTTCCTGGGACCGGGGCGCCTGAGTGTCGACGCCTTGATCGGACGGCGGCTCTTCTCCTCGCGTGGGTCGTCCACCATGGGTGACGAATCCGATGTCAAAGACGTAGCGAGCGATGAACGAAGCTAGGAGCGACTCGCGCTTCACCAACGGGCCACGCGTTCTCGTGGTGGCGACGTCGGCCGAGCTCGATGGTCCGAAGGGCAAGGACGGATCGACGTCGGGGCTCGGGCGCTCGCCGCGCACCGTCCTCTCACGTCGCATCGCCGCGAACCTCGTGGCGGCGGGCGGCGCCGCCATGTTCGCCCGGGCCGGGCTCCAGCACTACCGGAGCACGCACTCGCTGATCGGCGCCGCGTTCTTCGCGGAGCAGATGTGGATCGTCGTGGCCTACCTGGTGAGGCGCCCGGCGCGCGTACTGAGCCAGCGGCCGGCCGACTGGCTGCTCGCCTTCGGCGGCACGTTCGGCGGTCTGTTGCTGCGACCGACGGGCGCGCATCCACACTGGGGAGTCGTCGCGGGGTCCTACGTCCAAGCGATTGGTCTGGTCATCTGCGTCGCGTCCTTCTACGCCCTCGGTCGCTCGTTCGGTTTCGCCGCCGCCGACCGCGGCTTGGTGCAGCGAGGGACGTACGCACTGGTTCGCCACCCGATCTACGCCTCGTACTTCTTCCTCCAGATCGGTTACCTGCTGCAGAGCCTTTCGGTGAAGAACGCCCTCGTGGTGGTCTTCATCTGCAGCTGCAACGTCGGTCGACTGCGCGCCGAGGAGCGGTTGCTGCTCACGAGCAGCCGCTACGACGAATATCGAACCCGCGTGCGCTGGAGGCTCTTCCCGGGCGCATGGTGAGGGCCCGTTTTTCGTGGGGCCGGCACAGAACGACGCGTCGTCAGCCTGACATCTTCATCTCGTACCACCAGCCGCCGTTCAGCTTGACGCGATTGCCGCTGGCCTGGCCGGGCGAGGAGTCGCCGATGTAGGTGTAGAGCGGATGGTGGTCGTAGGTGACCTGCGTCGCCCCCCGCGATCGTCGAAGGGAACCGAACGTCCCGACGACGCCGGCACCGGGCGTGGCCACGCCCAGGAGCGGCGGCCAGTAGGCGGCGCAGGTTGAGTAGCAGGCGGACTTGGCGGGTGAGTCGGGCGCGAACCAGTAGAGCGTGAAGCCGTGAGCATTCGTGAGTACCGGGACGCCGTGGATCCTCGCGACCTTCACGACTACCGACGGCGCACCGGGGCTGGTCGTTACCGTGCTGTTCGACGCGAGAAGGATCGCCGACGCGACGACGGCCTGCACCGCGACCACCGCCACCACCCACCTCGCGGTGCGCAGGAGCAGCCCCGGGTTGAAGAAGGAAGTGCGCAAAAGTGGCGATGACGCGGTCGTCAGGCGATACCGGTACGGGCGGAGCGCGAACGTCGCGAGCGCGACGAAGCCCACTACCTCGATCACGGCGGCCATGACGCCCGCGGCGGTGCGAACCTCGCGAAAGCCAAAGAGGCCGATCCACAACGACCAGAGGTACCCGACCAAGGTGGCCATGAGGAATCCAGCTCCGACGGCCGACACCACTCGACCGTCCGCCACCGTCACCGCCGCCGCGAGGAGGAAGGCACTGATGACCTGAACCAAGAACATCCAGCCGATCGTGGGGATGGTCCGATACCCGGTGAGGTAGAGGTCGAGATGGATCGCGCCCGTCGCCACCACCAGCCCACCCCCGGCGAGACGCACGAGGCGCCATCCCGCGCTCGTCCGCGGCCGCGGCGTGATGAGGCGCTCCGCGTCGAACCCGCGTCGGCGAGCCACCTGGGAACCGGCGTAGTCGTACATCACAGTGGTATACGTGCAAATCGTCCCGTTGGATCTCTCGAGGTGTCGCTCCTTGAAGTGAGCGAACCGAGTGCTACCTGATCTGCACCCCTGATATGGCTCGGGAGATTATGAGCCGCTGGATTTCGCTGGTGCCTTCGAAGATCGTGTAGTTCCTATAGGCGCGACCAGAAGTACTGGTCGCGACACCTTTCGAAGAGAGATGCACCCACAAATGAATGGGAAGACCAGTTTTAGACCCGATTTGGCCCGATCCCGGTCCCCGTTAATGGCTCTCGCGCGAGCGCCATTGCGAGTCGCGGTCAGCATCACTTCGGAGTGACGATTTCCCACGCTAGAAGTTCGCCATCGAGAACAGCCGGCAAGACTCCGTTCGCTGCCTCTGGTGACAGCCAGATCGTGGCGGCCAGAGCGCGGGCCGCAGCCACCGCCTCAAGGTTGAGAAGGTTCAACTTAGGGTGGCGCCCCGCAATCTCAACCATGAGCGGTACGAGTTGTCGTGTGTCAGGTAGGCCAATGTCGTTCGGTAATTGAAGCATTGCGCTAATCGCGCGCTCCTGATTTTGTGGCTCCAATTCCCGGAATGGTCCAGAAAGATGCCCGCCGGCACCAAGGACGGCGGCCCGACATGCGCGGTAGTACCAGTAGGCGGTGGTGTGAAGTTGCACTCCCGGTCTACGACTGCCAACGAGAAGCTCCTCGATCAAGAGGCGGTCGTCGAGGACGACGTTCACTACTGATCGGCGAGGTCGGGATCGCCGATTGCTGCTAACCCAGCGTTGTAGCGCGCGGTGAGGACGCTTTTCAGTTCAGCCTTGGCTCGAGCCATTCCTCCGGGCA
>JBARBL010000066.1:0-16600 GCA_049793015.1 Acidimicrobiales bacterium | reverse complement strand
CATTGGCTCCGTGCTCATTGGTTGGTCCATCACCTTTAGCGTCCTGGCCGCCGTGTTGATCGGCGCGTACGTTGCCAAGGGTATGGTCACGTCCGACGCCGGCCTGCTGGCCGTGCTTTTGGCCGCGGGTTCGGGCATCGTCACACTCGCGTTCCTCTCTCGCAAGGTCCTCAGCTCGCCCCTCACCTATGAGGGCAAATCATGAAGGCGGTCCCCATGTCGACGCGTACCGTTGCTGTAACCGGCGCCGACGGGTTCATTGGTTCGCACTTGGTCGAGACCCTCGTCGCCTCGGGCTGTCACGTGCGGGCCATGGTCCAGTACAACTCGGTGGGCTCGTGGGGATGGCTCGAGAACGTGGACCCGGTGGTGATGGAGGACGTTGAGGTGATCCTGGGCGACGTGCGGGACCGCGATTCGGTGGCCGCGTTGATGACCGGCGCCGAGATGGTCTGTCACCTGGCGGCGCTCATCGCCATCCCGTACTCCTACCAGGCTCCGCGGTCGTACCTAGAGACCAACGCGTCGGGCACCTTGAACGTGCTCGAAGCCGCGCGCACCTTCGAGACGTCGAGGATTATCGTGACGTCGACCAGCGAGGTCTACGGCACCGCCCAGTACGTGCCGATGGACGAGTCGCATCCCCTGCACGCCCAGTCGCCGTACAGCGCGTCGAAGATCGCGGCCGACAAGTTGGCGGAGAGCTACCACCTGAGCTTCGGCTTGCCCGTCGTGACCTTGCGGCCCTTCAATACCTACGGCCCACGCCAGTCGGCGCGAGCCGTAATACCGACGGTGATCAGTCAGATCGCGGCGGGCAAGCGGTCGATCTCGCTCGGTTCCCTCACCCCCACGCGCGACTTCACCTTCGTGCACGACACCGCCGCGGCGTTCCTGGCGGTCTGCGAAGCGCCGCTCGAGCAGGTGATCGGCCAGACCTTCAACGCCGGGTCAGGCAACGAGATCTCGGTCGGCGACCTGGCCCTGCGCGTGGCCGAGATCGCCGGCGTCTCGATCGAGATCAAGTCCGAGGAGCAGCGCCGTCGTCCGGAGAACTCCGAGGTCGATCGGCTCTTCTCGGACTCGTCGTCGATCTCGCGCGCGGCGTCGTGGAAGCCGAGTCACACGCTGAGCGAAGGGTTGCTCAAGACCATCGAATGGTTCCAGGACCCCCAGAACCTGGCCCACTACAAGGTTGATCAGTACACCGTATGAGTACTGAACCAGAAGGAGGAGATATGGCATCGCTGGAAACTTCGGTAGGCGTCGAAGCGGCGTTAGAGGACCGTCACGTCTTGATCGTCTGCGGCGGCAAGGGCGTTCGGTTGCGCCCCTACACCACCGTGATACCAAAGCCTCTGGTGCCGATCGGTGACCGCTACTCCATTCTCGAGATCGTGATGCTGCAGCTCGCGGCGTGCGGCTTCAAGCGAGCCACGCTCGCCATCGGCCACCTCGGTCACCTCATCAGGGCCTACGTTGGCGACGGTTCGCAGTGGGGACTCCAGGTCGACTACGCGGAAGAGGATTCGCCGCTCGGCACTGTTGGTCCGGCCCTTATGATTATGGATCGTCTTCCCGATCACTTCTTGCTCATGAATGGTGACGTCTTGACTGACCTCGACTACGCCGACCTGCTCACCACCCACATCGCGTCGGGCGCGCCGCTGACGGTCGCCACCAACGAACGCGTGTACCAGGTTGACTTCGGCGTGCTCAACGTCGGGGAGGGCAATCAGATCACGTCCTTCACTGAGAAGCCCACGCTCGGCTACACCGTGAGCATGGGCGTGTACGCCATATCCAAGAGCCACCTTGAGCGCTACACCCCCGGTTTGCCCTACGGCTTCGACGAGATCATGCTGGACCTCATCAAGCGCGAAGAGTACCCCGCCAGCTATGCCTTCAACGGTTTCTGGCTGGACATCGGACGTCCCGAAGACTACGACCGCGCCAATGAGGAGTTCGCCATTCTCGCTCCTCGACTTTTGCCCGGAGCTCGATGACCACGTATCTCGTTCTCGGAGCCAGCGGGTTCTTGGGCAGCCATGTCCACGAAGCCATCAAGCGCTCCGCTGACGCGCCGTCCATGGTGGCGGTGAGTCGAAGGCCGCCGCGGATCTCCCTGCCCCCGCGCAGCAGCTGGGTGCCGTTGGACCTCAACCGGGCGTCGGTGGAGGAGCTGGTAATTCTCATCGAGGCCAGCCGCTCCGACGCCCTGATCAATTGCGCCGGGCTGACCACGGGCACGGCGGAGCAGATGTGGGAGACCAACACGACCTTCGTCGACAAGCTGGTTCAGGCCCTGCGCCAGTGCGGCCCGGTGCCGCTCGTGCACTTCGGCTCGGCCGCGGAGTACGGCGTGCAGGGTTCCGACGAACCGATCAAGGAGACCGCCGCCGAGCACCCGGTCAGCGACTACGGCCGTTCGAAGCTGGCTGCGTCGCGCAAGATCACCTACGCGACCGAACAGGGCGACATCTGCGCCACGGTGCTTCGGGTCTTCAACCCGATCGGACCGCGCCAGCCCGTCGAGTCGCTCGCCGGCAAGGCCGTGCAGGAGTTGAGCCAGGCGCTCAAGTCCAAGAGCCCTTCGATCACCATGGGCCCGCTCGGGGCCTACCGCGATTTCGTGGCGGCGCGCGACGTGGCCAGCGCGGCTCTCGGGGCTACGCAATTGCTCGGACGCGCGCCGATCATCAACGTCGGCCTCGGCAAGGCCATGTCGTGCCGCGCCATGGTCGAACTGCTGGCTGAGGCGGCGGGCTTCGACGGCGAGATCGTGGAGGAAGGCGCCGGATCCGGTAGGTCCGAGGAGGTGCCGTGGCAGCAGGCCGACGTGTCGCGGATGGGCCACGAAATAGGTTGGATGCCCCACACCCCGATCTCCCAAGCCGTGGACGACCTGTGGCGCTCGGACGCCGAGCCCAAGACGCCCAGCGGGGGGATCGCCGATCAGTTGAGCAGCTGGTAGGTCGATCGCTCGCTCGCGGTTAGCTACAGGGGCTGCGGGCACCCGACAGCGCTACCGGGAACTTCGCCCCGTTGATGTCGGCCGCGATGTCCGCCGCGCAGAAGGCCGATGTCGAGAGGTTGTACTCGGCGTTGAAGATTGCCTTGTGCCCGAAGTAGGCGCTCAGCGCGGAGCACGTCGAGTACTCGTTGCACTGTTCGGTGAGCGCGCCGTCGGCCAAGGGTTCCATCAGGGTCGCGTAGTTGTCGCCGGTGTCGTCGGGGTTCTTGATGATCCACGCGAGACCGAGGCTGTGCATGTAGTTGGCCAGCGTCGACATGTAGGTGATCTCGTTGGCTTGGGTCAGATTGAACCCGGTCGCGCCATCGGAGCCTGAGTAGGTCTCGTCGAGGTCGGTTTCGACGGCGTCGAAGCCCTTGGCCGCGCACTGCTGGGTGATCATCGCCTCGGTGATCGAGACCGTGGCGGGCGAATTGATGTTGAGGAAGTACTCGGGGTAGCCCGACAACTTGTTACCGAAGACGCCGGCCGCCTGATACTGGCTGTAGTACGTCGTGGGTACCCCTTCATCGCTCGCCGAGTAGTAGTTGCCCGCCGTGCCCACCTCGATGTAGCACACGACGTGCGCGCCGAGGGCGTGCAGGGCGTTCACCGTCGACGCGGGATTGATGATGCCGTCGATGTCGTAGACCTTGGGTGACGGCGCCGGTTGGCCGCTGGGCAACGTGTCGTTCGTCCCCATGTCGGTAGCGCTGGCGAGGTTGAGCGCGTGATCGATCTCCCACTGCCAGGGCAGGTTGCCTAGGGGCGGGTGCCACCAGGTACCGCTCGTGACGGGGGAGGGCGCCAGCGTCGTGGTCGTCGTGGAAGTGGTCGAAGTCGTCGTCGTTGATGTTGTGGTGGTCGCTGCCGGTGGGGCCAGTGGGGCCGGGGGCGACACGGGTGGAGACAGTGTTGTCGTCGTGACGGGAGGCGCGGCACCACCGGTGACGTTCACGGGGGGAGCGGGGATCGCGTTGGCTGGGGGAGCGGCGAGCGTCGTGATGGTCGTCGTGGTAACCGGCGCCTTCACCTTGCGCTTCACCGGCGTGGCCTTCTTGGCCTTGGCGTGCTTCGCGTGCTTGACGACGTGTCGAGGCGAGCTGGTGAGGGCGAGTTCCTTGGCGATGGTCGTGTGCGGGGGCGCTTTCACCGGTGGATTGGCGCTCACCGGCACCGCAAACCCCAGCATCACCGGCACGCAGAGGGTGAGCGCGAGCCAGCCCACGATTCCCGACCGTTTGGAGGCTCGAAACCGCTTCGCCCCTGATCGGGAGCCGTGCCAGGACTCGGTGGCCAGATTCTTGAGTCGTCCAACTACTGCGTGCCCTCGGGGATAGTTGCGCATTCTGACGAGTCTTGGGAGCCAGAATCACGCGACCCACTACGTCATCACAACGAGACCACATTTCTCCCGAGAGATTGGGGAACACGGCGCTGAGATGACCGGGAACTCTCATAGTCGAGGTCTCCGTGGCGTGCTGAAGGTCAGCTGCAGGGGCTTCGCGCACCGTTCAGGTTGACGGAGAACTTGGCTCCGTTGATGCCACGGGCGATGTCGGTCGGGCAGAAGGACGTCGTCGCGAGGTTGTACTCCGCGTTGAAGATGGCCTTGTGACCGAAGTAGGCACTCAGGACGGTGCACGTCGAATATTGGTTGCACTGCTCGCTCAAGACGCCGTCCGCCAGGGGCTCCATGATCGTCGCGTAGTTGTCGCCGGTGTCGTCGGGGTTCTTGATGATCCACGCGAGACCGAGACCGTGCATGTAGGTGGCCAACGTCGTCATGTAGGTAACTTCATCGCCCTGCGTGAGGCTGAAACCCGTTGCGCCGTCGGAGCCCGAGTAGGTCTCGTCGAGGTCGGTCTCGACCGCATCGAAGCCCTTAGCCGCGCACTGCTGGGCGATCATCGCTTCGGTGATGCGCACGGTCGCGGGAGAGTTGATGTCGAGGAAGTACTCGGGATAGCCCGACAGCTGGTTGCCGAAGACGCCGGCCGCCTGGTACTGGGCGTAGTACGTGGTGGCGATGCCCTCGTCGCCGGCGGAGTAGTAGTTGCCCGCCGTGCCCACCTCGATGTAGCAGACCACGTGCGCGCCGCGCGACTGCAGGGCCGCGACCGTCGAGGCGGGATTGATGATGCCGTCGATGTCGAAGACCACCGGGGCCGGCGCCGGCTGGCCGTTTGGCAGGGTGTTGTTGGTGCCCATGTCCGTGGCGCTGTTGAGGTCGAGCGGGTGGTCGATCTCCCACTGCCAGGGCAGGTTCCCCGTGGGCGGATGCCACCACGAGCCGCTCACCGCGTTCACGGTGGTGGTCGTCTGTTGGGTGGTCGTGGTCGAGCTCGGCGGCCGGGTGGTGGTCGTGACGGGTCTGGTCGTCGTCGTGCCCGGATCGGTCGTCGCGGTAACCGGTCTCGTCGTCGTAGTGCGCCTCGTTGTTGTGGTGGTCGACCGGGTTGTATTCGTTGTGGTTGGCGTGGTGTTGGTGCCCGCGCTCGGCCTCGTGGTCGTCGTCGAATCGCCGGACAGCGTCGTCGACGTGGCGCTCGGCGCCTTGTGAATGCTCCACTCGTACGTGGCCCACAGAATCGGGGCGGCAATGAGGAGCAGCAGGGCTACGGTGATCGTCGGGGAGCTACGTCGTCGCATGAGCGCACCCGCCGCAGTCCAGATTGGTGACGTGGCGCTTCACGGAACCCCGTTTCACTACGGTGATGCCGCGCGTGCACCTTCGTTGTCGTCTTGCCCGTCGTATCGTCCGCGCGGGCCGAGCGCTTCGGCCAGTTCGAATCTCGACGTGACGCCCAGTTTGCGATAGGCCCTCGAAAGGTGGCCCTCGATGGTCTTGACATTGACGAAGAGTTCGTCGGCGATGGCCCGGTTGGTCACGTTCGCAGCCGCCATGTGCACCGCCCTTAACTCGGCCGGCGTGAGCGAGTCGACGCCGGTGGAGCCGAGGCGTCGGGGACGCGCCCCCGCGGCGCGGAGCTGGGAGCCGGCGATCTCCACCAGTCGATGAGCGCCGCATAGTGAGGCCAGGGTGGCGCCCTTGTGCAGTATGTCGCGAGCGCCTTCCGTGTCCTGGCGATCGACGAGCGCCGAGCCGAGATCGACCATGGCTTCGGCGGTTTCCAGTCGTGCGGGTGACCCGTCGAGCACCGCCACCGATTCCGTCAGCCAGGCAGTGCGTTCGTCAAGGTCGCGGCTGGTCGCGCCCATGGCCCTCAACGCGGTGCCAAGGCTCCGTCGAGCCCCGAAGGCTCGGGCCGCCACGAGGTGGTCTTCGGCCAATTGGTGGGCTTCGTCCCAGTGACCGATCGACGCCAGGACCCGCGCGGCCGGCGGGTGCCAAGCGACCAGGACCGGGTTGGTGATGCCCGCGCGCGACGCGGTCTCCCCGGCGCGCTCGAACTCGTCGAGCGCCTCGTCGGATTGGTTGCACATCGAGAACAGGCGACCACGCTCCACGTGAGCCGTGGCGCGGTCCAACGGTTCGTCGATCCGCTCCGGATCGAAGGAGCCCAGTTGGTAGAGCGCCTCTTGTGTGCGGCCCTGGGCGATCAGGAGATCCACCAGCCCCACGACCGGTCGCGAACTGAAAGTGGTGCCGAGCTCGTGGTGGCGCTGCAACGCCTGCTCTGATTCGCCGAGTGCCCCTTGCCAGAGCTTGGACAGGACCACCAGGCGCAGCATGTCGTCCTCGCCGGGCAGGTCGCCGGAGGAGAGGGCGCGCTGACGACCGGTCTCGAGTATGCGGTCGACGGTGTCGAACTCGTCGGCCCCGAGCAGGATGCGACAGGCTCGCGTCTGCACCATCTCGCTCGAGAGGTCGCCGTAGACCATCTGCTGGGGATCGATCACCGAGCCGAGCATCTGGGCGATGGTCTTGGCCGACATCTTGGGATCCGATTCGAAGCGGTGGATGTCGAGGAAGGCGCGCGCCACGTGGGAGGCCTCGGAGTTGCCGTTGGACTTCTTCAAGAGCGTTTGAATCTTCGTCACGCCGTCGCTGCGCTGCCCGGGGTGGCTCGCGAGGAGCGTCAGGCCCATCTCAAACTCGAGCTGCAGGGCGGGATCGACGTCTTCGTGGAAGGTTGTCAGCTGGTGCAGAGACGCCACCGCCTCGGCCCGTAGTTCGGGCCAACTGCGCAGCGCGCGCATCAACGCGATGGCCACCGTGAAGACCTCGGTGTTGTCCGAGGCACCGAGGGCGAGGGCGTGCTGGAAAGAGGAGACCGAGGTCCGCAGTCCGAGTTGGGTCTCACAGCGGGCCAGGTCGAGCCAGACGGGGGCCTGCGGCAGCGAGGCCGACCCCTCGTTGAGCGAACGGCGAAGGCAGAGGCTGGCCACGCGGGAGTCGCCGCGCTCCATCAGGATGTGGCCCGCGCGCGCCAGTCTCTCCGCGAGCTCGCTATTCCCGGCGGGCTCTGATGCCAAGAGGTGCTCGACCACGAGCGACTCGTCGGCCCCACTCTCGGAGAGATACTCGGCGCATCGGGTGTGCAGCTGCGAGCGACGAGCGGGCGGGATGTCCTGGAGCAGCGCCCAGCGCACGATCGGCGCGATGAAGGTCAGCGGTCGGCCCGCCTGAAGCAGTTCGGCCTGGGAGGACACGTCGGCCGCCACTTCCGCCGACACCGGGTCGATCTTGCCCAGGTGGCACGCCAGTCCCAGGTCGGTCGAGTTGCCGTGGATGGCGCACGACTGCAGCAGGTCGGTGACGGCCACCTGCAGTCGCTCGAGACGCACCAGGACGCGCTGCGCGATCCGCGGCACCGGCAACCGGTCGAGGTCGCCGGCCGACTTGGCGTTGGGCGTGAGGTGTTCCAGCACGCAGGCCTTGGCCAGCTCCACGACGAACTCGGGTCGTCCGTTGGTGGCGTCGAAGACCGCGTTGACGAACTCTTGGTCCGGCGCCTGCTCGAGGTAGCCGGTGAGCACGGCGCGCACGCTCTCGACGCTCAGTGACTTGAGGACGAAGTGTCGCACCTGACGGTTGACGAGGAGGTGGTCGACCACGCGCGGGCCTACGCCGGGAAGTCGAGGTGGCGAAGCGACGAGCAGCCAGATCTGTTGATCGTCGACGCGATGGAACACGTACTGCAACGTCATCAGCGTGGCGTCATCGACCAAGTCAGCGTCGTCGATCGCGAGCAGCACCGGTCCGAGTCGACGAACCGCGATCAACAAGGAGTAGAAGGAGGCGCCGAGCTGTCCGAAGTTCCGTTCGCCGTTCTTGTTGATGAGCGCGCACACGCCTTCGACTCGTTCGGAGATCTCGTCGTCCGCGTTCCTCATCGACGCGATCACTTCGATGATCCGCAGCAGCGCGCCGAAGGAGGCGTGCTGCTCGAGGTCGCCACCGCGCGCGCGCAGCACGAGGCACGACGATCGGTCCGCGATGAGGCAGGCCTCGTTGAGCAGGGTGGTCTTACCGGTTCCCCAGCCGCCTTCGATGGAGAGGCAGCCGTTGTGCGACGGCACCGTGCGACTGAAGATCGACTCGAACTCCTGGAGGAATTGACTACGTTCGAAGAGCAGGGCGGAGTCGCCACGACGCGTTGTTCGAAGCGCTGACCACGCGGGGTCCTCGGTCTCGAGTTTCACGAACGTTCCTCTAACTTTCGACATCAACAACGGCATCCACGATCATGGATCGGTCAAATATCACTTTTCTGGACAACTCAAAGGGCACTTCAAGTCATCGCTTGTAGTGCCTAGTGTCCTTCGGATAGTAATGCCAAAAGTGGTAAAAATGCAATAGGCACAGTGCTTTCGCGTCTTCGCTCGGCTCGTTTTACGACAAAGAACTGGCAAATCTCCGGGAAACGAACCGCACAATTCTTACACGTAGATGGGACAAAAGTACGAACAACAGTTCACGAACGCGGGTCCGTGCATCGAGGTCGTTTGATTTCGAACGATCGCCCCACGGTGAAAAATGTTCTCGCCGATAGCATTCGCTCATCGCCCACGTGCTGATGCCTCTGCCTGATCGTGACTTCGACGTCACCGAAGTCGCCGTTCCGTGGCGGCTGCTCACGCGGGCGGGACACACGGTGCACTTCGCGACGCGCGACGGCGCGACGGCGCCCGCCGCGGATCCGTTGCTCTTGCGCGGCGTGCTGTTCGGCCGACTCGGTGCCGACGACGAGCCCAAGGCCTTCTACCGCGAGATCATCGAAGACGACCTGTTCCGCGACCCCGTGTCGTGGATGAACGTGCGAATGTCGCAGTTCGACGGGCTTCTGTTGCCCGGAGGGCACGCACCGGGCATGCGCCAGTACCTGTCGGACCAGGCGTTAGGTAAGAAGGTCGCGGAGTTCTGGGCGCTCCGGCGACCGGTGGGGGCGATCTGTCACGGCGTGCTTGTCCTCGCGAGGGCGCGCGACGAGGCGACGGGTCGCAGCCTGCTCTACGGGCGTCGCACGACGTGCCTGCCCAAGTACATGGAGCGCTCGGCGTACTGGCTCACGTCGTGGCGGCTCGGGCGTTACTACCGGACCTACCCGGCCTACGTGCAGGACGAGGTGCGCGCGTCGCTCGCGAGGCCGTCGGACTTCGTGCGTGGCCCCTACGTCATCTCACGACGCGGCAGCGCGAGCGACGACCGACCGGCGATGCTGGTGCGCGACGCCAACTATGTGTCGGCGCGGTGGCCGGGTGACGCGTACCTCTTCGCCAAGGGCTTCATCAACCTGTTGGGAGAAGTCGCCTGACTCAGCGAAAGCCCTTCTGCATGGCGGTCAGTTCTGCCCCGCCCGGGCACAGCTTCTCGAAGGGCACCCTGGTGAGACCCTCGCTCGGCGTGTGGTTCATCTGGTGGACGTCCTTGGCGGATTCATCCACGTAGAGCAGACCGGTGACGATCTCGCCGCGGCTCTGGCGGTCGTGGATGTACTGCTCCACCTTGAGCCGGTCGGTGGGATCGTAGCCCACCGGCAAGGATCGGAACTGCACGACGCTGCCGTCGTGCATCGGAACCGAGACGACGTCGTTGTCTCGTATTGAGACATGGATCTCGTTGCGCAGCGGAATGAAGTCGGTGTGCACTTCCTTCACCTCGTGCTCGCGCGTGAAGAGGTAGCTCTTGGTCGAACCCTCATGGTCGTTGAAGGTCACGCAGGGCGAGATGACGTCGATAAGCGCCAGCCCGTTGTGGGCCACCGCGGCCTTGAGGATCGGCACCAGCTGCTCCTTGTCGCCCGAAAAGCTTCGAGCGAGGAACGTCGCGCCCATCGCCAGGCCCAGCAGTATCGGGTCGATGGGCGCTATCTCGTTCGGCTCGCCCCGCTTGGCGCGGGTGCCGATGTCCGCCGAGGCGGAGAGCTGGCCCTTGGTCAGTCCGTAGACGCCGTTGTTCTCGATGACGTAGACCATGTTGACGTTGCGCCGGATGGCGTGGGCCAGGTGCCCGAGGCCGATCGACAGCGAATCGCCGTCGCCGGAGATGCCGATGTACGTGAGCTCGCGGTTGGCCGCGTTGGCCCCCGTGGCGATGGTGGCCATGCGCCCGTGGGCCGAGTTGAAGCCGTGAGCGCCGCGCACGAAGTAGGTGGGCGTCTTGGAGGAGCACCCGATGCCGCTGAGCTTGGCGATCATGTGCGGCGGCGTCGAGAGCTCCCAGAATGCGTGGACGATGGCGGCGGTGACCGAGTCGTGCCCGCACCCGGCGCAGAGGGTCGACATCGCGCCCTCGTAGTCGCGAATGGTCAGCCCGAGGTCGTTCTTCGACAGCAGGGCCAGGGGAATGAGGGGCTTGACGATCGAGGGCATGGCTAGTTCTCCAACTCATTGATGACGGCGTCGACCACGAACTGGGCGCTCAGGGGGAATCCGCCGTAGGCCAGCACCGGACTCATCTTTTCGATGGCCACCCCGGTCTCGATCGAGATGAGCGAGCGCAGCTGGGCGTCACGGTTCTGCTCCACCACGAAACAACGGTCGTGCTCCTCGACGAAGCGGCGCACTTGCTCGACGAAGGGGAATCCCCGTACGCGCATGTAGTCGGCGGCGACGCCTCGGGCTTCGAGCGCGTCGACGGCCTCGCGCACCGCCAGGTCGCAGCTGCCCAGGGTGATGAGACCCACGCTCGCGCCACTGCGGCGTTGCACGACCGGGGCGGGCACGTGTGGCGCGGCCGACGCGTGCTTTATCTTGAGTCGGTCCACCACCTGCTGATACTCGACCGGGTTCTCGGTGTAGCGCCCGTACTGGTCGTGGCCGGAGCCGCGAATGAAGTAGGCCCCCTTCGAGTCCGAACCGGGCAGAGTCCGTGACGTGATGAACTCGTCGTCGGGTTCGTTATAGCGGAAAAACTCCTTCATGCCCGCGAGGTCGGCGTCGTTCAGCACGCGGCCCCGGTCCGGCACGTAGGCGTCGTTCCAGGTCAGCTGGGGAACGACCCAGTCGTTCATGCCGATGTCGAGGTCCGACATCAGAAAGACCGGCGTCTGGAACCGCTCGGCGATGTCGAAGGCGGCGACCGCGAACTCGAAGCACTCGGCGGGATTGGCCGGGAAGAGCAGGATGTGCTTGGTGTCGCCGTGCGAGGCGTAGGCGCAGAGCAGGATGTCGGCCTGCTGGGTGCGGGTCGGCATGCCCGTCGAAGGACCCGTGCGCTGGACGTCGATGATGACCGCGGGAATCTCGGTGTAGTAGGCGAAGCCCAGCAGCTCGTTCATGAGTGAGATGCCCGGACCCGACGTCGAGGTGAAGGAGCGCGCCCCGTTCCAGGAGGCCCCGATCACCATGCCGATGGCCGCGATCTCGTCCTCGGCTTGCAGGATGAGGTAGTTGTTCTTGAAAGTGGTCGGCTCCTCGGGCGTGGCGCCCGGCACGGCCTCGCGTCGGTATTTCGCGCAGAGGCGGATGAAGTTGTCCATCACGGCCGTGGCCGGCGTGATGGGGTACCAGGCGGCGACGGTGGCGCCGGCGTAGAGGCATCCGAGCGCGGCCGCGGTGTTGCCGTCGATGAGGATCGAGTCCTTGGTGGCGTCCATGGGCTCGACGCGGATGTCAAGGGGGCAGTCGAAGTGTTCGACCGCGTAGTCGAAGCCAAGGCGCAGAGCCTTCTGATTGGAGTCGCGCAGCAGCTCGTTGCGCGCGAAGGTCTCGCTGAGCAGGTCGCCGACCAGGTCGACGTCCAGGCCGATGAGGGCCACGATTACGCCGGCGTAGGCCACGTTCTTCATCAAGATCCGCTCGCGCGGCGCGTTGAAGTTCTCGAGGCACATCTGGGCCAGCGGCACGCCGATGAACGTGACGTCTTCGCGCAACAGTTCGTTGTCGAGCGGCCACGACGAGTCGTAGAGCACGTAGCCGCCGTGTCGCACGTCGGCGATGTCCTGTTCGTAGGTCTGCGCGTTCATGGCGACCATCAGGTCGTAGTCGAGCGCCCGGGCCGTGTAGCCGGTCTTGTTCACCCGGATCTCGTACCAGGTCGGCAGGCCCTGGATGTTCGAGGGGAAGAGGTTCTTTCCCGAGACCGGTATGCCCATCTTGAAGATCGCCTGCATCAGCAGGCTGTTCGCGCTGGCCGAACCCGTGCCGTTGACGTTGGCCAACTTGATGGAGAAGTCGTTGACCCGGGTGGTGACGTGCGGATTCAGGTCGAGGGCCATGACTTATTTCCCCGCCGACGAGGCGCTCATGGAGCGCACTGGGATGTTGAGGAAGTGGCCGGTGGCGGCGTAGGGGATCTGCAGCTCGAACCTCTCCATGTCCCACGCGGCGGTGGGGCAACGCTCGGCGCAGAGGCCGCAGTGCACGCAGACGTTCTCGTCCTTGATCATCACGCGGCCGGTCTGTGGCAGGGGCCCTGAGACGAAGAGAGACTGGTCCAGGTTGGTCGAGGGGGCCGACAGCCGACCTCGAAGGTCCGCCTCGTCGCCGTTGGACGTGATGGTGAGGCATTGCACCGGACAGATGTCGATGCAGGCGTCGCACTCGATGCACAGCTTCTCCTTGAAGCCCGTCTGGATATCGCAGTTGAGGCACCGCTGCACCTCCGACGCCGTCTGTTCGGCGCTGAAGCCCAGCTCAACCTCGAGGTCGAGGGACTTGAAGCGCCTGGTCAGTTCGACGTGGGTCATCTTCTGGCGCGGCGAGGGGTTGTAGTCGTTGTGATAGCTCCACTCGGTCATGCCCATCTTCTGACTGAGCAGGTTCATGCCCTGGGGTGGCCGAATCTCGAGCGGTGCGTCGGTGCACAGGCTGTGGATGGAGATGGCGGCCGCGTGACCGTGTGCTACGGCCCAGATGATGTTCTTGGGCCCCCACGCGGCGTCCCCGCCGAAGAACACCTTGGGCAGGGTCGATTGCATCGTCACCTCGTTCACCATCGGCATGTCCCATTCGCCGAACTCCATGCCGAGGTCGCGCTCGATCCACTGGAAGGCGTTCTCCTGTCCGATGGCGAGGATGACGTCGTCGCAAGGGATCACGACGCTGTCGACGACCGTGGAGTGCTTGGCCCCCTCGTCCCACTCGAGCACGTCGAACTCCATTCCCACCAAGGTGCCGTCCTCGATGACGAATCGCTTGGGAGCGTGGTTGACCACGATCTCGACGTTCTCCTCCTCGGCGTCCTCGAGCTCCCAGGGCGACGCCTTGAAGTAGTCGCGAGGCCGACGGGCCATGACCTTGATGTCCTTGCCGCCGAGGCGAAGCGACGAACGACAACAGTCCATGGCGGTGTTGCCCACGCCGATGATCAAGACCCGCTCTCCCACGCTGGTGGTGTGCCCGAAAGCCACCGACTCGAGCCAGTCGATGCCGATGTGGATATGCGCGTTTCCTTCGTCGTGGCGGCCGGGAAGGTCGAGTTCCTTGCCCCGCGGCGCACCGACGCCGACGAAGATCGCGTCATAGTCCTCGTCGAGTAACGAACGAAGGCTGGTGATCGGCGAGTTGTAGCGGATGTCGACGCCCATGTCGAGGATCACCTGCGTCTCGTCGTCGAGGACCTGGGCCGGGAGGCGGAACGAGGGGATGTTTGTCCGCATGAGCCCGCCGGGCACGTCGTACTGCTCATACATCACGATCTCGTAGCCCAGCGGCAAGAGGTCGTTGGCCACGGTGAGTGATGACGGGCCGGCGCCGATGCACGCGACACGCTTGCCGTTCTTCTCGCTCGGTATCACCGGCAGCAGTTCGCTGATGTCGTCCTTCAAGTCCGACGCCACTCGCTTGAGTCGACAGATGGCGACGGGGCTGCCGTCGACTCGGTCGCGGCGACAGGCCGGTTCGCAGGGCCGGTCGCAGGTGCGACCCAGGACGCCGGGAAAGACGTTGGACTCGCGGTTGAGCATGTACGCGTCGGTGAAGCGGCTCTGCGCGATCAGTCGGATGTAGCCGGGCACGTTGGTGTGCGCCGGACAGGCCCATTGGCAGTCCACGACCTTGTGGTAGTAGTTCGGATCCTGGTCGTTTGTGGGCTCCACGCCGTTTTCTCCTTCAAAAGGGCCTCACGACGCGCAAAGTACCGCGAGTTACTCTTCAAAGTAACTGTAACCCCCCCTAAACGACCAGCGATCGCATGGGGCGCGTCCGGGCCCCGACAGAACCGGGTGTACGGGGCCGACGACGGCGAATGTGACCTTTGACCCTGGGGGAGGGGCAACGATTTTCGTGGGCTGGTCCGCGTCGACCGCTCCGTGAGGAGCCGGCCACTCAGCCCTCGTCGAGGGTGATGCCTAAGCGCGCCAGGTAACCCATCCCCATGACCGCCCCCTCGCATCCCACCTCTTCCAGCCGGGCCAGGTCGTGGTCGTCGCGCACCCCCCCGGCCGCCACCACCGCGATGCCGCTGGCGCAGACCTGCCCGTACAGGGTGAGGTCGGGACCGTTCATCGTGCCATCTCGCTCGATGGCCGTCACGTGCAGGCGCGTGACGTTCGCGTCCACGCAGCGTTCGAGCGCCTCGCTCACGCTGAGCCCCGTCGAAGCCAGCCAGCCTCGCACGGCGAGCTGGCCGTCACGCACGTCGAAGGCGACGACGAGTTGATTGCCGAGCGCCTCGACGAAGTGTGCCAGGGCTTCGGGATCGGCCCAGGCAGCGGTACCCACGATGACCCGTGAGGCGCCGGCGTCGAGCGCGCGTCGCGCCACCTCGAGGGAGCGGATGCCGCCCGACACCTGAAGCTCGATGTCGCCCGCCACCTTGACGCAGCGCCCGACGACGTCCAAACGGATCGCGCCGTCGCGGGCCCCCTGCAGGTCGACGATATGGATGAGTGACGGGGCGCTGGCCACGACCCGGCCCATGAACTCCTCGAGCGGCGCGCGGAAGATCACGCGCTCGTAGTCCCCCTGTTCGAGACGCACGGCGTCGTCGCCCAGGAGGTCGATGGCGGGGATCAATTGCATAGTAGCGTAGTAGCATGCTATCATGTTGCTATGACTTCAGGCAAGGTGGTGCCGGCCGACACGATGCCGGAGACGGCCACGCGTTTCGACGATTTGGTGGAGGCCTTTGCGCGGTTGCGCGACCCCGTCGTCGTGGCGGCCTTCCTACGAGACGTGTGCACCACCAACGAGCTCGACGCCATGGGCCAGCGGCTGCAGGTCGCGCGGCTGGTGGATGACGGGGTGCACTACCAGGAGATCTCACGACGTACCGGCGCCTCGACCGCCACCGTGACCCGGGTCGCACACTGGCTGCGCTACGGCGAGGGCGGCTACGCGGCGGTACTACGGAGAGCGAAGAAGTGACGCGCCGACTCACCCTCGCGCTGCCGTCGAAGGGCCGACTCCGCGAGCCGTCGTGGTCGTTGCTCGAAGCCAGCGGCGTCGCGCCCCAGGAGCCGGGCGAAAGGGTGCTGCAGGCCCACTGCCGCAACGCCGACATCGACCTGCTCTTCGTGCGGGCCGACGACGTGCCCGAGTACGTCCAGGACAGCGTGGTGGACTGCGGCATCACCGGCCTCGACCTCGTGTCGGAACGCGAGAGCAACGTGGAGGTCCTGCTGCGCCTGGGCTTTGGCACCTGTTCGCTACAGGCCGCCGTCTCGATGGAGGACAGCGCGACGAGCGTCGAAGACCTCGAAGGCCGGCGCATCGCGACGTCGCACCCGCGCATCGCCGCCAAGGCCCTCGCGGCACGCGGGGTCACAGCCGAACTGGTGCAGGTCGCCGGGTCGGTGGAGATCTCGCCCCGCCTTGGCCTGGCCGACGCGATCATCGACCTGGTCTCCACGGGCAGCACCCTGCGCACCAACGGCCTTCGTTCGGTGGGCGTGCTGTTCGAGTCCGAGGCGGTGCTGGTAGGACGGGCGGGTTCCACCGACCACGAGGCCCGCGCGACCCTGACGACGCTGCTCGGTTCGGTCATCAACGCCCGGGCCAATCGCTACCTCTTGTGCAACGTGGCGAAGGAGCGTCTGGCCGAGGTCACCGCCGTCTTGCCGACGAAGGGTTCGCCCACGGTCATGGACTTGGCGACGCCCGGCATCGTGGCGGTGCACGCCCTGGTGCCCGCCGCCGAGATCTGGTCGTTGCTGCCCAAGCTGGCGGCCTGCGGCGCCACCTCGATCCTCACCCTGCCCGTGGAACGGATGGTGCCGTGAGCAGTCCCGTCAAGAC
>JBARBL010000065.1:0-1635 GCA_049793015.1 Acidimicrobiales bacterium | reverse complement strand
GTGCGGTGGGTCCGTGGCTCTCGATGGTCGATCCTACGAAGTACGGCGCCTTCGTCGACCGCACCCAGGGCCTCGACATCGCGACCAGCGCGGCCGCCCACAGTCCGATCATCGAAGGCCCGTTCATCGAGCAGGCCTTCAATCGGGTGCGCGAACTGCCATCGCTCGACCCGATGGTGCTTCCGGATCAGTCCGTGCTCGATCAGATAATCGCCGCGACGTCGCAACCGGCGAACTGAGCGGGGTGTCCCACACGTCGCCATCGGTCGGAGCCTCAGCGCACCTCAACCGAGCAGGATGTCGCTGAGCTGAGCACTATGCGAGAGAAAAGGCGAGTGGTCGCTCTCCAATCGCACGACCTGGTCGCAGCCTCGCGAGACCACTTCTTGAAGGGTCGCGTCGAGGGCGTGATCGTGGGTGCACAGGACGTATCTCTTGGGCACATCGACGTCTGGAGAGGTTCGCGCCCCCCGAAAACTAGCCAGGGTCTGCACGGACAGTCGCGCTTTGGCCCACTCGCGACGTTCGAGCGAGCAATCCTGGTAGAGAGCCAGAGCCGCGGCGTCGAGGTCCAGCCGCAAGAGCGGTCCGTCCAGCTGTATCGCCTCGTCCATAGCCGTACGGACCCTGACCACGCGGGCGTTGTCAGAGTGGCTCTGGCCGATCTCGGGCACCGTGGCGGCGATGTAGAAGAGGCCCTCGAGGCCGTGGACCTGGGGCGCCGCTTCGGTGATGACCGACCCGGCGTAACTGTGACCAACCAGCACGACGGGTCCTTCGACGTCGTTGGCGACCTCGGCCACCACTGATGCATCGACCGCGAGGTCGCTGCCCGGATCGGCACCGATTTGGCTGCTCGGTAGGTCGAGGGTGCGCCACGAGGCGCCGCGGGCGTCGAGGTCCTCCGTCAACTTCTCCCAGCACCACGCGCCGCCCCAGGCGCCGTGCACGAGGACATAAACGGGCTTGGACACGGCCACCTCATCTCTTGGGAGAGAGGCTACGTCAACAATTCCCGTAGAATCTACTGATGGCCCGCTCATTTGACGTCGTTACCGTAGAAGCCAAGTGGCAAGCCCGTTGGCTCGACGAGGGCACCTACGAGGTCGATAACGACGATCCGCGCGAGCGCTTCTACGCCCTGTGCATGTACCCGTATCCCTCGGGAGCGGCCCATCAGGGCCACATTCGCAACTACACCTTCGGCGACCTGGTGGTGCGCTACCAGACCATGCTCGGCAAGGCGGTACTGACGCCCTTCGGTTTCGACTCCTTCGGCCTGCCGGCGGAGAACGCCGCCATCAAGGCCGGGAGCCACCCGCGCCTCTATTCCGAGGCCCGAATGAAGGAGCTCAAGTCGTCGGTGCGCCGTCTGGGCGCCGTCTACGACTGGCGCCGCGAGGTATACAGCCACGACCCCGTCTTCATGAAGTACTCCCAAATGATCTTCTTGGCCTTCTTCGAAGCGGGCCTGGCCTACCGGGCGGAGGCGCCGGTCAACTGGTGCCCTGGTTGTGCCACGGTGCTGGCCAACGAGCAGGTCCTGGCCGACGGCACCTGCGAGCGCTCCGGCGACCTCGTCGAGCGCAAGAACTTAGAACAGTGGTTCTTCAAGATCACCGACTACGCCGAGGA
>JBARBL010000064.1:0-14661 GCA_049793015.1 Acidimicrobiales bacterium | reverse complement strand
GCGTCCCACGTCCGTGGCGGCGCACGATCTCGCGCGCCCGCAGCTCGGCCAGGCGGCGCTCGGTGCTGGTCCCCTTGAGCGAGAGTCGCCGGTCGACCACGGGGCGGGTGATGAGGTAGAGCGCGCTCACCATGAGCGAGATGCCGATGGTGGCCAGGGCCGGGTTGATGAAGTCCTCGACGCCGTCGGGCAGGCTGATGTTGTACTGGGCGAAGAGCCGTTCGACGCAGGCCACCAGTACCACGCCCCACGCGGGCAGGTGATGGCGGGCCGGCGAGAACTCGATGCCCAGCGTCGCGGCGACTACGGCCACCACGGCGATGAGGCCGAGCCTCGGCAGGGCCGAGCGCACGCTGGAGCGGTCCGAGGTGCCCCGGAAGTGCTGGCGCTGGACCACGAGCAGGCCCAGCAGCAGGGCCGCGAGCAGCGAGGAGTAGATGGTGCCCGCGCGGGCCACGTGCGCCACGATGGTGACGCCGAGGGCGACCACCACGAGGAACCAGGCGCGCCGTTGTCCCCGGCGCAACCCGCGGGCCATCATGATCATCGCGAAGCCGGCCACCGCGGTGACCGCGTCGGCCGACTGCGCGACGCCCAGCGGGAGGATGGTCAGGACCTGGTGGAGGCGGCTGTGCAGGGGCAGCGAGACCGACACCCCGACGTTGATCAACCCGACGAGGAAGATGAGCCCGCTGGCCCAGCGTCGGATGGTGCGCTGTCGACGCTGGTCGCGCAGCCGTCCGATCGAGACGGGGAAGGGAGGACCGCCGGGCCAGGAGCCGATGGTCGGGGTCGCTTCGGACGGCGAGGGCTGCAGCACGGAGCCGCCGACCAGTCGCTCGAGCAGGGTCGCGTGTCGTCGTGGTGTCTGGCCGGCGATGAGGCGGACCTGCAACGAGCTCGCCGCTTCGATCTCAACGACGCCGAACCGGTCGACCGAGGTGAAGACGGGCGGCAGTCCGAGGCGGCCGCGGCGCTCCACGGTGACGGTGCGTGACGGACCCGGGGCCGCGCACACCGCGTCCTCGAGGAAGGCCAGGGCCGGGCGAGGGGCCCCTCCGACGATGGCCCCGGCCCCGCCGCCCTCGGCGACGAGACGGGCGAACTCGGTGGCGTCGACGCCGTTGACCCTGGTCAAGGCCAGTGGTTCGCTCAGCGTGGGCGCGTCAGCCTGGCGGGCCTCCCGGTCGAAACGTCGCCGCACCAGCAGTCCCGCGGCGACCACCACCACGGCCTCGCTGGCGGCGATGAGCAGCAGGTTGAGCAGCAGGTTCTTCCAGAAGCTGCCGGTGTGCAGCGTGTGCACGTGCACGTGACGATGGGTCACGTGGTCGAAAATTCGCGTCATCGTGTTCGAGAGGTCGAAGACGGCGAGGGCCAGCACGGGGAACCACACCCACGCGCTGAGCCGTCGATAGAGCACGCGCGACGCGACGAAGCGCGCCAGAGACGGCGGGTCCTCCAGTCGTTGCGCGTCGTCGCGGTCGTTGGGGTCGGCGCGCGACCGGTCGACGTCGTAGGTGGCGGCGATGACCACCAGGTCGTGCACGCCGTCGGCGGTGGTGACCTGGAGCACCACGTCGCGGGCCACGGTGACGCCGAGCGATTCGACCCGCGCCTGGGCCGTCAGGTTGTGCTGAAGGTCGTGGTCGTCGCTGCCGGGCAGCACGATGAACCGATGGCCCTCGTGGCGGGTGAACGCCACGATCGAGTCACATAACGCGGGCAGCGACCCCAGGGTAGCGTCGGCGAATTTGGCGATGTCGGACGTTTGGTCGGGGTGGAAGAGATTGCCCGCCACCACGACCACGGCGGGGTCGTCGATGTTGCTCAGCAGGTCCACCAGCTCGCGAACGGGTCGGCTCGACATGTCCGCCGAGGGCGAGAGGGCCAGGTCGCTCACCACGTAGACGTGACGTCCGTAGGGGATCGGCAGCGTCAGTCGTTCGTTCGCTCCCACGGCGTCTAGTCTCGCAGACATCCCCCCGGCGAGCGCCGTGGGAACGAATCCACTGATGGCAGAGCACGACGACGGCGAAAATTGGCGATGGCGGGCCGGGTCCCTGACCCCGGGGCCGGCCGTGATCTTCGACATCGACGGGGTGCTGGCCGACGCCGCGGGCCGTCAGCACTACCTGGATTGGGGTGACTGGCAACGGTTCTTCGACGCCTGCGGCGACGACCCGATCATCGAGGAGATCGAACGCCTGCTCGAATTGCTCGACCAGTCGCTCACCGTCATCCTGCTGACCGGCCGGCCGCGTCGCGTCCAGCCCCACACGGTGGCCTGGCTGGAGCGCTACGGACTGCGCTGGGACCTGTTGATCATGCGCGAGTACGGCGACTACTCCGGGGTCGACCGGTTCAAGCGCAGCGTGCTGCGCGATCTGGTGGCCAAGGGCTTCGATGTGCGCCTTGCGCTGGACGACGATCCGAAGAACCACGCCATGTACGTGAGCGAGGGCGTGCCCTGCATCTACATCCACTCGGGCTACTACCTCTAGGACGTCGCGAGCGCCTCCAGGGTCGCCGCGGCGGCGGCCCGTCCCGAGCCGATGCTCGCCGGCACGCCGACGCCGTCGTAGGAGTTGCCCGCAAGGGACAGCGACAGCGAGGTGGCGGCTGACCGCGCCTGCGCCACCACCTTGTCGTGGCCCACGTAGTACTGGGGAAGACCGGGCAGCCACCGCTGCACCAGCGACGCCTTGGGAGTGGAGAACCGCGACAGCAGGACGTCCAGCTCCGCGCTCACCCGGGTTACGAGTTCCTCGTCGCTCAGGGCCATCCACCGCAGGTCGTCGCTGCGACCCACGTGCGCGCGCAACAGCACGTCACCGTCGCGTCGGAGACGGGGCCACTTGCGATCGAGCAGCGTGACGGCGGTCACCATCATCGATCCCTCGCCGGACCAGAGGGTCCCCAGGGGCACCAGCAGGCCGGTCCCGTGCTCGGGCAGGGACACGTCGCCGACACCGACGCTGAAGGTGATCATGGCCGCCGCGGCGGTGTCGATGCTCGTCAGGGCGCCAAAGGCGGGATCCAGGTGCTCGAGGAGCCGGGCGCAGACCCGGGCTGGCGTCGTCACGATCAGGGCATTGGCCGGGGTGGTGGTGCTCGCGGTGTCGACCTCCCAGGGGTAGCTGGCGGCGGGGGTGCGGCGAAGGGCGGTGACCTCGACGCCCGTGCGTACGACGACGCCGCGCGAGGAGAGCCGCTCGCCCAGCTCGCGCGCCAGTGAGCCGACGCCGCCGCTGAGTGAGCAAAAGAGGGGACCCGGCTCGCTCGTCGGCTCCGGTACCACCTTGCGCAACGACTTCATCAACGATCCCCCCCGGCGTGCGGCCTCCAAGAGGGGAGGGAAGACGGACTTGGCCGAGAGCGCATCGATGCGTCCGGCCTGGATGCCGCCGACCATCGGTTCGATGAAGGTGTAGGCCAGTTCCGGCCCCAGCTTGGTGCGCAGGATCTCGCCGATCGAGATGTCCTCGCCGACGCTCATGCGCCGGGCGAACAGTTCGTCGCGACGCGCGTCCACGCGCGCGTGCCAGCTGAGCCCCTTGATCGTGCGCACCATCCTCGAGGACGTCGGCACGCCCAGGATCATCCCCGCGGGCAGCTCGTGCAGCGCCCCGCGCAGCCAGATGCTCGAACCGTTGACCGCGATGTCCTCCAGGTGGTCCCGCCATCCGAGTTCGGCCACCAGCGTCAGGGCCTCGGGCCGGCGCGCCAGGAAGCCGTCGGCCCCCAGGTCGATGGTGCGACCGGCGAAGGTGGTGGTGGCCAGCGCTCCGCCGACCTGGTCGCCGTGTTCGATGAGCTCGATCCGCGGCGTCCGGTCGTTCGGGCCCGACTCGCCGCCCGAGAGCTCCCAGGCCGCCGCGAGGCCGCTGATTCCCGCACCGACGACGACGACCGAGGGCCTGGTCATGCGCGGCGTATGACGTCGGCCAGGATGTTGATGAACCTCGGGTCGTCGTTGAGTGACGCCGTGCGGTAGAGGCGCAGCCCGATCTCGTGGGCGACGGCCTGGGCGGCGATGTCGATGTCGTAGAGCACTTCGAGGTGATCGGACACGAAGCCGATGGGACACGACACGAGGTCGGTCACGCCTTCCTCCTTCTTCACGCGCAGGACCTCGAGGATGTCCGGGCCTAGCCACGTGTCGACCGTGCGTCCGGCCGACTGCCAGCACACGTCGTAGCGCGTCACGCCCGCGAGGTTGGCCGCGCGCCGCGCGCTCTCCTTCAATTGGTCGGGGTAGGTGTCACCGTCGTCGAGGATCTTCTCCGGCAGCGAGTGCGCGGAGAAGATGACCTCGGTCGTGCGGTGGCGTTCGCCCGGCAGGTGGTCGAGCACCTCGTGCACCCGGCCGGCGATGAGTTCCAGGAAACCCGGCGCCTCCCACCACTGCGCGATCTCGATGAAGTGAACGCCCTCGCCCAGCGCCGCGCGGGCCCGCGACATGTACTGACCGGTGGACATCGCGGCCGAGTGCGGGGCCAGGGCGATGCCGATGACGTCCGTGAAGCCCTCGTCTTTGAATGACGCGGCGGTCTCTTCGAGCAGGGGCGGCTCGTACTTGGAGCCGAAGCGCACGTTATAGGAGCCGGGCGCCACCTCCTCGAGCCGTCGGGCCAGGGCCGCCACCTGGTCGGCCGTGCGCGTGGCCAGCGGCGAGATGCCGCCGATGGCGTTGTAGCGAACGACGAGGTCGGCGAGCTGTTCGCTGGTCGGCGCGCGGCCGTGGCGAATGCGGGTGTAGTAGGCCTCCACGTCCTCGGGCGTGGTGGGCGTGCCGTAGGCCATCACGAGGACGCCGACCGTCACGCCACACCGGCCTTTCCCTCTTCGTGCACGACCTTCACGATGGCCTCGAGCACACGGGGATCGGTATTGGGCAGCACGCCGTGGCCCAGGTTGAAGATGTGTCCGGCGTCGCTCCCGGCGCGTTGCAGCACTTCGCGCGCCGCGCTGACGCCGAGCGGTACGCCCGCCAGGCACCGGGCCGGGTCGAGGTTGCCCTGGACCGCCTTGTCCCCGACCCTTCGCCGGCCTTCGTCGAGGTCGACGCGCCAGTCGATGCCGACGACGGAGCTGCCGGCCTGCGCCATGAGACCGAGCAGCTCTCCGGTTCCCACGCCGAACAGGATGGTCGGCACGTCGAGGTCGGCGACGCCGTCGAGCACGCGTTGCGTCGCGCCGAGCGCGAAGCGCTCGTACTCGTCGCGAGTGAGCGCTCCCGCCCACGAATCGAAGAGCTGCAACGCGCGGGCGCCGTGTTCGACCTGCGCGCGCAGGAAGGTGACGGTGATCGCGACGAGGCGCCCCAGGAGTTGATCGAAGAGCGCGGGGTCGGCGTGCATGAGTCCCTTGATGACGCCGAAGTCGCGGGTCGGTCCCCCTTCGACCAGGTAGCTGGCCACCGTGAACGGCGCGCCGGCGAAGCCGATGAGAGGAGTGTCGTTGTCGCTCAGCGCTTCGACCGCTAGATCGACGGTCCGCGTCACGTGACAGATGTCATCGGTGGTGAGGTCGCGCAGCCGCGCCAAGTCGCCTCGCTCGACGAAGGGCTGCGCGATGACGGGGCCTCGTCCGGGGACCACGTCGACCCCAAAACCAATGGCGTGATAGGGCACCACGATGTCCGAGAAGAGGATCGCGGCGTCGACGCCGTAGCGTCGCACCGGCTGCAGGGTCACCTCGCACGCGAGGGTCGGTTCGGCGATCGCATCGAGGATGGAACCCTCGCCGCGCAGTGCGCGATACTCGGGCAGTGAGCGGCCGGCCTGGCGCATGAACCACACCGGAACGTGGTCGACGCTCTCGCCCCGACAGGCCCGAAGAAACACTGGCTCGCTCACAAATCTCCTTTGATGACTCACAATCTAGGCCAGCACGACTCGGGATCATTTTGGAAAACGGTCAGCGTCGCCTAGGATAGACAATCCCCCAATCGAGGGACGTCGAGAAAGGTCTTTGTGGCGCACGAGCGTGAGATCGCCGAAGAACAGTCGTTCCTCGACCTCTCGTTGGGCGCCCTCGACCATATGCGCGACGAGGCCCGCTCGCTGCGCGACAGCGCCGCGGTCGCCAACATGCGCGGCGCCGGCGACCTCGTCGAGCGCGACGTCGTCATGGCCACGGCGCTCTCGCGGCTCGATCAACTGGCCATCGGCGACCAGCCCTTGTTCTTCGGGCGCATCGACTACGCGCCCAACGGCTCGGAGCACGCCGACACCTATCACGTCGGACGTCTCGCGGTGTCCGACGAACAGCTCAACGCCCTGGTCGTGGACTGGCGCGCGCCGGTGGCGGAAGCGTTCTATCGCGCGACCGGCGTCGAATCGCTGGGCCTGGCTCGTCGGCGTCACGTCGCGATACGCAACAACGAGGTCACCGGCGTCGAGGACGAGTACTTCGCCGACGCCAACGGCGACCTGGCCTTGCCCGACGACGAGGTGCGCGCCTCGACCGAGGAGGGGCTCGTCGACGGGGGTTTCGCGTTGGGCGGACCTGGCGCACTGCTCGCCGCGTTGGGCCGTGCGCGCACCGGCCGCATGGGCGACATCATCGCCACCATCCAAGGGGAGCAGGACCGCATCATCCGCACGCCCCTGGCGGGCATCCTGCTCGTCCAGGGCGGACCGGGCACCGGCAAGACCGCGGTCGCGCTGCACCGCGCCGCGTACCTCCTCTTCACCCATCGCAACTCTCTCGAACGCCAGGGCGTGCTGGTCGTGGGGCCCAACCCGCTGTTCCTCAACTACATCGAGAACGTCCTGCCCTCGCTCGGCGAGTCGGGCGTCACGTTGTCGACCATCTCGGGCTTGGTCACCAACGTCGCGGTGCGAGGCCGCGACAGCGAGGCGGCGGACTGGCTCAAGGGCGACCCGCGCATGGCTACGTTCATCGCCCGCGCCCTGCGAACGCGACAGCACCCGCTTCGTGACGACGTCGAAATACCCGTTGGGCGCGCCATCGTGGTGTTGAAGGCCTCCTACACCAAGGAGACCATCGAGCGGGCCCGCCGTCGGCCCGGCAACCATAACCAGCGTCGTTCGGCGGTCGGACGCGAACTGGCCAATCGATTGGCCAACGAGTACCACGAGCGCTTCGTGCACGAGGGCTCCGACGAGTTCTACCAGGTGAGCGAACTGGCCGAGCAGATCCGTGCGACGCCTCAGTTCAAGGAGGTGTTGCAGCGTGTCTGGCCCCGCCTGTCCGGGCAGGAGCTGCTGTACGACCTCTTCGGCGCCCGAGCCCTGATCCGCGCCGCCGGCAAGGACCTTTTGAGCGGCGAGGAGATGGAGCTGCTCTACCGGCCCCGCGACACGCCGCTCGAGGAGGTCGCGTGGACCAAGGCCGACGCGGCGCTGATCGACGAGGCCAGGACCCTGCTCGGGCCGCGACGCCGGCCCCGGCCAGCGCCGAAGGTCGGCGAGTCCGACATCCTCGAGGGCGTGGACCTCGACGCCTACGCGTTCAACGTGCGCGCGGCGGCCCTGCGCGAGGCGGCCCGTCTGGCGCCCGCCGCGAACCTGGACCTCGACGAGGCCGAGTTCGTGACCTACGGCCACATCGTGATCGACGAGGCGCAGGACCTGTCGCCGATGGAACTGAGGGTGCTCAAGCGCCGTGACCTCACTGGTTCGATGACCATCGTGGGCGACATGGGCCAGGCCACCACGATCTCGTCGTCGGCCTCGTGGAACTCGCTCATCGAGATCCTCCAGCCGCGTCGCGCCCTGACCAGGGTGGATCTGACGGTGAGCTACCGCACCCCCGAGGAAGTGCTCAACTTCGCCGCGCCCACGCTGGCGGCGGCCGCGCCCGACCTGGAGCCGCCCAAGCCCGTGCGCCGAGCCGGCACCAAGCCGATCGTCGAGCTGGTCGGGCCCGAGGCCTTCGAGTCGACGCTCGTTGCGGCCACCATTCGCGAGTGCCGGGCCGTGACGCCCGGGCGGGTGGCCGTGATCGTGGCGGGAGCGAGGGTCGCCGAGATCGTCGAGCTCTTGGGCGGCCACGGGCTCGACGCCATCGATCCTCGCGAGCAGGAGTCCCGCGGGCTGAGCGCCGACCTGGTGGTGCTGGCGGCCGAAGGGGCCAACGGCCTCGAGTTCGACGCCACCATCGTGGTCGAGCCGGCCCAGATCGCGAGCCGCGGCTCGTCGGACCCGGCCATTTCGACCCACCGCGGGCTGAGGACGCTCTACGTCGCGATGACCCGCCCGACCCGCCGCCTGGCCATCGTGGCCTGCCAAGAGTTGCCCTCGACGTTGCGGTGAGTTTCACACCCCCGAAACCGTCAGGAACCCTCCGGGGGTCTCAATTTCTACTAGAAATGTACCAGTGAGTCAGGCAATCCCCCTTAACGGCCTGGCGAAGCAAGAGAAGATTGTTCACGATCGACCACCGATGCTGGCCATTGGTGTGATGATCTGGCTCGGCAGCGAGTTGATGTTCTTCTCGGGACTCTTCGCCGCCCTCTTTACCATCCGCGCCCATCTGGCCGCGTGGCCGCCCGTCGGCACCAAGCTCGACACGCTCCAAGCCGGGGTCTTCACCATCATCCTGGTGGCGTCGTCCTTCACCATGCAGTGGGCGGTGTGGCTGATCGAACATCGCCGACGGGCCGAGGCCCGTCGCTGGATCATCACCACCATGGTCATGGGCACGCTGTTCATCTCCAATCAGGCCTACGAGTGGACGCACTTCGCGACGCGCTGGTACACCAACTCCTACGGTTCGATCTTCTTCATCACGACGGGGCTGCACGGTCTGCACGTCTTCCTGGGGCTCGTGGCGATGGGCTTCCTGCTCTTTCGCATGCGCGGCAGCGAAGGCGACCCCGGCGAGCTCTCCACCTTCCAGGGCGTGAGTTACTACTGGCACTTCGTTGACGTCGTATGGATAGGGCTCTACTCGGCCCTCTTCCTACTCAAATAGGCCGCGACGTGATGACTTCGCTGCTCAAGCGCTTCGCCATTCTCCCCATCCTGGGCCTGCTCGGCCTCGGCCCGCTCGTGCTCTTCGCGGGCAACGCCAACGCGTCGGGGCACACCCCCTACCAGACGACGCGCAAGAACGCCGGCACACCCAACTCCACGATCGTCAAGAGGAACTCGAGCGGCGTCGTCATCAGTTACGGCAACAGCGCGATCATGTACAACGCGCCCTCGTCGGCGCTCGACAGCCTCGGTGAGGCGCTCTTCATGCAGAACTGCGCGTCGTGCCACGGCACGAAGGCCAACGGCGTGCCGGCCAACGGGGTGTCGGGCGCCTATCCCGACCTGGTCGGTCTGGGGCCGGCCACCATCGACTTCTGGGTCGACTCGGGTCGCATGCCCGCCGCCAACCCCCGCGCCATCGAAGCGCCCCGCCGGTTCCCCCGTTTGACGCCCGGCCAGGCCGTCGCCATCGCGGCGTGGGTCAACTCGCTGGACCCCAGCTACCCCGACATCCCCACGCCCAACTTGAAGGACGCCAACGTGGCCGATGGTGCCGCTCTCTTCGCTCTTAACTGCGCGGCCTGCCACACGATCGAAGGCGACGGTGACGCGCTCGCGGAGAGCACCAACGCCCCGTCGCTTCGCCACATCCCGGCCTTCCAGGTGGTGGAGGCGATTCGCACGGGTCCGGCCAACATGCCGAGGTTCACGGGCAACCTGAGCGACAAGCAGGTGCGCGACATCGTGGCCTACGTGACGACCGAGATCCAGCACCCTGAGAACCCCGGCGGCTTCGGCCTCGGCGGGCTCGGGCCGGTGGCGGAAGGCTTCGTGGCGTTGTTGGTGGGCGTCGGGATCCTGGCCCTCGTCGGGTTCTGGGTGGGGGAGCGCGAATGAGCGACCACGAGCAGCGCACGCCCGTCGTCTTGCAAGGCCTTTCGGAGAACGACCCGCACCTGCAGTCGGCGTCGAGGCACCCCGCGCAGGTCGAGCGGGTCATCGCGGTGTGCTTCGTGCTGGGCACGCTGTGCGTCGCCGGGTTCGGCGCCTGTTACTGGATCAACGCCAAGCCCTGGACCCTGGGCGCCACGCTGGGCGGCGGGTTGACGTTCCTCGGCATCGGCCTGGTCGCGTGGGGCAAGTACCTCATGCCTCAGGGTCCCTTCGTCGAGGAACGCCACGTGCTCGCCAACGCGCAGGAGGACCGTGACGCGCTGGCCGCGTCGATCGTCCAGCGCGGTGGCGACGTGATGAAGCGGCGCAAGGTGCTGGGCGGTCTGCTCGGCGGCGGCCTCGGCATCTTCAGCGTCGTCGCGCTCTTCCCGCTGCTGCGCAGCATGGGCCCGCTGCCCAAGAAGACGCTCGATCACACCGACTGGCGCAAGGGCTCGTACGCCGTGGACATCACCGGACGACGCGTGCACGTCGGCGACCTGGCCGTGGGCTCCATCGTGACGGTCTTCCCCGAGGGCACGCAGAACACCGACCGCGGCCAGGCGGTCGACCAGACCGTGCTGATCCGGATCTCCAACGAGAACTTCACCACCCGGAAGGGCCGCGAGACCTGGGGCCCCAAGGGCTACCTGGCGTACTCCAAGCTCTGCACGCACCTGGGCTGCCCCGTGGGCCTCTACGAGCAAGAGCTGCAAGTGCTGGTGTGCCCCTGCCACCAGTCCACCTTCAACGTCCTCAACGGGGCCGTGCCCGAGTTCGGTCCGGCGCCGAGGCCGCTGCCGCAGTTGCCGCTCTTTGTCGACGCGTCGGGCTTCATACGCGCGCAGAACGGCTACGACCAGCCCGTCGGACCGGGATTCTGGGAGCGCTCATGAGCGTCGACGTTCCCAACACCAAGCGCACCAAGAAGCAGGCCAGGGGACCCTACGGCTCCATCGGAAAGATGATCGACGAGCTCGACGACCGCCTGGGCGTGGCCAAGGGCGGGCGCACCTTCATGGACAAGATCTTCCCCGATCACTGGTCCTTCATGCTGGGCGAGATCGCGTTGTACTCCTTCGTCATCCTGCTCGTTACCGGCGTCTTCCTGACGCTGTACTACATACCGAGCCAGGCCCTGGTCACCTACCACGGCGCCTACCTGCCCCTCGATGGCCAGCGGGTGACCGAGGCCTTCGCCTCGTCGGTCAACCTCTCCTTCGCGGTGCGCGGCGGACTGCTGATGCGTCAGATGCACCACTGGGCCTGCGACATCTTCGTCGGCGCCATCGTGGTGCACATGGCCCGCGTCTTCTTCACCGGCGCCTTCCGCAAGCCCCGCGAGCTCAACTGGACCGTCGGTCTCACGCTGTTGATCCTGGCCATCCTCAACGGGTTCCTCGGCTACTCGCTGCCCGACGACCTGGTGTCGGGCACCGGCATCCGTATCGCCTATTCGATCATCCTGTCGATACCGCTGGCCGGCTCCTACGTCGCGTTCTGGCTCTTCGGCGGCAACTTCCCGGGCACCTCGATCCTGCCGCGCTTCTTCATCCTGCACGTCCTGATCCTTCCGCTGATCATGATCGGCCTGGTGGGCGCGCACCTCTTCCTGCTGGTGCGCCAGAAGCACACGCAGTTCCCCGGCAAGGGCAGAACCGAAGACAACGTGGTGGGCTCGCCCATGTTCCCCGTCTTCATGGCCAAGACCACCGGCTTCTTGCTGGTGGTGGGGGGCGTCACCGCGCTGCTGGGCGCCTTCGCCCAGATCAACCCGATCTGGCAGTACGGCCCGTACGTCGCGTCGCGCATCTCCTACGCCGTGCAGCCCGACATGTACATGGCCTTCCTCGACGGGGCGCTGCGCATCTGGCCGTCGTGGTCCTTCCATAGCTTCGGCCATACGATCCCGTTCGAGGTCTTCATCCCCGCGATCATCCTGCCGGGCATCATCTTCAACCTCGCCTACGTGTGGCCGGCGCTCGAGCGAAAGTTCACCAAGGACAACGAGCTGCACAACCTGCTCGACCGACCGTCGAACCGTCCCAAGCGCACCGCGGCCGGCGTGTCGATCCTGATGCTCATCGTCATGCTGTTCTTCGCCAGCTCCACCGACTTGCTGGCCAACTTCTTCCACGTCTCGCTCGAGGAGGTGCTGATCGCCATGCGCATCATGACCATCCTGGTGCCGCTCATCACCTATCCGATCACCTACAAGATCTGCAAGGAGCTCCAGTCGGTCAAGGGCGGCGGCAAGCGCAAGACGCCGGGCATCGTGACGCGCAGCGAAGAGGGCGAGTACGCCTCGACGCCCTCGCCGGTCTACGTCGACGACCTGCACCGCGCACCGGCGCCGACCGAGGTGCCCCGCTACATCTACCCGGCGCCCGAGGAGCCCGAGGAGATGAGCGGGACCCGCGTCGTCGATCGCTAGGCCGTTCGCCCGGGGACTCAAACACCCGACGCGACGCAGAGGTCTGCGTAGCATGGTCCATGTGAGCGTCACGCCCGATCCACACTGGCCTTCTGCGGCGTCGCTGCTGTCCTCGTTCCCGGTGGCCAATCGCCGCAACGCCGGCCTGCTCGGTGTCCCCACCTTCGCGACCTCGGTGACCGCGCGCTCCACGCTCGGCGCCCCGACGGCGATCCGCGCGGCGCTCGAGCGCTACTCCACGTGGTCGTACAGCGATCAGGTGGACCTGGCCGAGGTGCTGTGCCTGGTCGATTACGGCGACGTGCGCGACCCCGATGGCGAAGGCGGCGCCCAACGCGTCGCGGACGCGGTCGCGGGCATGGACCCCTCGCTCGAATTGCGCCTCTTCCTCGGTGGTGACAACGCGGCCACCTGGCACGCCCTGCGCGCGCTGGCGGGCGACGACCTCTCCCAGTGGGGGCTGATCACCCTCGACGCCCACCACGACCTGCGCGACGGCCGTTCCAACGGCTCGCCGGTGCGCCAACTCCTCGACGAGGGCCTCGACGCGCGCCACGTCGTCCAGGTCGGCCTGGCCGATTTCTCCAACTCCGCCCACTACGCCTCGGTGGCTCACGCCGCGGGTGTCACCGTCATCTCGCGCGACATCCTGCGCGCCCAATCGATCGAGGACGCGGCGACCCACGCGCTGGTGGTCGCGGGCGCCGGAGGGCGTCCGGTCTTCGTGGACATCGACATGGACGCGGCCGATCGCTCCGTCGCGCCGGCCTGCCCGGCGGCCGCACCCGGCGGGCTCAGCGCCGACGAGATGCGACGCTTCGTGCGCGCCATCGCGCACGGGGCGCAGGTGCGCGCACTGGACATCACCGAGATCGACCCGCTGCTCGACAGCCACGACGAGCGGACGGTCCGTCTGGCCGCGCTGCTCGTGCTCGAGGCGCTGGCTGGCCTTCGACGGCGGCAGTGATGGCCATCGAACTGGGCCTTGCGCCCCTCACGCGGTCCCAGCTCATCGCGGTGGCGAGGCAGTACGAGACGATCACCCTCTCGCCCGACGTGCTCGATCGCCTCGCCCGCCAGCGCGCGGCCATCGACGCCCTGGTCGAGAGCGGCACGCCGGTCTACGGCCTGTCGACCGGCTTCGGCTCGCTGGCGACGACGTTCATTTCCCCGGACCAGCGTCGCGACCTGCAACGCTCGCTCATCCGCAGCCACGCGGCCGGCGTCGGCGACGAGGTCGAGACCGAAGTGGTGCGGGCCATGATGGTCTCGCGACTGACCAATCTCTGCAGCGGCGTCTCCGGCGTGCGCCCCGCGACGGCCCTCGCGTACTGCGCGTTGATCAACGCGGCTATCACGCCCGTGGTGCACGAGTTCGGCTCGCTGGGCTGCTCCGGCGACCTGGCCCCGCTGGCCCACGTCGCACTGGCGCTGATGGGCGAGGGCGACGTGCGCGACGTCGGCGGCGAACGCATGATGGCCGCGACGGCGCTGAGCGCTGCGGGCCTCACCCCGGTGGAGCTGGCCGAGAAGGAGGGCCTCGCGCTCATCAACGGCACCGACGGCATGCTCGGCCAGTTGGTGCTCGCGATCGAGGACGGCGAGCGGCTCATGAGGACGGCCGACCTGGCGGCCGCGCTCTCCGTGCAGGCCCTTCGCGGCACCGACCGGGTCTTCTTGGACGACATCCACGCGCTGCGGCCCCATCGCGGCCAGCGCGACAGCGCGGCCAACCTGGTGGCGCTGCTGGCGTCGTCGCCGATCGTCGGCTCGCACGTCGAAGACACCACCCAGGTGCAGGACGCGTACTCGCTGCGCTGCGCGCCTCAGGTGCACGGGGCCGCGCGCGACACCTTCGCGCACGCCGCGAGCGTGGCCGACGTCGAAATGTTGTCGGCCATCGACAACCCGTCGGTCCTAGGCGACGGCTCGTTGGTGTCCAACGGCAACTTCCACGGCGCGCCCGTGGCCTACGTCATGGACTTCCTCGCCATCGTGCTGGCCGACGTCGCGTCGATGTCCGAGCGCCGCACCGACCGGATGCTCGACGTGGATCGCAGCTTCGGACTCCCGCCCTTCCTCGCGCACCAGGCCGGCGTCGATTCCGGTCTCATGATCGCCCAGTACTCGCAGGCCGCCCTGGTGTCGGACCTCAAGCGGCTCGCGTCGCCGGCCAGCGTGGACTCCATACCCTCCTCGGGCATGCAGGAAGACCACGTCTCGATGGGCTGGCACGCCGCGCGAAAGCTGCGCCGTTCGATCGAGGGATTCAGCGACGTCCTGGCCATCGAACTGCTGGCCGGCGCGCGCGCCCTGGACCTGCGCGCCCCTCTCGAGGCCTCGCCG
>JBARBL010000063.1:0-10564 GCA_049793015.1 Acidimicrobiales bacterium | reverse complement strand
GTGGGAGGCCCTGCGGGCCATCCCTCGCGGACAGACGCGCACCTACTCCGACGTGGCGACGCTCATCGGCGCGCCGGAGGCCGTGCGGGCCGTCGGCACCGCGTGCGCGCGGAATCCCGCGGCGCTCGGCGTGCCCTGTCACCGCGTGGTGCGGCGTGACGGCTCGCTCGGCGGGTATCGCTGGGGCCTCGACACCAAGGAGGCGCTCCTGGCCGCCGAGGCCGCCCGACCAAGGGCGTGAGCGAGCCGTCCGACTCGTCGGTCGTGACGGGCGACGCCGTCCGGCGACGCCCTCCCTGGCAGGCCTCGTTCCTGCTGCTCGGCGCCATTTGGGGCTGCTCCTTCTGGTGGATCAAGGTGGGACTGCGGGCGATGACGCCCGTCGACGTGGCCTTCGTGCGCCTCGCCGCGGGGGCGGGGGCGCTCTTGCTCATCGCCGCGCTCACCCGCACGGCGCTGCCGCGCCAGGCCGGCACCTGGCGTCACCTCTTCGTGCTCTCGCTGTTGATCAACAGCGTGCCCTTCACCCTCTTCGCCTACGGGGAGACGCACATCTCGGCGGTGCTCGCCGGTCTCATCAACTCGCTCACCCCGCTGACCACCCTCGGCGTCGTCCTGGTGGTCTTTCGCCAGGAGCGCGTCACGCGCCCCATCGTCACCGGCCTGCTGACGGGCTTCGTCGGCGTGCTCGTGGTCATCGGCGTGTGGCGGGGATTCGGGCGAGGCCAACTGCTCGGCGTGGGCGCCTGCCTGGTGGCGGTGCTCTCTTATGGCGTCGGCTTCCCCTACGCCCGTCGTCATCTGGGAAGCCTGGACGACCCGCCCGTCTCGCTGGCCGCCGGTCAGGTGCTCTGCGGCGCGCTGCAGCTCCTGCCGTTCGCGCTGCTCACCGGCCACCTGCACCACCACCCTCCCGCCGCGTCGTTCTTCGCGCTGGCCGCGCTCGGCGTCCTGGGCACGGGCGTCGCCTACATCCTGAACTTCGACGTGGTGAGCCACGCCCGGGCCACCATAGCGAGCAGCGTGACCTATCTCACCCCGCTCTTCGCGGTGATCGTGGGCGTGGCCTTCCTGCACGAGGCGCTCTCTTGGAATGAACCGGTCGGCGCGGTCCTCATCCTGGGCGGGGCCGCGCTGGCGCAGGGTCGCTGGCCGCGACGCGCCTCGCCGTGACGTGATCGTCCGGGGCGCCAGCCGTTACTGTAAGGAGGCGTGAGACCCACGGACGCCGCACCCTTCGAGGACCCACCCTCGGACCCCGAAGCGTGGAGCGACGAGCAGTGGATCGCGTGGCTGGTGGCCACCGACGCGGCGGCCCTCGAGGCCGTGCCGGCGAGCGTGGCCGAACGCATCGTGCGCTCCAGCGCCGGACAGATGCTCGGCCAGGCCATGCTCGGGCTCGCGCAGGTCTTCTACGGACCCAAGGAAGAAGAGGTCATCATCGTGGCCGAAGGCAACTCGGATCCCTACGACGACGAACCCTTCGCAGTGCGCCTGGACCCCGACCATCCGGAGCATTCGACGATCGTCTTTCGATCCCCGTAGAGGCGAAGACGAGCATGCGGGACCCGAACGATGGCTAGCGAACCGTCCACGTGGATACCGCGCAACAAGAACACCCTGTACCTGATCGTGATTGTCTACACGTTCGCGGCGCTCATGACCCTGGGCTGGCTGCCGGGACTCGGCTGGGCCCTCATCGTCGTGGGCATCGCCTCGGCGCTCTACGTCGTCCTTCGTTATCGCCCGAGCACCGGGCCCTTCAGCATCTCCACCGACTGCGCAAGGTGCGGTGCGCCCTTGGCGCAACGAGCCGGAATGCCCGCTAGCACGTGCTCGAGCTGTGGCGACACGCAGCCCTGGGCGAAGGCGCTGCGACGAGAGGACGAGTGAGAGACCCGTCGCCACGGGCGTCGAGGCGTCGCCTCAAACTGAGGGACATCGGTGGAGACGATGGGGATCGAACCCACGACCTCAGGCTTGCAAAGCCCGCGCTCTACCAACTGAGCTACGTCCCCAAAGGGAGATAAGTCTACCAAACGAGGCTTTAGAGGGGTCGCTGGCGACGTTGGGCCCGAGCCCGTTGGCGGTCGACGCGTTCCAACTCTCGCTCGACGTCCGCCCAGTGCAGCGGCGTCTCCTCGACGGGGATCCCCTTCTCCTCCGCGTGGGAGAAGATGATGAACGACACCGTCCACATTGGTATGTAGCACCCGAACTTGGCCACGAACCCGGCCAGCTGCTGGTCGAAGAGCGGCGTCATGTGCAGCAACGCGCGCTGATGGTGCAGCGCCGGGTAGAGCGAGTGGTGCGCGAAGATCCAGACGAAGGAGAGGCTGGTCACGACCAGGGCCGAGGCGAAGATGTAGCCCGCTCGGCCCATCGGCGACAGCCTCTTGGTGCCGGGAAGGAGCGCCAGCCCGGGGATCCACAGGAGGAGCCCGATCGCCAGGACCGCGAGCAGCAGGCAGTCGCGGTTGAGTTCGCCCCGTGCCGCCCAGTCGATCACGCCCGGCGTGAGGGTGAAGGTGCCCAGGACCGTCACGATGGCCAGCGCTATCCCCGGGTGCGCCACGCGCCGCATCACGACATCCACCACGGCGGGCCGCGTGAGCCGCGAGAAGATCGGGGTGGGCGTGCTCAACAGCAGCAACGGCGCGACGAAGAGCATGACGACGAGACGTTGGACCACCGCCACCGTCAGCGACACCGTCGCCGCGAGGTCGCCGACGGGCCACATCGTCACCGCCGCCAGCGCGAGCATCGCGTACAGGGCGAAGAGGCGCTGGCGCGTGGGACCGACCGTCAGCCAGTGACTCACGCCGGCCGCGATGATGACGATCAGCTCGACGACGTGCCACTGGAAGGGCAAGAGTCTCACGACGCGACGGTAATACGTCCCTGCTTGGCGGCGCGCTGGAGCGCTTCGAAGTCGGATTGGTTGCGGTCGCGGTAGGCGAGCGCGAAGACCGCCAACGACGAGTCGAACCGGTCGTTCTTGCCCAGGTAGCCGATGATCTGGGCGGACGTGCCCGATCGTGCGTGGGCTCGGGCCAGGGCCCACGCGCACGCCCGCCCGTAGGCCACGAGCAGCGACTCGTTGAGGTGCTCTACAACGACGGAGGCCTTGTTGTCGTAGAGCTGTCGCACGTAGAAGCTTCGCCGTGTCCGTTCCACGTTCAAGGTGTGCCAGCCGAGGAACTCGTCCGGGGTCGCCTGCATCAGCCGCTGGCCGCTCACCACGCGCGCGCCCGGCTCCAGCGACGACGTCGTGCCGCGCGCCAGCGACAGCGCCGACTTCTGCGCCTCTTTGATCTGCAGGAAGAAGGGATCGTCGCGGTCACGCCCCACCAGCAGCACCACGTAGCACTGGGTGCCCACCGAACCGACCCCCACGACCTTGTGCGCGGCGTCAACCGGAACGAACTGCGTGAGCAGCTCGCGCCGGTCGCTGCTCAGCGTCTCGACGTAGCCCTGCAGCACTTGGAACAGGAGCTCACGCCGGTCGAGCGACTCGTCGCTCGCCTCGCCCAATGCGGTGAGCAGGGGCGGCTGGAACTTGATCCGCGGCTCACCTTTCTCGTAGGTGACCAGACGGGCGTAGGCCTTGGCCGCGTCGATGCCCTTCACGCTGCCGATCACCGCGTCCACCTTCTGCATCGCGTGGTCGGCCAGGAACCCGTGAAGGTCCTTCATCACCGCGTCGACGTCGAGCGTGGCGTACCAGACCCCGAGGCGCGTCGCCACGGCGAATCGCGCCATGGCGCGGCGATACTCCTCGGCTGTGGCGAGGGCGATGGCCTCTTGCTGGGCGTCGCGGTGACCCAGCATGTGCGACGCGACGACCACCGACGCGACCAGCCGCTTGACGTCCCACTCGAAGGGGCCGCGGTCCGTCTCGTCAAAATCATTCACGTCAAAGACCAGCCGGCGCTCGGGCGAGGAGAACACGCCAAAATTCGAAAGGTGCGCGTCGCCGCAGATCTGAAGCTCAAGCGCCGTACTCCGGCCCCGCTCCAGGTCGTCGGCCATCAACAACGCCCCGCCGCGAAAGAAGGCCAGCGGGCTCGCCAACATTCGCTGGTAACGGATCGGCAGGAGCTCCTTGACGCGGCTATCCCCTTGCCAGATCAGGCGCGCTACGGGGTCGTAGTCCTCGGGGCGCGACGCCAACGTCGCGAGTTCGGCCCGAGGCAGCTTCTCTCGTTGCGCTCGACCGAGGGCGTAGCGATCGTCCGGCGGGGGCAGGGAGGACGACGTCGTCATGACACCCGCTCCAAGCGCCCGCGTGGCACGTCGCGTCGAAGACGCGGCCCGACGTTCGTCGCGACGAGGAGGGCGATGATCAGGTCGGTGACCAGGATGCAACCCGGGAACAAGGCGCCGGCCGTCGTGAAATGGCGCAAGGTCATCAACGTGATGGCGCAGTTCACGCAACCGAGGAAGAAGGGCCAGGCGGACTCGGAACTCGGCGCCAGCCACGACTTGCGCACCGTCGGCAGCGCCGCCGCCTGATCGGCGCCGACGAAGAGCAGCAGGGCCACCGTTGGTTCATTGACGAAGAACCAAAAAATGAGGCCTAGCACCGAGGCGGCCCCACAGACGACGTCGAACCGGCCGATCTTCCACGCGAGATGGGAGTTGCGAAACGACGCGGCGACCACGACCAGAGGGACGAATCCCATCGTCAAGGTCATCCAGGACGCGAGTCCTACGTGCTGTTGCACCTCCACCACGAAGACCAGGATGCCCTCGATGCCCCAGAGGCCCCACGTCACTCGATTCGGTGACGTCACCCCGCGAAGCGTGTCGCGCACGTAGCCCGACATGCCCAACAGCGAGACCGCGATGGCCAGGAAGACGAACCGAGGATCGATCACCCCTCAAGTCTGCCCCGAAACTCCGAACCGAATACTTTGGTGGCGTCCCTCTGAGGAATTGATCCTTCGATAGCCTCGGCCCTAATGGACGCGAAGAGTTTCCTCGGGATGACGCGAAGTTCGGACACCGTCTGGTCGTTCACGGTCAACGAACGTCTCAGTACGCCGAGGAGATTCCTCTTCGGCGGCTGCGGTCTTGGCGCCGGGCTCGTGGCCCTCGAAGAGGCGAGCGGGCGCCCGACCGTCTGGGCCAGTGCCCAGTACCTCTCCTACGCCCCACTCGGCGCACGGGTGGATGTCACCACGCACCTCGCCGTGGTGGGCACCAACGTCACCCAGGCCCGAGCGACGGCGACCGTCGAAGGTCGCGAGGTCCTCACCGTCAACGCCGCCCTCGGCACCGGGCACCTGAGCAGCTCCACGACGCCCGTCGCGATGCCCAAGGTTCGTGGACCCGAGGACAGTCACGCGCTGGAGCGACCCTTCGACGTCGACGGTTCGATCTTCCAGCACGTCGAGTGCCGCCTCGCGGTGCCGAGCGGAGAAAGGAAGGGCGACCGCACGTCGGGCGCCATGAGATCGGGACTGTGGTCGCGCATCCCCGGGCACCTGGAACCCTCGGCCGCGACCTTGGCCATCTTCGGCGACTTCGTCTCGGGCGGCGTCAGTCAATTGCTGGGCCAGGCCACCATGGGACGGAGCCTGGACAACACCATCCGCGTGGCCCAGCTCGAAGCGACCGAATGGGTCCTGTGCGAGATCAAGATGCACGCGCTCATCGGTGGCTTCGCGCAGGGCACGGGCTACCTATGGAGCGAGTCCGGGACGCTACTCGCGACGGCCAGCCAATCCATTTCGGCGAAACTGTGGGAACCCTGGAGCCCCTAGGGCTGAAGGTGCGCTCGTGTAGATTGGTACCCCTGCGGGGCTATAGCTCAGTCGGTTAGAGCGCGTCACTGATAATGACGAGGTCGTAAGTTCGATTCTTACTAGCCCCACCACGAAGGATTCGGACAAATAGAGCAAAGCCATTCGGGCAAACGTTCGGGCAAATAGGAACTGACGGGGTGACGACAGCACCAGCACTAAGTGAGCGAACCGTACTTTTGTCGTGGGGTCCAAATCCGATTCCTCGAAGGGCTGTAACGGTGGACCTCACCCTCAGACTGGTCCGCCATCACGTGCGCCCAGCGGTGCACGGTTTCCTGCTTGAACTGCTCTTGACTCAATCCCAGACCACGGCTCCGACAGTATTTCTCCCATTCTCCATCGACCGTGGCAATAGTCGATTTGAGCTTGGAAACCACGTCGGCATGCGCGAACGGCATCCGATCGTCCCCCGTAACCAATGTCCATTCATCTTCCAACCGCGCTAATCGAGCAAGGAGTTCGTGATCAAGCATCGTCTCTCAACCAAGTGACCGGAGAGTCACCACCGTCATCCCTCGATCTCCCAGTGACTTCACCAAGGAACGGCTGAGATTCGCGTCGACAATGAGCGACCGCGGCACGGCTTAGGCCGCCTGTTCGAACTCTCGGACCTTCAGCCACCACCGAACAGCGTCACCAATCTGGCCTTTACCTAGGCCATACTCCTGTCGGGGCACCTCCTCGCCAAACTCAACAGCCAAGCGTGCAACGTCGGCTGCGGCAATACGGTGTCCTTTGATTGCGGGTCGCCCAGAAAGGCGATCCGGGTTCACTTCTATGTAGCGGAGACCGGGCAACAGGCGTGCTACCCAGCCTCCCTTTGACAGGTCTCGCTTAATTGCGACGAAGTCGACTCTACCTAGAACCGGGTGTCGCATTACGACATCGTCTAGGTGACCGGCCGAGCTGCGAACCGCGATCGTCCTTGTGTGACCCACCCTTCTCGGATGCCCTCCGGGAACGAACAACTGGGTGCTCTGGAGTGGCCAGTCCGTTCCGAGTTGTTCCCGAAGGCCTTGGACGGCGTCACCTATAGCGCGTGGCGCAACGTCTAAATCCTCAAGTTCGTGCACAACCATTGCCTCCGCGGCATCTTGGTAACTATAAATACGAGGTGACTCGCTGGACCAACTTGATTGGATGTATCCGCGCCGCGCCCACTGGCCGATCTTCTTGCCAGAAACGCCTGCAAGCTGGCCCACCTCCGCAGCCAAGTAGTGACCCCGAGGCACCGAGGAGATATTCGCCCGCACAGGGCCAAGGCTACGTGTGACAAGAGACACTGGCGTTGATTCCTATCTGATCTTCCTGTCTCGCAGGCGTGAGGGGTCACCGAAAGGTCGCCTCCTGCTCCTCGGTCCGGTACATGGGAGGGGTCTACGCTAAATCGATGCTTAAGACTGAGGGATTTACGTGCGCTGGCCAAGTGGGCCACTCCAGTTAGTGGCGCTGTGCACTGCACAGTATGGTCGCGAAGGCATCTTGGGTGTGACGAAATCACGGGCCGAAGGGGGTCTTTGAGACATGGCCCATTGCCATAATCGGCGCTAGGTTTACTATTTGACTCAAATGTCGTATTGATATGATTTTAGTCAAATAGTAAAGAAGATTTAGACATTTTGAGTCAAATAGTCAACTAGAGTCAAATGAAACTCAAGATTTGAGTAACCAAGGAGATTGTCATGCCAAGCAAGGAGACGATGCCCGAGGTCATAGAACGGCTATTTGCGGCACGCACGCACGTAACTTCGCCAGAGGTCGCCGCTGCTGCAGGTGTCTCTCGTCAGACCGCATACAACTGGTTGACCCGGATGACGGCGGACGGCGTCTTGATCAAAGATGGCAACAGACGATCAACTCGCTACCACCTCAACGCTCAGCGAGCCACGACATATCCCCTCGATGGCCTAACCGAGATCGAGGTCTGGGGCAGCGAGCGCATCGCACTACGACAATTTGACCCGGATATCGAAGAGATGCCGACATTCAGACAAGTTTTGAACTTCGCCTTCACCGAGATGGTGAACAACGCAATAGATCACTCAAAAGGCACCGAACTGCAGGTTCGTTGGTTCCTCAAAGAAAAAATGTTCGCCTTCGAGATCGAGGATGATGGAATAGGTGCTTTCGAGTCCCTTCGCGAGTCACGCGGGCTCAGGGATGATTTTGAGGCGGTCGGCGAACTCTCCAAGGGAAAGCAAACAAGTGATCCAGCCCGACACAGCGGTCTGGGGATCTTTCTAACGTCCCGACTGGTGGATCGCTTCGTGCTCACAGCAAACCGTCTCACCTGGACGGTCGACAATGACCTCGATGATTCCGCCGTGGGATGGCTTGACCGCCCCAGGCACGGCACGCTCGTGCGATGCGAAATTCGCTACGACACCACCATGACTTTGACCGCGGTGATGGGCGCACTTCAAGACCCCGTGACCCAGAGGCTGAATAAAACGAGTATTCGCATTGATCTCTTTCGCCAGGGAGAATTCGTTTCGCGGACGGAAGCCAAACTGATCGGAGCACACCTTGAAGGATTCGAGGTGATTGAGCTCGATTTCAGTGGAATCACCCAAATTGGACAGGGCTTCGCTGATGAGTTGTTTCGTGTCTGGGCCAACGACCACCCTTCGTCGCACCTTGTGCCAGTCAACGCCAACCCGGCTGTCCAAGCCGTTATCGCGGCTGTTGAACGTCAAGCGGAATGAAGGATCGTGCTGGTGATGGATACGCCCTCTAATGGTGACCAGAGTGAGCTGAACTGGTGAAGCATTTGAAAGGGGGCCATCTTCATCTTTTGAAGCCCTCTGATCTACCGGTCTTTCCATTTGTCCGAATGCCCCACCACGAAGGATTCGGGCAGTTCCCACCCGCACGTCCGGACAAACGCGACCAACGGCGAATGTCGCGGAGCTCAGCTGTCGGGCGTGACCGCATCCAGACGGCGCCGAACCTCCGAAGGGTTCACGCCGAGAGCGCCCAGCAGCGCCGAGGCAGGATCCGGTGGTTGGAGAGCGAGGATCTGGGCCAACACCTGCTGGGCCGTGATATGGAGCCCCCGACGGTTGGACTTCGAGGCATCTTCAAGAACTTTCTTGGCCGCCGGCGCCATGCGAAGGCGATCCTTTCGCGCGACGTCTCGAAACCTCGGCTTCTTCGGCACGGCGCGCATCGGCAATGGCGGAGCGTCGGCGCCGGACCCCAGGCCCAGGGCAGCCAGGGCCTCGTGATCGAGCGAGTCGAGGGCCTGTCGAGCTTGTTGCAGGCTCACGCCCAACACGACCTCGATCGAAGGGCTTTCCAACAAGGCGAGCAAGACGTGGTCGGTACCAACTCGGCGATCGCCTCGGCGACGGGCCTCCTCGGCGGCCTGCAGGCAGATGGCCCAGGCGTTCATTACCTCTGGCGCATCGGATTCGGTGGTCATGACGACTCCTTGTTGTATTTGGTGTGCACGGATTGGCGGGTGATGCCCAAAGCATCTCCGATTTGTTGCCACGACCAGCCCTTTTCGCGGGCCGCCGCGACCTGGTTCGCCTCGACCCTCTCAGCCAGTCGGTGGAGCGCCAATGAGGCCCGTAGCCCGATTGCCGGGTCGTCCGATGAGATATTCGCGCTGAGATTCTCTAAGTCCATGCCTGTCAGTATAGACTGACATCTCTGGTTTGTCAACCTAAACTGACGCCGCAGACCGCTGCGCCGGGTCTTGCCACAATGCCGAAGTACCGTTATAGTTAACCATCATGTTAAGTGTTACGTCGCAGCGAACGAGCGAGGAACTGGACCTGCTCTTTGGCGCGCTCGCCGACGCCACTCGACGGGCCATCGTCGAACAGCTGGCCGGCGGTGAAGCTACCGTCACCGAGCTCGCCGCACCCTTCGCCATCAGCCTTCCGGCGATCTCCCGACACCTCAAGGTGCTCGAGCGCGCGGCGATCATCACCAGGGGCCGACAAGGCCGGTGGCGCAGTGCGCGACTCACCCCAACGTCGCTCGCCAGCGCGTCCGACTGGCTCTCGCTGCACGAGCGGCTCTGGAACGAGAGAGTCGACCGGCTCGACGACCACCTCGCTCGACTCACCGCGGAGCAGCCGACCACGCCCCCCGACTCCGAAACACCGACCGACACCCAGAGAGGCAGCCCATGACCACGACAACTCGACAGCTCACCCTGACGCGCATCGTCAACGCACCCCGCACTCGCGTCTACCAAGCGTTCACGAATCCTGACGATTTCGCGGCGTGGTGGGGCCCGTTCGGCAACTCTTTGCCCCGCGACGAGATTGAGTTCGACGTGCGCCCCGGGGGCTTCCTGCGCTGGTCGGAGGTCTTTCCCGACCAGCCCGGCTCGTGGACCAAAGGCCGCCTAGACCTCACCGAAGTCGTGGACGGCGAGTTGCTCGAGGGCGTCATGCGCGTCACCGGCGAGCTGCCGATGGGGTTCGAGGGTTTCGAGACGAGGATGCGGGTCGAGTTCCACGATGAGGCCGACGGGCGGACGCGAATCGAGATCCGCCAGTGGCTCCGCGAGGACTACGTGTCCCCCAGCGTGGCCGGATGGGGCGAGGCGCTCACCAAGTTGGACGGCGTGCTCGCCGCTTGAGAGGTCGTCGGGAGACACGAGCGCCGTGCCGTTCAATACCTCGGTCCGCCGACGAGGATCTGCGCCGGACTACAAGGTACACAACCGCTAGCTACCGGTGCGCTCGCGGTGCGCGCACCCCGGCCAGCAGCAAGGACGACGCTGACCCTCTTCT
>JBARBL010000062.1:0-10021 GCA_049793015.1 Acidimicrobiales bacterium | reverse complement strand
GGGCGGAGCCGCCCTTAGCGTCGAGGAGGGCCGAGAGGCCGTAGGCGAAGTTTTGCGGCACGGCCCTCAAGAGGCCGGCCATGGTGCGAAGCGGTGAGGCGAGCAGTCCCGCCAACTGGGCGAGCAGCACGTCGCGGCTGGGCAGGTCGGCCAGCTCAACGAGGTCCCTCATAGTGAGCGACTTGCCGTCGACTACGCCGCCCTTCACCACCAGCGTCGGGGTCTCCTTGGCGAAGTCGCGCAGGGCCTTGGCGACCGCCGAGACGTCGCCGTCGATGAAGGTGATGGCGGTCGGGCCGTGCAGGAACTCCCCCAGCGACTCGACGTCGCTTCCGGCGATGGCGCGAAGGACCAGGGTGTTCTTGTAGACCTTGAAGTCGGCGTCGAGCGTGCGCAGCTGGCGGCGCAGGGCCGAGATCTCGGCCACGGTCATGCCGCGGTACTCGGTGACGACGGCCGTCGAGGTCGACTTGACGCGCGATTTGACCTCTTTGACGGTCGCGACCTTGTCGGGGCGGACTTTGCTCATGCTGACTCCTCGCCGGATGCCGCCCGGTACGGGCCTCAACATCCCAGCGAACGAGCCGGACCCGTGGGCCAGACCCGAACTCCTCGTCAGGCGGGCCTCGCGGCCACTTACGTGGTTTCCCACACCGGATGTCTTCGGCGTTCTCCTAAAACTGTGGCACCAACAACGTGCGCGGGGTACATCGTAGTGAAGGGGCGCTGCCCCCGTCAAAAGGCCGGCTAGGCGCTGGCCATCGCCTCGTCGACCACCTTGGTGCGCGTGGGGTCGATCTTGACCCCCGGGCCCATGGTGGATGAGACCGTGATGCTCATGAGGTAGCGGCCCTTGGCGCTGGCCGGCTTGACGCGGACGATCTCGTCGACCACGGCCTGGACGTTGCGCACCAGGTCCTCCAGGGCGAAGCTGACCTTGCCCACCCGCAACTGCACGTTGCCGATCTTGTCGCTGCGGTACTCGACGCGGCCGCCCTTGAACTCGGTGACGGCCTTGGCCACGTCCATGGTCACGGTGCCGGTCTTGGGGTTGGGCATGAGCCCGCGCGGTCCGAGCACGCGGCCGAGCCCGCCGACCTGTCCCATGAGGTCCGGCGTGGCGATGGCCACGTCGAAGTCGAGGAATCCGCCGGCCACCTTGGCCACCAGGTCCTCCGCGCCGACCTCGTCGGCCCCGGCGTCACGGGCGGCCTGGGCCGCCTCGCCCCCGGCGAAGACGACGACCCGGTTGGTCTTGCCCGTGCCGGCCGGCAACGAGAGCGTGCCGCGCACGATCTGCTCGGCCTTGCGCGGGTCGATGCCCAGGCGGATGGCCAACTCGACGGTCTCGTCGAACTTCGCGCTCGAGAGCTTCTTGACCTTGTCCAGCGCCTCGGGGATCGTGAGGAGCTCCTCGCGGTCCACCTGCGCCAGTGCGTTGACGTACTTCTTGCCGTGCTTCACTTTTCTCTCCTAGCCCGCGACCGAAATGCCCATGGAACGCGCCGTGCCCGCCACCTGGAGCTTGGCCATCTCGAGGTCATCGGTGTTGAGGTCCTTCAGTTTGGTCTTGGCGATCTCCTCGACCTGGTCCATGGTGACCGTGGCGACGGTCTCGCGACCGGCCAGGTGCGCGCCCTTGGCCACACCGGCCGCCTGGCGCAGCAGCACCGGGGTCGGCGGGGTCTTGAGCACGAAGGTGAAGGAGCGGTCCTCGTAGATCGAGATGTCCACCGGTATCACGGTGCCGCGCATCGACTCGGTCGCCGCGTTGTACTGCTTGCAGAACTCCATCGTCTGGATGCCGTGCGGCCCGAGGGCCGTGCCGACCGGCGGAGCGGGCGTCGCCCCTCCCGCCTCCAGCTGGATCTTCACTACCGCAACAACCTTCTTAGCCATGGTCTTCTCCTAACACCAGTTCTTTAGAGCTTCGTAATCTGCGTGAAGTCGAGCTCCACGGGGGTCTCTCGCCCGAAGATGTCCACCAGCACCTTGACCTTCAGCTGGTCCTCGTTGATCTCGGCCACGTGGCCCGAGAAGGTCGCGAAGGGGCCGGACTTGATCTGGACGGTGTCGTTGACCTCGAACTCGTGCGTGGGCAGGCGGCGCTTGGCGGCCGGCTGCTCCACTCCCTCGACGATCGGGCGGATGATGTTGTCGACTTCGCGGCGCGTCAGGGCCGTGGGGCGGGTCTTCTCGGCGCCGACGAAGCCGGTGACCCCGGGGGTCGAGCCGATCACGGCGAAGATCTCGGGGTCCGGCTCGCAGCGGATCAGCAGGTAGCTCGGGAACATGCGCTTAGAGACCGTGACCTTCTTGCCGGACTTGAACTCGGTGACGTCCTCCTCGGGCAGGTAGATCTCGTAGATGCTCTCGTTGAGCTCGCGGCTCTTGATGATGTTGTTGAGCGCCCCGATGACCTTCTGCTCGTGGCCGGCGAAGGTGTGCACGATGTACCAGCGGCCCGGGCGGTCGAACGCGCTCTCGACGATCGGCTCCTCGTCGAGGCCGTCCTCCAGGATCGTGACGTCCAGGATCTCCTCGTCGCCCTCGGTGTCGTGGTTGGTGTCGGTTATCTCGATGTCGCTCATAACAGCTGCCTTACTTGGTGAAGAGGAACGTGACGAACTTCGAGAACCCGAAGCCGAGACCGAAGATCAACGCGGTCATGAAGATGAGCACGAAGAGCACGATGGTGGTGTAGTTGATGAGCTCGGGCCGAGTCGGCCAGGCCACCTGGCGCATCTCCTCGCGCACCTCGCGCACGAACTGGCTGGGCTTGGTGCGCTGGCCGCGACGACGCTGGACGTCCTGGGGCGACTGGCGGCGCGAGGAGGCGGCGCCGTCGGCGCCGACCTGTCCTTGTCGCTGCATCATTCGCTTCTGTTCGCGGTTCATCTCACGTCTCTCTACTTCGGGTACTTCGTCGTTTTCAACTCCGAGCAGGGCAGGAGGGACTCGAACCCCCAACCCCCGGTTTTGGAGACCGGTGCTCTACCAATTGAGCCACTGCCCTCCGGGCCACCGAAATCCCGGTGGGTCGCAGGGAAGATAAATGTTACCACCCTCTCGGATGATGCCCTCAGCGGGTCTCCTTGTGCAGCGTGTGCTTGCGCTCCCACTGGCAGTACTTGGACATCTCGATCCGCTCGCGGTCGTTGACCTTATTCTTCTTGGTGATGTAGTTGCGCCGCTTGCACTCCTCGCAGGCCAGGGTGACCTGCACGCGCTTCTCGTTCTTCGCCATCGTTCTCTCCTTTTCGAAACTGCGGTACTGCGTAGGCCCCGGGGCCTGGTAGCGGCGGCGGGACTCGAACCCGCGACAACACGATTATGAGCCGTGTGCTCTGACCACCTGAGCTACGCCGCCTGGCGAGCCCTCTGTCGGGATTGAACCGACGACCCCTTCCTTACCATGGAAGTGCTCTACCACTGAGCTAAGAGGGCACCGCGTGAAAAAACACGCGAGGGCAAATTGTACTCTGACCCGGGCCGGACTTGCCACCTTGGGCCGCACTACCCTTGTCGACTATGAGAACGCGCCTGGTCGAGGTCGACGACGCACCGGCGCTCATGAGCATCTACAACCCCGAAGTGATGGAGATGAGCGTCAGTTTCGACCTGGTCCCCCGGTCGCTCCAGGATCAGGAGGAATGGATCCGCCGTCACCGGGCCGCGCACCCCTGCCTGGTGGCCGTCAACGACGAGGACGACCTGGGCGAGACGGGGTCGCGGGGCGAGCGGATCCTCGGCTTCGCGGTGGTTTCGCCCTTCCGCGAGCGCCCGGCCTACGCCACCTCGGTCGAGAACTCGGTCTACGTCGCGCGAGAGGCCCGGGGCCGCGGGGTCGGCGAGACCCTGCTGCGCGAGCTGATCAAAACGGCCCAGGAATCGGGTTTTCACACCCTGATCGCGCGCATCGTCGGCGAGAACGAGGGCTCGATCCGCCTGCACGAGAAGTGCGGCTTCACCCTCGTGGGCACCGAGATCGAGATCGGACGCAAGCACGGGCGCTGGCTCGACGTGGTCGAGTACCAGTACGTGGTGCCCGACCGGGCCTAGATCACCAGCTCTTTTTCCGTGCCCTCCTCGGGCCACGACCACTGCGTCCAGCGCCCCATGGGCACCAGCAGCAGGCCGCCCACGATGGCCAGCGCGACCGCGATGAGCAGCGGATTGCTGTGCGCCAGGCCGCTCAGCAGCTGGCGTCCGCCCGGCAGGCCGATGAAGGGGCCGGTGATGGACAGCGCCAGCAGCCAGAAGTGCTCGCGCCCCTCGTAGCTGGCGGCCAGCAGGATCAGCCCCCACGCGAGGTACCAGGGTTGCACGACGGGGCCGAGCTCCACGAAGAGGATGAGCGCCAGGCCGAGCGAGCGCACCCACCCGCGGTCCTCGGACCTCCAGAGCAGCCAGAGCGTGAAGGCGACCGCGACCATCAGGCCGATGAAGCGCGTCACCGACAGCACGCTGGCCAGCGAGATCGAGTGCAGGCCCAGCGCGTGCAGGGTGTTCGAGAGCGCCATGCCCACGCCGGTGGCGGGCGCGGCCCACGAGCGCACCGTGCCGTTGGAGAGCAGGTTGTCCACCCAGCCGAAGCCGAAGCCGGCCAGCAGCGTCCAGAAGCCGAGCGTGGCCGCGGCGACCGCCGAGGTGATGAGGATCGGTCGTATCCGCTTGCGGATGGCCACCCGGGGTCCGAGCCAGTTCCAGGCCACGAAGGCCAGGCCGAGCGCCGCCGGCGCTTTTATGGCCGTCGCGCACGAGATGAAGACCAGACCCCATATCGGATGTCGCCGAACGGCGAGGGCGATGCCCACCACCAGGAAGGCCGCCATGATGGCGTCGTTGTGGGCCCCGCCGATCAGGGTGAGCAGCACCAAGGGATTGAGCGCGCTCAGCACGAAGGCCTCGCCGGGGTCCCGGCCCAGGCCCCGGGCGAGCAGGGCCACCCCGCAGCCGATCATGATGACCGCCGCGACCTCCAAGAGCCGCAGTCCCATCACGGTCGCCAGCAGGTCGGGCCGGGTGAAGCGGTCGATGAGGCCGTCCATCCACAGGAAGAAGGGCCCGTAGGGCGCCGGGGTGTTGCCCCAGAGCGGGTCCACGGGGTTCACGTAGGGGGTCGACCCCAGCGAGAAGGGGCCAAGGAAGTACGGGCTCAGGTTCAGGTGGGTCATCTCGCCCTGGGCGGCGTAGCTGAAGACATCGCGCGAGAAGAGCGGCGGGGCCACGATCATCGGCGCGGCCCAGAGCAGCAGTATCCACCACAGGGAGCGCAGTTTCGCCCCGGGGTGCAGCTTCATCACCTCAGCCAGGCGCAGCCACACCCGCATCAACAGCAGCAGCCCCCCGTACATGAGCACGATCGACAGCAGGAGCCGCGTCTCGCTCGGCGTGCCGGCCGCCCCGGAGGGCTCGCCGAAGAACCAGGTGTTGGTCATGTCGAGCTTGAAGGGCGAATTGGTGAACGAGCCGCTCACCAGGATCAGGATCATCGCCACGAAGCCGAGCAGGGCCGGCTGCCAGAGGAAGGACCAGCCTTCGAAGGGACCGGGCTTGAACCGCCCGAGCGGGGTGTAACGGCGCTCGAGTATCTGCACGCCCGACTCGAACCGAGAGGCGAGACGCTCGTAGAGGCGGCGCACGTCGCTCGGCCTCGGCCTCGACTTCAGTCGATCCACGCCACTCCTCTCGCCAAACATCGCCACCGTACTTCGTTTCGCCAAAAGCGGGCAGGGCCAATCCAGCGGCGCGCTGGATTGACCATGGTGGGCCAGGAGGGATTTGAACCCCCGTAGGCTAAGCCGTCTGGTTTACAGCCAGATCCCTTTGGCCACTCGGGCACCGACCCGTCGAGAATGCTACTCCGTCGTCGGCCTTTCTCACTTGGCGCCCAACCTCTACGATGCACTCGTGCCGACATTCGACGTGGTCAGCGAGATCGACGTCCAAGAGGTCCGCAACGCCGTCGACCAGACCAACCGCGAGGCCGGGACGCGCTTCGACTTCAAGAACACCGACGCCAAGGTCGAGTTCACCGAGACGGAGCTGACGCTCAGCGCCTCGACCGAGGACCGGCTCAAGGCCCTCTACCAGGTCCTCGAAGAGAAGATGGTCAAGCGCTCGGTCTCACTCAAGACCCTGGACCCCGGCAAGGTCGAGCAGGCGAGCCACGGCGCGGCTCGCCAGAAGGTCGTCCTGCGCGCGGGCATCACCCAGGAGGTCGCCAAGCAGATCAACAAGATCATCAAGGACATGGGGGTCAAGAGCCTGAGCTCGTCGGTCCAGGGCGACCAGGTGCGCGTGTCCGGCAAGCAGCGCGACGACCTTCAGTCCGCGATCGCCGCCTTGAAGGGGGCCGACCTCGCGGTCCCCCTGCAGTTCACGAACTTCCGCGACTAGCGGCCGCCCGCTCCTCTTCGCTCAGGTGCTCGTCAATCGCCTCTAGCGGGTGGACCCGGAAGATCCGGTTGAAGACCATCAGCTTGAGGACCCAGAAGAGCCCGAAGCTCACGACGTTGGTCCCCGAGACCAGGAACGTGTTGATGATGTGGGCCCAGTGGTGGTGGTGGACCTCGTAGCGCGCCCAGGTCGCGCCGAGCACCGACACCCCGATGCCGATGGCCGACATCGTCCAGAACGGGACGATCTCCTTCATGAAGTGGCTGCGCCCGTGCTTGCCCCAGGTCCAGCTGCGGTTCAGGTAGTACGAGGGCAGGGTGGCGACCAGGTTGCCCGCCACCGTCGCCCAGATGACGCCCTTGATGATGTGGAACCCGTAGAAGACCGAGATCGAGCTGAACGACACCACGGTCGAGATCGCCGACACCGAGGTGAAGCGGATGACCTTGCGGCCCTCGTGGGTGTGGGCCCACGCGAGGAGCCGCTTGAGCAGCGACGGCATTGTCCGAGTCTACCCCTCCCGTGCCGTTCTTTCGGGTCCCCATGCCACAATGGGGCATGTCCGAAGCCCTCGACAACCTGGTGGAACTGCTCGACCTCGAGACGATCGAGGTCAACGTCTACCGGGGCCAACACCCGGCCGAGGCGCGCCAGCGCACCTTCGGCGGCCAGGTGGCCGCGCAGGCGCTGATCGCCGCCGGGCGCACCGTCGAGGACAAGCGCGTCCACTCGCTGCACTCGTACTTCCTTCGTCCGGGCGACCCGACGACGCCCATCCTCTACGAGGTCGACCGGATCCGCGACGGCCGCAGCTTCACGACGCGGCGCGTCGTGGCCATCCAGCACGGACGCGCGATCTACAACATGCAGGCGAGCTTCCACAACGACGAGGTCAGCCTCGAGCACCAGATGGACATGCCCGACGTCCCCGGCCCCGAGACGGTGCGCCCGATCCACGAGCGCGTGGCCGAGGAGTGGAACGACGCCGACGAGTGGTTCCAGCGCATGCACCCGATCGACCAGCGCTTCCTCGGCGAGCTGCCCTGGAGCCCCTCGCGCGACCACGACCCGCACCAGCGGCTGTGGATCCGCGCCGACGGCCAGCTAGACGACGACCAGCTGCTGCACGCGGCGGTGATCACCTACGCGAGCGACATGAGCCTCATGGACGTCACGTTGAAGCCGCACCACGTGCGCTGGGACGACGGGTCCTTCATGGGCGCCAGCCTCGACCACTGCATGTGGTTCCACCGCCCGGTGCGCGCCGACCAGTGGCTCCTCTACGACACCGACTCGCCCATCGCCCACGGCGCGCGCGGCCTGGCCCGCGGGTTCCTCTTCAGCCAGTCCGGCCAGCTGTGCGTCTCGCTGGTCCAAGAGGGCCTCACGCGCGTCGTCGACCCCGCTAAGCACAAGCCCGAGTGACCGGAGGGATCATGGAACTCGCCGACGCCGTCGCCCAGTACCGAGCCGCGACCGAGGAGCTGGTGGCCGCGGCGCGCGCCGTCGGCGCCGACGACCTTGACCGGCACCCCGGCGGCGAGTGGTCGACGCGCCAGATCGTCCACCACCTGGCCGACGCCGAGGCCGAGTCCTATCTTCGCCTACGCCGGCTGCTGGTCGGCCCCGAGGGCACGGCCATCACCGCGTGGGACGAGGCCGCGTGGGCCGCGAGTGACCGGCTCGGCTACGCGCAGCGTCCGGTCGAGAACGCGCTGTCGCTGGTGGCCGCGCTGCGCGCAACGAACGCCGAGGTGCTGGCGCGCATGGACGACGCGGACCTGTCGCGATGGGGCGAGCACACCCAGTTCGGGCGCTACAGCGTCAGCCAGTGGCTCGAGATCTACACGCGCCACGCGCGCGACCACGCCCGCCAGATCGTCGAAGCGGCCGGCGCCTAGCCGCGCTGGGTCATCGGCACGTAGTCGCGCGCCTCGGGTCCCACGTAGAGCTGGCGCGGTCGCGCGATCTTGAGGTCCTGGTCGAGGAGCTCCTTGAAGTGCGAGAGCCACCCCGCCGTGCGCGGGATCGCGAAGAGGACCGTGAACATCTCGGGCGGGAATCCCATCGCCTGGTAGATCAGCCCCGAGTAGAAGTCGACGTTGGGGTAGAGCTTGCGCGAGATGAAGTAGTCGTCGGCCAACGCGATCTCCTCGAGCTTGAGCGCGATGTCAAGCAGGGGGTTCTTGCCGGTCACGGTGAAGACCTCGTCGGCCGTCTTCTTGATGATCGTCGCGCGCGGGTCGAAGTTCTTGTAGACCCGGTGCCCGAACCCCTCGAGGAGCGCGTCGCGGCGCTTGACCGACTCGATGAACGCCGGGACGTTGTCGATCGACCCGATCTTGGCGAGCATCTTGAGCACCGCCTCGTTGGCCCCGCCGTGGCGCGGGCCGTAGAGCGCGGCGGTCGCCGCGGCGGTCGCGACGTAGGGGTCGCCGTGGCTCGAGGCCACGGTGCGCATCGCGGTGGTCCCGCAGTTCTGCTCGTGGTCGGCGTGCAGGATGAAGAGCACCTCGAGCGCCCGGCTGAGGATCGGGTCGGCGGCGTAGCGCGGCTCGGCGACCTTCCACATCATCGACAGAAAGTTCTGGGTGTAGCCCAGCGAGTTGTCGGGGTAGACGAAGGGCATCCCCACCGAGAACCGGTGGCACGCCGCGGCCAGCGTGGGCATCTTGGCGATGAGGCGCACGATCTGGCGGTGCAGGTTCTCGGCGTCGCCGAGGTCCTTGGCCTCCTTGTAGTACGTCGACAGCGCCGCGATGGCCGACACCAGCATCCCCATGGGGTGCGCGTCGTAGTTGAAGCCCTCGAGGAAGCGCTTGCGCACGTTTTCGTGGATGTACGTGTGATACGTGACTTCGCGCTCCCACTCCATCGCCTGATCCGCCGAGGGCAGCTCGCCGTGCAGCAGCAGGTAGGCGACCTCGAGGTAGGTCGAGTGCTCCGCGAGCTGCTCGATCGGGTACCCGCGGTAGCGCAGGATCCCCGCCTCGCCGTCGAGGTAGGTGATCGAGGACTCGGCCGCCGCGGTGGCCATGAACCCCGGGTCGTAGAACCACACGCCGGGCACGACCTTGGAGAACTCGTGGGCGGCGACACCACCGTGGACGATCGGGATCTCCAGCGACTCACCGCTCCGGTTGTCGGTCACAGTTATGGAGTCCGTCACGATGCCTCACTTGAACATAGGGAGCGGTCCCACACTATGCCAACCCGTCAGTAACCCTTCGTGCGCTCAGCCGCCGCCGGGAGAGAGGACGACCTGGTACGTGCGGTGGCGCGGCGGCGCGGCGGCGCTGGCCGGGGCCGACACGCTCACCACGAGGCGCGCGTGTTCTCCGGGAACCGTGGCGAAGAGCCGTGGGACAAAGGCAAAGGACCGCAACGGCCCGAGGTCCACGGTCATGCTCTGGGTCTGGGGCGACAGCAGCGACCCGCTGAGCGGGGTCAGCGTCACGCTCACGACCACCGGCTGGAGCGCGTAGGCGGTATTGGTCACCGACACCCCCAGGTGGAAGTGGTCCACGGGCGGAAGAACGATGCGCCCGATGGGCGCCGGCAGCGGCGCGGGGGTGACCTCGACGGCGCTGATCGCCACGCCGCGCACGAGGCGCAGCGC
>JBARBL010000061.1:0-28967 GCA_049793015.1 Acidimicrobiales bacterium | reverse complement strand
CAGCCGGCTCTCTGAAACAAACTTTGTGACGTTGGTCTACTCAAGCCCCAACTGGGTAATCACTCCGTTTTCGACCTTGTTCACGAAGATCGCGCTGCCGGCCACATCGCCCGCGGCGTCGAACTTGATGGTCTTGGTGATGCCCTTGTAGTCCGTCTTCTTGATCTGAGCGAGCAACTTGGGCCGGGTGACAACCTTGAGCTTGGACATAGCGGCCAAGATCACGTTGGTGGCGTCGAACGACTCGGCCGAGTACGGGCCGGGTGCCTCGTGCGCAACTGCGGTGAAGGCAGCGGTCCAGGACGCGGGCTGCTGGTTCGAGCACGCGCAGGTCAGCAACACGCCATTGCCGTCAGACGGAGTTGACAGCGAGGTGATGAACTGAGGCTCATCGCTTCCGTCGCCACTCATGATGGCGCCGCTGAAGTGCTGGGTTCCGACCAGGTTGTCGACGACCTGGGCGAAGTCACAGTAGTAACCACCGTAGAAGACGGCCGATACGCCGGCCAGACTCGCGGTGACCGCGTCACTCGTACCCGTACCACCCGCGGTGCAAGCGTTCGAATATGGCAGGTTCAGAACCGAACCGCCCGCAATCGAACCGCCCGCAGCAGTAACGGCCGCGGCGACCTGGTTCGCGAGACCGGCACCGTAGGTGCTGGTGTCGGAGATCACGAGGATCTTGCCGGTGCCGTAGTGCTTCTGGAGATACGTACCGTCCGCGGGACCCTGCACACCGTCATTCGCAACGACTCGGAAGAAGTTGTGATAGGTGTTCAGCGGTCCGGTCGGGCTCGCCGTCGGGTCCATCTGCGTGATGGATACACGGGTCGCCGAAGGACTTACCTCAGCAACCTTATTTGCGCCGTAGATGCCCAACGTCGCAACGGTGGCGCCGGAGAATGCCGGTCCAACCACTGCCATGATGTTGCTGTTCAGCACGAATCCGGTCGCCACACTTGGTGCAATTGTGGGGTCTCCCTGATCGTCACCGGGCACCAACTTGACGTTGAACTTACGGTGCTTGTTCGCTTGCCATTGCTTAACCGCGAGCTGAGCACCGAACTTTTCGTAGATACCAGTAGCAGCGTTCCCACCTGAAAGCGGTCCCTCGAAACCGATTTCGTAAGTAGGCAACTTGGCGGCAGACGCGCTGGTCGCCGACAAGGTGATAAGGCCTGAAATTGCCAAAGCCCCGCTCATCGCTACTACCCCAACCCTTCTGATTCCTAACTTCATTGATTCCCCTTCCGGAATTTCACGGCATTTGCCTTCCGCTCAACCTAGCATTCAAGGTAAACGAATTGTGATGCAGGAGTGACACAATAGTTCGCTCGAAACTTCTCATCCAATCGACGAGACATGGCGTTTCATTAGTTTTATTATCGAAAACGTCAACTACCTCGCTAAACCAGTTTGATGCCAAACATTTGTTGATACTGCCGTTCGCTGGGCCGGCAGTTTAACCTTCAACTTCACCAACAAAAGGCGAACAGGTGTTTGATTCGGGCCTCCCGCTGGAGTAACCTACGAACAACTGTTCGTCTACGGAGGATTTCTTATGGCCGAAGTCTTAACCCCAATGCGCCGCCAGATATTGGAATTCATCATCACCTGCCAGCGCGAACGGAACTTCCCTCCGACCATCCGAGAGATCGGTGATCACGTGGGGCTCAAATCCCCCGCCACGGTGGCCAACCATATTGAAGTGCTGAAGAACGCCGGCTACATCGAGAAGAACGCCCAGCAGCCTCGCACGCTCACCGTTCGCCTCGACGTCGAGAACCCCGCACCCGATCAGCACATTCGTTACATCCCCTTCGTGGGCGACGTCGCGGCGGGCACGGGCGTCCTGGCGCTCGAACACAGCCACGAACTGATGTCGATACCGGAGCAGTTCGCCGGACGCGGCGACAGTTTCGTCCTGCAGGTGCGTGGCGACTCGATGATCGAGGCAGGCATTCTTCCGGGCGACTACGTCGTCGTCCAGCGCCAGAGCACGGCCAACAAGGGCGAGATCGTGGTGGCGGGAATCCCCGATGACGAGGCGACGGTGAAGCGTTACTTCCCTCAAGGAGCCCGGGTCGTCTTGAAGCCGGAGAACTCAAGCTTGGAGCCCTTGGAGTTCAGCGCCTCGGAGGTAACGATCTTCGGGCGCGTGATCTCGGTACTGCGCAACTACTAGGGACCCGATCCACCTCGATCGGGTCGACCGGGATCAAGCCAGCCACTCGCCGAGCACGCGGGCGAAGTCGTCCAATTCCTCCGCGGTCACCAACTCTTCCCTGGTATGAGCCAGGAGGGGGTCGCCGGCGCCGAAATTGGTAGCCGGCACACCAATTTCGCTGAAGGTCGCGACGTCGGTCCAACCCATCTTGCCCCTCGCGGGCCGGCCGGTAAGCGAGACGAGCGAGCGCAGTCGGTCGTTGTCGAGCGACGGCCGGGCGGCGGGGGCCCAGTCCGCCACTTCGATGACGTCACCGTCGGACAAGCAGTCGTGAATGAAGCTGCACAGCGACGTGAAGGCCTCGTCGCGGGTTCGGTCGGGGGCCACTCGATGATTGAGCACGCAATTGGCGAGGTCGGGCACCACGTTAGGCGCCACGCCGCCACCGACGCTGACCGCCTGGAGCTGCTCGGTGAACTCGACGCCATCGATGAAAACCGTGCGTGGCTCGTACGTCGAGACCCGATAGAGCAACTCGCCCAGGCGATGCAGGGCATTCCTCCCGGCGAACGGGCGTGCCGTGTGAGCGCGTTTTCCGGCTAGTTCGATGTTGACGCGCATGGAGCCCTGGCATCCGGCTTCAACCACTCCCCCGGTGGGCTCCGCCAGTATCGCGGCGTCCGCCGACAAGAGGTCCGGCCTCAATTGCGCGATCTCCATCAGACCCGACTCCGAACGCGCGATCTCCTCGCGCGCGTAAAAGACCCAGGTGACCTCGTGGGAACGAGCCGCTGGCTGCTTCGCCAACTCGAGCATGACCGACAGCGACCCCTTCATGTCACAGGCCCCCAGCCCCCGGAGCTGGTCGGCCTCGACCGTGGCCTGGGTCACGTCGCCCGGCACCGTGTCGAGGTGCCCGGCCACCAAGAGGCGCAGAGCGCGTAGGCCAGTGGTGCGGGCCACGACGTTGTCGCCGACCCGTTCGACGTCGAGATGGGGATTCTCGCGGAGCTGCGTCTCGACGAGGCTCGCGATTTTCGACTCGTTTCGGCTCACCGAGTCAATGGCGACCAGCGTCAACGCGTTATCGAGGCGGCTCACGTCGACACGCCGTGGTCGCGCAAGATCGTGTTGAGCGCCACCTTGTCGTATCGCTCGCCTTCCTCCAAACGCCGGATGATGAGCACGCAGGGAAGGAAGTATTCGCCCCCGGGGTATTCACGGCGTCGGCTGGCCGACACCGCGACGCAGTAGTCGGGCACGCGGCCGCGCGAGACCTCCTCGCCCGTCTGAGCATCAATGACGGGGATGGAAGGGTTGAGGATGGTGCCGGCTCCGAGGATCGACCCTCGTCCGACCCGCGCACCCTCCACGACCATGCAGCGACTTCCGATAAAGGCATCGTCCTCGATCACCACCGGCACCGCGTTGGCCGGCTCCAGCACGCCGCCGATGCCTACGCCGCCGGCCAGGTGCACGTTGGCCCCCACTTGGGCGCAACTGCCCACGGTCGCCCAGGTGTCGACCATGGTGCCGGGACCGACCCAGGCACCGATGTTGACGAAGCTCGGCATCAACACCACGCCGGGGCTGATGTAGCTGCCGCGCCGGGCAATCGCGCCGGGCACCACGCGAACCCCGCGCCGCTCGAAGTCGTGCTTGAGGTCCAACTTGTCGAGGTACTCGAAGGGACCGGACTCGATCGGTTCGAGACCGCGCAGGCGAAAGAGGAGGAGGATGGCCTTCTTCAGCCACTCGTGCACCACGACCTCGCCGTTGGCCGCGATCTCGGCGACGCGCAGCTGGCCATCGTCCAGCTTCGTTATGGCCAGCTCCACGTCTCGACGCGCTTCGATGCTCGAAGGGGTCATGTCGCCGATCTGCTCGTACCAGTCGTCGATACGCGTCTCGAGCGAACTCATCAGGCCAGCGTACTGGGGAGGCCGCTAACTCCCTCGGAGCCTCGACGCCGCGAGGGCCAGTCGGTCGTCGGGCTGCACCACCGCGAGTCGAGCGAAACGTGCGCCGGTCTCACCGTAGAGTTCGCCCGGACTCACGATCAGCCCGCTCCGCTCCGCGATGATCGCGGCGAGCTCCCAGCCATCCAGGCCGTCCTTCGAACACCAGAGGTAGAACGAGCCTTCGGGGAAGGGCGCGTGGACGCCAAAATCTTCCAGCGCGTCACTCATGAGCTCCAATCGCTCGCGATAGCGCGAGCGCTGGACGTCCACGTGCTCGTCGTCGCCGTACGCCACCGCCACCGCCGCCTGCACCGGTCCGGGGACCATGAAACCCGCGTGCTGACGAACGGAGCGCAGGAACCTCACGGTGTCGGGGTCACCGGCGTAGAAGCCCGCGCGGGCCCCGGCCAGGTTGGACCGCTTGGAGATCGAATGCACGGCAAGCACGCCGTCAAGGCCATGCTCGAGGATCGTGCGGGGACGCCCGGCCCAGGTGTACTCGGCGTAGCACTCGTCGCTCGCGACGAGCACGCCGCGCTGACGGCCCCAGCTGGCCGCACCCTCTAGGTCATCCAGGACCCCGGTGGGATTCGACGGCGAGTTGGACCACAGGACCAAGGCGCGGCGCGCGTCGTCATCGCCGATCGACGCTAGGTCGAGTCGCCCCTCCTTGAGCGACACCGGAACCGCCCGAAGCCCCGCCAGGGTCGCGCCCATCGCGTAGGTGGGATAGCTGATCGCGGGATAGAGCACCGTGTCGCGTTCGGGGCTGCGCAGGTGCAGGTACCCCGCCACCGTGCCCACGAACTCCTTGGTGCCCACGCAAGCGGCCAGCTGCTCGGCGTCGAGCGTCACACCGAATCGGCGCCGCATCCACGCCGCTGCCGCGCCCCGATACTCGGGCGACCCGGCCGACGACGGATAGCCGCGCGCGCCCGTGGCGCGGGCCAGTTCGGCCAGGGCCGCGGGCGGCGGCGGGTCGACCGGGGTGCCGATGGAGCAGTCGATAGGGCCGCCGTCGAACGTCGAGGCGATCTTCTTGAGCCCGTCGAGTCGCTCGTAGGGATACGGCGGCGGGGTGAAGCTCACGCGGAGACCCGCCATTGACTGAAGCGGGCCAGACCCACCGGGTCGAGCACCACCCGCAGCACCACGCTCTCCTCAGTGATGGACGTGTCGAGGACCTCCCCTTCGCGATGGGCCGCCGCCAACAGGTCGCCGCGGTCGAGCGGTAGGTGCAGGGTGACCGCCCGGTCGTTGGTGCGCAGTCGATCGCCGATCGTCGCGACGACCTGGTCGAGATTGTCGTGCGTCAGCGCCGAGACGCACGCGCTGCCTTCGTAGAGCTTGCACAGTTCGCGGGCCCGCGAGCCGGGCACGTCGGACTTGTTGAAGACCAGCAGCTCCGGCACGGCGTCCGCATCGATCTCGCGCAGGACCTCGTGCACGGCGGTGATCTGCGCTTCGGCGTCGTCGCTGGCACCGTCCACCACGTGCACCAGCAGGTCCGCCAACTGGACCGATTTGAGGGTGCTCATGAACGCCTTCACCAGTTCGTGCGGCAGGTTGGAGATGAATCCCACGGTGTCGGTGAAGAGGATGGTCTCGCCGCCCGGCAGTTGTCGTTGCCGGGTTCGCGGATCCAGCGTCGCGAAGAGTCGGTCCTCCACCTCGGCACCCGCGTCGGTCAGGGCGTTCAGCATGGACGACTTGCCGGCGTTGGTGTAGCCCACCAGCGTGACCTCGCGGTGTCGCCCGCGCGTGCGACCCTGGCGCTGGACCCCGCGGGTGCGGTCGATCTGCGCGAGCTCGCCCTGGATGCGGTGGATGCGGTGCACCAGGCGGCGGCGGTCCGTCTCCAGCTGCGTCTCACCCGGTCCCCGGGTGCCGATGCCGCCACCCTGCTGGGAGAGCGAGCCGTCAACGCGGCGCAGCCGAGGAAGCCGGTACTGCAGGAGGGCTAGCTCGACCTGGGCCTTGCCCTCGGGCGTGCGTGCGTTCTGCGCGAAGATGTCCAGGATGACCGCGGTGCGGTCGATGGCGGTGCGTCCCAGAATCGCCTCGAGGTTGCGCTGCTGCGCCGGCGAGAGGTTGTGCTCGAAGATGACGGTGTCGGAGTCGACAGCCAGGCAGATCTCGCGCAACTCCTGGACCTTGCCGGAACCGAGGAACGTCGCGGGGTCGGGAGCGTCGCGGCGTTGGACGATGCGCGCGACCACGTCGGCGCCGGCGGTGTCGGCCAGCAGGGCCAGTTCGTCGAGTTGGCGATTGAGCTCGTCGGCGCTCACGCCGGGAAACAACACGCCCACCAGCACGATGCGCTCGCGGAACGTGCGATCGATGAGCGTCGTAGGTATATACGTCAAACTTCGAGCCACTCCACGTCGGCGACGAACTGCACGGGTCCGCTCAGCGTCGCCTCGTCGCCCTCGATCACCACGCGCAACGGACCGCCGGGATTGTCGACCACCACGTCGGCGTCGCAGCGCCCTTCGCGGTGGAACACCGCGGCGGCGGCGTAGGAACCCGTCCCGCAGGCCAGGGTCCATCCGACCCCGCGCTCGATGACGCGCATCGCGAGATTGCCCCGATCGACCACGGTCACGAACTCGACGTTGGCGCCGCCCTCGAAGCTGGACATCCGCTCGGCCATGGCCTCGCGCTGGACGTCGGGCCAACTGGGTTTGTCCTCGACTACCACGTGAGGATTGCCCACGTTGACGACGCCCACCGCGCCTTCCTGATTGCGGGCGAAGGTCACCCGTCCCATCGCGACGCCGCCGTAGCCGTGATCGCCATCCATCTCGAGGCTGACCTCGCGCGGCCCGGCGACGGTGAGCACCTCGAGCGAGGACCACTCGCCCTTGGTGGCCCGGCGCACCGCGGCCGCCATGCAGCGAATGCCGTTTCCCGACATCTCCGCCACCGAACCATCGGCGTTATAAAGGACCATCGCCACCGTCGATCCGAGGGTCGCGACGATCAGCCCGTCCGCGCCGACGCCGGTCGCGCGCCGGCAGACCGCACTGGCGTGCGACGGGTTCCACCAGGGTGCGTCGTGTTCGCTCACCACGTCGATCAGGAAGTCGTTGCCCGCTCCGTGCCACTTTTGTAGGGATCGCAAGGTCATCGGTGCCTAGTCTCTCACGAAGCCGTCGGGACTTCCCAGCACGTCGCGCAGGCGTTGGCCGGCGGCGTTGGGTTCGTCGAACCACTCGATACGGGGATCGCGCTGGAACCAGGAACGCTGCCGCCGAGCGAGGCGCCGGCTCTGCGCGATGGCGTCGTTGACGCACGCCTCGAGGGGCTCGCCGCCTTCGACATGGCGCAGCAGTTCGCGATAGCCCACCGCCTGACGGGCGGTGCGGCTGAGGCCCCCCGGCGCCTTCGCGAGACCCTCCACTTCGTCGAGCAAACCGTCCTCCAGCCAGGCATGAAAGCGCGACGTGATGCGTTCGTCGAGGTCGTCGAGGTCGCAGCGGATCCCCACCTGCACCACGCGCACCGGACCGTAGGTCCGCAGTCCCGCCCCGTACGAGGAGAAGGCCCGACCGCTACCCAGCGTCACCTCGAGGGCCCGCACGACGCGGCGGACGTTGGTGGGCTCCATGCGGCTCGCGGCCAAGGGGTCGAGCTCGGTCAATCGGGCGTAGAGATCCGACAACTCGTGCTCGGCTCGCGCGTCGAGCTGGGAACGCAAATGCGGGTACTGGGAGGGGATGTCGAAGTTATCGAGCACCGCGCGACCGTAGAGACCGGTCCCGCCCACGTAGAGCACCGACCCGCCCCGCTGCCACACGTCGGCGGCGGCCTCGCGCGCCGCCGTCTGGAAGGCGGCCACCGTGAACTCCTCACTCGGCTCCACCAGGTCGAGCAGGTGGTACGCCACCTCGCCGCGCTGGGCCTGCGTGGGCTTCGCCGTCGCCAGGTCCATGCCCCGGTACACGGTCATGGCGTCCACGGCCAGGATCTCCAGGTCGCCGTCGCTCGTGAGGGCTAGCCGGTGGGCCAGCGCCGACTTGCCCGAGGCCGTCGGGCCGACCAGGGCGACGGCCATACCGCCGTGGTTCATCACGAGTGCGACAAGGGAATGCGAACCTTGTGGCGGGGCGGTCGCAGCACCGAGGCGAGCTCGCCCAACAGGTGGTACGGCGCGCCGTGCACCACGTCGACCAGGGCCAAGGTGCCCGGTCGCAACGAGTCGACGGGCGCCGGGAAATGGATCAGCTTTCCCTGGCGGGTGCGGCCCGAGAGCACCTGGGCGTTGCGTCGCGAAGGCCCTTCGACCAGCACTTCCTCTTGTCGCCCGACCCGCGCTTCGTGCTTGCGCAGGGCCGAGCGGTCGAGCACGGCCTTCAGTCGCTCGAAGCGCTCCTTGATGACGTCGGCGGGCACGAAGTCGGCGGTCATCTGCGCCGCGCGGGTGCCGGGGCGCGGCGAGAAGATGAAGGTGTAGGCGGAGTCGAACTGCGCGTCGGCGCAGACGTGAAGGGTCTCTTCGAACTCGTCGTCGGTCTCGCCCGGGAACCCGACGATGAGGTCCGTGGTGACGGCGAGGTCCTCGATGCCACCGCGCGCGTCACTCAGTCGCTTCAGGTACCGCTGGGCGCTGTACCCGCGGCGCATCGCGGCCAGCACGCGATCCGAACCGGACTGGAGGGGCAGGTGCAGCTGGGGGCACACGGCGGGCGTCTCGGCCATGGCGGCGATCGTCTCGGGGCGAAGGTCCTTGGGGTGGGGACTGGTGAACCTGATGCGCTCGAGTCCCTGGACCTCGCCGAGCGCGCGAAGCAGTTGCGCGAAGAGGGGCCCGCGCTTGGTGATGTCGCGGCCGTAGGAGTTCACGTTCTGACCGAGCACCGTAATCTCGCTCACGCCGGAGTCCGCGAGCATGGTCGCCTCCTCGATCAGGTCGTCCAGGGGGCGGCTGATCTCGCCTCCGCGCACCGACGGCACGATGCAGAAGGCGCAGCTGTTGTCACAGCCCGTCTGAATGGTCATCCACGCGGCGAAGGAGAGCTCGCGCACCGCGTAGAGCGCGGGCGCCATGTCGCGGTTGGTCTCGGGATCGGGTGCGTCCAGTATCTCCACCAGCGGACCTTCGTCCCGGGCCCGGCGCAAGAGCGACGGCGCCGAGGCGAGGTTGTGGGTGCCAAAGACGACGTCCACCCACCCCGCGCGCTCGAGGATCTCCCCGCGGTCCTTCTGGGCCATGCAGCCCCCCACGGCGATCTGCATGCTCGGGCGGCGCTCCTTCTGGGCCTTGAGCTGCCCGAGGGCGCTGTAGAGCTTGAGGTCGGCGTTCTCGCGGATGGTGCACGTGTTGAGGATCACCACGTCCGCCTCCTGATCGCTGACGGCCGGCACGAGACCGTCGGCGATCATCAGCCCGGCGAGGCGCTCGGAGTCGTGTTCGTTCATCTGGCAGCCAAAAGTGCGTATGACGAAGGATTTGGGCGCGGCCACTACCCCAGCCTATAGAACGATTTTTAGATCTTCCTTGGCCGCGTCGTAGGTGACGCCCACACCCGCGACGACCACGCAGGCCAGTCCCACCAGGTCCCACGAGGTGACCCTCTCGCTCAAGAGGAGCCAGCCGATGAGGAAGGCCACCGCGGGATCGAGCGCCAACAATACGCTGACGATCGAGGGCTTCAGATGCCGTAGCGCCTGCATCTCGAAGCCGAAACCGAGGACGGTGGCCATGACGCCCACCAGCGCCAGGCGCGCGATGAGCGACGGGTGGTCCGCGAGTTGCCGCGCCGATCCCAACCCGAAGGGCAGCGTCACCAGCGCGGCGATGGCCATGGCCACGGCCAGCCCTTCGAACCCGCTCGTGATGTCGCCCAGGCGATGCGACGCGAAGGTGTAGGCGCCCCAGCACACGCCGGCCAGACCGGCGAAGAGCGCGCCGGCCAGGGTGATGCCGCCGCCGGGCCGCGAGAGCGCCAGCACGCCCAGTGCGGCCAGGGCCACCAGCGCGAAGTGTCGCAGCGAGCGCTTGGCCAGCGCGGCCACCAGGAAAGGTCCCATGTACTCGATCGCCACGGCCCCGCCGAGGGGAATCCTCGCGATCGCCTGGTAGAACGACAGGTTCATCACCGCGACCGTCACCCCCAGGGCGAACGCGCCGAGCCACTGCTGCTGGTTCCACCGACGGACCTTGGGGCGCGTGAGACAGACCAGCACCACCGCGCCGAAGAGGAAGCGACCGGCGCTGGCCCCGCCGGGCCCGATCGACACGATCGCCGGACGCACCAGGGCGGCCGACCACTGAATGACGGTGGCGCCGAGCAGCACCAGCGGCGCGCCGCGAAGCGCGTGACTCCGTGACGTGTCCGCGCGGGCCTTCAACGGGTGACGAGTCCGGTGAGGTCCGCCTTCAACTCGAGCACGGATCCCGCCACGCCTTCGCGCGCCAAGAATTCGCGCGCCGCGCCGGCCACGTCGGCCGCGGTCTCTGAGGTGGTGAGGGCGAGCATCGCCGAACCGGCCCCCGACCAGCACGAGCCGAACGCGCCCGCGTCGGTCAGGCGGGTCAATAGGGGCTGGGCGAACGCCAGCAGCGACATCCGGTACGGCTGGTGCAGATAGTCGTCCATCGACGACGCGACGAACTCGCGGTGATCGGCCAGCCCGGCGATCAGCAATCCCATGGCGTTGAGGTTGCGCACGGCGTCGTCGAAGTCGACCTGGTCGGGCAGCACCGTTCGTGCCTCGTTCGTCGAGAGCTCCTCGTCGGGCACGACCACGACGAAGCGCCAGGCGTCGTCCAGGGGCAGGGACCGCGCGATGGCCCCGTCACGTTCGTTGTAGCTGGCGACGACGAGGCCGCCGAACATCGACGCGGCGGCATTCTCGGCGTGACCGTCGACCGAGGTCGCCACGGCCATCGGGTCGGCCGCGCCCGCCGCGGCCGCGGCGGCCAGCGCCAGGGCGGCCGACGAACCCAGGCCCCTCGAGATGGGGATCTCCGAGTTGATATGGATGGCGAAATTGCGGTGGCCCAGGACGCTCGACGCTACCGTGACCGCGAGGTGTTCCTCGTTGTCGTGTTGGCCGGCCCCGAAGCCTTCGCTGGTGATCGCGAACGCCGCTGAGGGCTGGATGTCCACCTCGACGTACAGTTCCAGCGCGACGGCCAACGTGTCGAAACCCGGCCCGAGGTTGGCGGAGCTGGCGGGGACGCGCGCGAACACCATGTCAGCGTATTCGTTGCCACAGTGTGAGCGGCGACACCGAGGCGCGGGCGACGAGCTCGAGGCGTCGATCCTTGAGCCCGTGCACGACGATCCATCCCACGCGCTGTCCTCGGCGAATCGTGGTGGTCGTGCGATCGAGGTGCACCCGCACCACGAGCACGTGCTGCACGCTGGGCCACAGGACGGTCGTCGAGTGGCTGACCCCGAAGCGGACGCGCCGCGCTCCCCAGCCGATCGTGCCGAGCGACCTCGACGCCAAGAACCGGTACGAATGGGGCAGCTGGGTCTGCACCGCGGAGTCGGCCAGGGCCAGGGCCGCGGTGCCGGCGGGACCCAGCAGGTCGCCGCCTTCCTGGCCCAGCACGACGGCGTACAGCACCTCGGTCTTGGTGCCCAGTTGGAAGGTCATGGCCATCACGTCGCAGCCCCCGGCCTGGGAGGTGCGCCCCGACTTCACGCCGATCACGTTGTCCTGACCCACGTAGGGGGTGAAGGAATCGACGGTGCCGGCCACCGGCAGGGTGACGCTGGTCTGGTCGACGATGGAGCGCACCAGCGGCGATTTCATCAGCTGGTACGCGAGCTCGGCCTGCTCGAGCGCTGTGGACACCGAGGCAGGATCGAAGCCGGACACGTCGGCGTAGTGGGTGTTCGTGAGCCCCAGTGCCTGCGCGTCCTGGTTCATCAGCCCGACGAAGGCGTCCGTACTACCCGCGACCAGGTCGGCCAGCATCACGGCGTAGTTGCTGGCCGAGTGCACGAGCAGCCCGTTAAGGAGGTCGATCTCGCAGAGCGATTCGCCCGCGACCACGGAGGCGCCCGATTCGTCGAGCGCGCTGAGGGCCTCGTAGGTCGCGACGTCCGCGTCGCTCACCGTGACGCACGGCCCGGTCTGACCGACGGCCAGCGGAAGCTTCTTCAAGACCACGTACGCGGTCATCATCTTGGTCAGGCTGGCGATCGGCACCACCTGGTCGTGGCGGCTCTGGGCCACGTCCTGGGAGGGGATGAGCAGCGCAGCGCTGCCCACCGACGGCCAGACCAGCGGCGTGACGGTCCCCGGCCGAGCCCGGATGGGGGCCAGCGTGAACGTGGTTGTCGACTCACGGTGCAGCAAGGGGAGCTGCATCGCCACGATGGGAGCCAGCCCGATCGCCACGCCGAGCACCAGCGCCACGAAGCGGGTGAACAGTCCGCGCAGCGCGGGACGACGTGGTTTGCGGGTACGACGCACGAACTAGTACGAAGACTGCTGGTCGTACTCTTCGCGAGTCATCAGTACTCGGCGGGCCTTGGAACCATCGCCGGCCGCCACGATGCCTTCTTCTTCGAGCTGATCCATGATCCGTCCCGCGCGAGCGAAACCCACGCGCAGCTTTCGCTGCAGCATGGAGGTGGAGCCCTGCTGGGTCAGCAACACCAGGTCGCGGGCCTGGCGGAGCACTTCGTCGTCGTCTCCGCTGGCCGAACCCTCCATGCGGCCGGCGGGAATGTCCAGCGCCACCACCGATTCCTGTCGCCCGCCCTGGGCGCGCCAGAACTCGACGACGCGTCGCACTTCCTCTTCCGAGACCCACGGCGACTGCAGACGCCGCGCGATGTTGCTCGACGCCGTCACGAGCAGCATGTCACCCTTGCCGATGAGCCGTTCGGCCCCCGCCTGGTCCAGGATGACCCGGCTGTCGGCCAGCGAGGACACCGCGAAGGCCATGCGGCTCGGGACGTTGGCCTTGATGACGCCGGTGATGACGTCGACGCTCGGCCGCTGCGTGGCGAGCACCAGATGGATGCCCACCGCGCGGGCCATCTGCGCGATGCGCACCACTGATTCCTCGACGTCGCGCGCCGCCACCATCCTGAGGTCGTTCAGCTCGTCGACCACGATGACGATGTACGGGAGCTCCTCCGGGCCCGGGAGCTCGTCGACGTCCGACGCCAGCCCGGTGGCGCGCTCGAAGGCCTCGGCCACCAGTTCATGGTCGGAGGCCTCGGGCACCAATTCGCCGCTGTCGATCATCTGCTGGTAGCTGGTGATGTCGCGCGCGCCGCTCTCGGCCAACAGGTCGTAGCGTCGCTCCATCTCCTTCACCGCCCACGCCAGCATGCCCGCCGCCTTCTTCGGATCGACCACCACCGGCGCGATGAGGTGCGGCAGGTCGTTGTACTGTCCCATTTCGACCCGCTTGGGGTCCACTAGCACCAGGCGAACCTCGTCGGGCGTCGAGCGCATCACCAGCGACGTGACGATGGAGTTGATGCAGGAGCTCTTGCCCGCGCCGGTGGCGCCCGAGATCAGGATGTGCGGCATCTCGCCCAGGTTCATCACCACCGTCTTGCCCGCGATATCGCGGCCGATCGGCACGTCGAGCGGGTGCTCGGCCGCCACCGCCTCGTCCGAGGCCAGCAGGTCGCCGAGGGCCACGAGCGTGCGCTGCCGATTCGGCACCTCGACCCCGATGGCCGAGCGTCCCGGTATCGGGGCCAGGATCCGCACGTCGGGCGACGCCATGGCGTAGGCGATGTCCTTGTTGAGCGAGGTGACGCTCGACACCTTCACCCCCGGTCCGAGTTCCAGCTCGAAACGCGTGACGGTGGGCCCTACGGTGTAGCCCACCAGCGTCGTGTCGACGCCGTGGGCCGCCAGGGCCTCGACGAGCTGCGCGCCGGCCTCGACGATGGCGCTGCGATCCTGCCTCTGGTCCTTGGTCCGCACCAGCATCGTCAGTGGCGGCAGCTCCCACTGACCCGACATCAGCGGGACCTGACGCGCTCGGCTCGGCGGGCGCGCCGGCGGCGGTACGTCCTCCTCGTACTCCTCTTCCTGCTCGAACTCCTCTTCGTACTCGAAGGGTTCGGGCTCCTCTTCGTACTCCTCTTCCTCGGTCGTCTCGAATTCCTCCTCATCGACCTCGTCGGCGTCGCCGACGTCCTCGTGACGAGGTCGCGCCGTCCACCACGACGCGAAGCGGCTGGCGATGGCCCGCAGCACCGTGCCCGCGGCACTGGCCAGCGCGCGCAGTCCGATGCCGGTGGTGATGATGAGCGCCACCACGAGCACGGCCAGCAATATGGTGAGGGCCCCGCCCAAGCCCACGCTGCGATGAAGGCCGCCGCCGATCAGTACGCCGATCCAACCACCCGCGTGCGCGAGCGCCTTGACGCCGCCGTCGAGGTGCGGGTGCCCTCCGGCAAGATCACCGAGCCCGCAGACGCTGATCATGCCCAGCGCCACTCCCCAGCCGAGCCGGGCTCGCTCGACCTCGATCTTGCCCCACACCAGCGCGACGCTCAAGACCAGCAGGGCGAGGGGCAGCACGAAGCGGCCGACCCCGAAGACCAACGCCAGGGCGCGGGAGATCTGACGTCCCACGGGACCCAGGGCGCCCGCCTCGGCCAGCAACGCGAAGAGGCCCAGGACCGCCATCACCACGATCCAGATATCGCGTTCGTGACGCTGCCAGAGCGTGGGGGTGTCGGAGGCCGCGCCGGCGCGCGTGGCCGTCTTCTTAACCGGTTTTTTCTTATGTCGGGCTTGTACCACCACCATCCAACTTACCGAACCCCCGTTCGTATTCCGTGCCACTCAACGTAGAATGGGCCGGTGATTGCAGCGCCGCACGGCTCTTCGACCGATTTGGCGCAGCGACTCGACACCAACGCCCGGGTCTGTGAGGTGCAAAGCGCGACCCCACTAAGTTCCTGCCTGCACGAGGTCGTCTTGCGCGGCGACGCGGCCCTGCTCGCGGGGGTGCCCGGCAACGACGTGATGATCCGCGTGCAGGGCGACGCGCAGACCTTCGTGCGCCGCCGCTACAGCGTGCGGGCCGTCGATCCAGCCTCCGACCAGTTGACCCTGTGGATCAGCACCATGCACGACGGCGTGGGAAGTCGATGGGCCCAGAGCGCCTCGCCCGGCGACGCCGTCGACGTGGTGGGACCGCGCGGGAAGATTCCCCTGGCCCCCGACACCGACTGGCACCTTTTCCTGGGCGACGTGACCGGGCTGAGCGCCTTCTACCGCCTGGCCGAGAGCATCGAACCCGGCGGTCAGGCGATCTTCATCGTCGAAGTCGATCACGACGACGACGCGCGGACGGCGACCTTCGACGAAGGCGTGGGCGTGACGGGGATCTTCGTCGACCGCGCGGCGCGCGAGCGCGGCGATCCGACCACCATGCTCAACGGACTGAGCGCCTTCGCCCTCCCTCCGGGGACGGGTCACGCCTACCTCTTCGGTGAGTTCTCCATCATCAAGGTGCTGGCCGGCGCCCTGATCGACCGCGGCCTGAGTGACGAGCAGCTGAGCACCAAGGCCTACTGGCGCACCGGTCGGCGCAACGCCATCAATGGTGAGCCCGAAAAGGACGAGACCTAGAGCACCACGACCGCCGTCAGCAGCACGGGCTGACGGCGGAACTTCTGGCCCAGGAGACGGCCGGCGGCCCGTTGGGCGACCTTGTTCAGCGAGCCCTCGTCGACGTCGCCCTCGCCCAACGCACTGGTCAGGGCGTCGCGCACGTTGGTGGTCACCGCCTCGAGCAGGTCGCGGTCGTGCTCGCCTTCGAACCAGCCGCGCGTGGTGATGCGCACGGGCTGGATGATGGTGGCGCGCTTCCGGTCGACGCCCGCCGAGATCTGCAGGACCCCAAACGCGGCGAGCATGCGGCGCTCCTCCAGCGGGCGCTCGTCGAGATCTCCGGCGCTGCCGTCGATGTAGTGGAAGCCCGCCGGCACCTCGCCCGATCGCCGGATCCCGGCGGCCGACACCTCGACCTGGTCGCCGTCCTCGCAGATGAGCACGTGGTCGTTGGTGAGCCCCATCGACAGCGCCAGGTCGGCGTGATGGACCATATGGCGGTACTCTCCGTGCACCGGGACGAAGTTGCGCGGGCGCACCAGCTGGTGGAAGGTCCGCAGTTCGCCCTGGCGCGCGTGGCCCGACGCGTGGACCGGCTCGTGCTCGGAGTGGATGACCTCGGTACCCGCACGATGCAGATCGTCGATGACCCGCCCCACCGACCACTCGTTGCCCGGGATGGGATGCGAACTGAGGATCACCGTGTCGTCCGCGCCGACCTTGAGGAAACGGGCGTCGCCGCGCGAGAGCTTCGACAGCGCAGCCAGCGGCTCGCCCTGGCTGCCGGTGCAGATGACGCAGACCTCGCCCGGCGCGAACCGGTCGATGTTCTCGACGTCGATGAAGTCGGCGTTGTCCACGTGCAGCATGTTCAACTTGCGCGCCAGCTTGACGTTGGACTCCATCGAGCGGCCCATCAGGGCGATCTTGCGATTCTGCTCCAACGCCACGTCGATGATCTGCTGTACCCGGTGGATGTGGCTGGCGAAGCAGGCCACCACCATTCGGCGTTGCGGGCGCTCCAGGAACAGGCGACGCAGCGCGCTGCCCACCGAACGCTCCGACGCGGTGAAGCCCGGCTCCTCGGCGTTCGTCGAGTCGCACAGCAGCAACGCCACGCCCTCGTCGCCGATCGCCGCCAGCCGTGAGATGTCGGTGCGGCGACCGTCGATCGGCGTGAGGTCGAGCTTGAAGTCGCCCGAGTGCACGACGATGCCGACCTTGGTAAAGATGGCCAGGGCGTGCGCGCTCGGCACCGAGTGGGTCACGGGGATGAACTCGACCTCGAAAGGCCCGATGCGACGGCGCTCGCCGTCGGCGACCTCGACGAACGTGAGGTCGTGGGCGACCTTGGCCTCGCTCAGGCGGTGTCGGGCGAAGCCGAGCGTCAGGGCTGCGCCGTAGATGGGCACGTTGATGTCCTTCACGAGATAGCGAAGCGCACCGGTGTGGTCCTCGTGCCCGTGGGTCAGGACGATGGCGTCCACCCGATCGCGCCGTTCGATCAGCCAGCGAAAGTCGGGCAGGATGAGGTCGACGCCGTACATGGTGGGTTCGGGGAACATGAGGCCCGCGTCGATGACGATGATGCGCCCGTCCTGTTCCAGCGCGAGGCAGTTCCGGCCGATCTCTCCGAGGCCGCCGAGGAAGGTGACGCGAAAGGAGTCCTTAGCCACGTGTCGCCCGCAGGCCGGCCACGATGGTCGCGGCGGCCGCGTCACACGTGGCGTCGCTGGGGCCGAGCGGGAGGCGGCACTGGCCGACGTCCATCCCTAACGCTCGCAGCGCGGCCTTGGCCGGGACGGGGTTGGGGTAGAGCTCGGTGCTCTCGAAACCGCAGCTCGGCGCCAGTCGTTGGTTGAGCGCGCGCGCCTGGTCCCAGTCGCCCTTCTCGACACTGTGCACCAGGGCCGCGAATTCTGGCGCGGCCCAATGCGCCGCCACCGAGACGATGCCCACGGCGCCGATGGCCATGAAGGCGAGCAGCACGCTGTCGTCGCCGCTGTAGAGGTCGAGGTCGTCGCCGAGCACGGCCTTGGTGTGCGCCGCCGCCACCAGGTCACCCGACGCGTCCTTCATCGCGATGATGTTGTGGTGGCCGCGCACGAGCGCGACGGTCGTGTCCGACTCGATCTTTCGTCCGGTGCGTGAGGGGATGTCGTAGAGCATGACCGGCAGCGTGGTGCTCTGCGCCACGGCGGCGAAGTGGGCCGCGATGCCGGCCTGGCTCGGACGGGCGTACGCCGGCGTCGTCGCCAGCACGCCCGCCGCGCCCGTGGCGGCGACCTGGCTCGTCAACGAGACCGAGCGTGCCGTGTCCGAGGACGTCGAGCCCGCCAATACCGGGACCGACACGGCCTGAGCCACGCAGGAGAACATGTCGAGCTTCTCCTGATCCGAGAGGGCACTGCCCTCCCCCGTCGATCCACCGATCACCAGCCCGTCGCAGCCCTGCTCCACCAGGAAGCGCGCGAGGCGGGCGGCCATGTCGAAATTGACCGAACCATCGGGCGAGAAAGGCGTGACCATCGCGGTGAGGACGGTTCCAAAACGTGGCGAAGCCATACCTCGAAGTTACCAGTGATTATCCCCGTTGAAAACCCGGTCGGGCCGCGACTAGACGACCAGCGAATCGATACCGATCATCAGGCCCGGCTTCGCATCGACCGCGCGCAGCGCGAGCGTGACGCCGTGCACGAAGCTCGCGCGGTCGAATGAATCGTGGCGAATGGTGAGCCCCTCGCCCGGAGCCCCGAAATGAATCTCTTGATGCGACACCAGGCCGGGCAGGCGCAGCGAGTGGATCATGATGCCGTCTACGGCGTCGGCGCCGCGCGAGCCCGGCATCGAGTGATGCGTCGTCGGGTCGACCAGGGCCGGCAGTCCCGCGTCGCCGCGAGCCTGCGCGATGGCCCGGGCCGTCGTGATCGACGTGCCGGAGGGCGCGTCGGCCTTGCGGTCGTGATGCAGTTCGATGATCTCGACGCGGTCGAAATAGGGCGCGGCCATGCGGGCGAAACGCTCCTCTAAGACCATGCCGATGGCGAAGTTCGAGGCCATGATGATCCCCGTTGAGTGGCTCGCGGTCTCGACTTGGTGGCGCTGCCCGTCGCTCAGCCCCGTGGTGCCGATGACCAGAGCGACCTGATGGCGCGCGCACCATTGCGCCGACGTCACCACGCTGTCGGCGCTCGAGAAGTCGACCACCACGTCAACCGTGGTGGGATCCAGGTCGCTCAGCGCGGCCGCGTAGCGAGCGCCGTGGAGGTCCCTCGGTTCCTTGACGTCCACCAGGGCCGTCACTGTGAAGTCGTCGAGCGCGCCGAGGGACTCGGCCATCAACTGGCCCATGCGCCCCGCGCCGCCCACCAGTGCGAGTGACTTCACGGTCGAACCTTACTCTTTCGCTTTCTTCGGGCGAAGACGGGCAGCGCCGACGACACGCCGAGAAGGACCACGCCGCCGGCGAGCGAACTCGCGAGGCCCGCTTCGATGTAGGGCGCGTGGTAGTGGAAGTGGACGACCCACGTCCCGCTCGGCACGGTGACCTTCTGCACCAGTCCGGAGCGATCCACGCCCAGCACCAGGCTTTGGCCCGTACCCGCGTTGAGCGCGGTGGCCCGCCACCCGGGGAGGTACGCCTCGCTGCGCACCAGCACGACGGGAGCCTCCGTGGTGACGCTCACCCACGTGTCACCCCACGACGCGTTCGTGATCTTGGTGATGCGACTGGTCGCCGGAGCGCGGTAGAGCCAGTCCGGCGCCAGCACGTGCGCGGCTTTTATCACCGCGAACGTGCCGTCGGTGCTGGAGAGCCGCCACGCCGAGGTCGACAGCGCCTGCTGGAACGGCGTGTCGAAGCGAAAACTGCGCGCGCCGACGCCCTGACTGACCGTAACGTCGTTGACGAGCACTCCCTTGGGACCCGACAGTCGGAAACCACCAGCCAGCACGGAATCATTGAGCACGAAGGTGATGACGTGCGTGTCGACGGCGCGAGAATGGAGGGGGCGACCGACGGGTCGGCCCGATCCGTTGAGCAGTTGCACGGTCACCGGCCCGCTCGACACGGACCGACCGCGGTAGCCGGTAACGGTTACGGTGCGCACGTTCAGGATCTGACCGAAGTACCGCCACGTCGCGGGACGCACGACGGGCTTGAGGCAGGAGCTCGACGGCGCTGAACTCTGGCTCACCCATTCGCCCAGTTGTTGGGTCGCGATGGCGATCGAAGCCAGCCGAAGCTGGGTGAAAGTGCCGTCGCCCAGTTGGCACGGATCGAGTTCGGCCAGGGGATGGGACCCCGTGGCGTTGTCGTAGATCGACGAGATCAGCGATCCGTAGCCCTGGACGCTGGGCAATTGAGTGAAGACGTCGAGGTTGGCCAGCCCCATCGCGTTGAACACCGTCGAGTGCGCGGCCACCAAATCCACCAGAGCGGTGCGGCCCTGATTGCCGAGCAGCGAGAGCGCCAGGGCTGGCGACGGTTCCGTCGCATTGCTGGTGCCCACGATGCCCGTCGAGCAGAAGAGCAGGAAGAGCGCCACGTCGACGCTCATAACGGCCAGCAGCCATCGCACCAGCTTGGTCGAACGACTAAACCAGACCAGCAGGGCGATCACCGAGAGCGCCACGCCCAGGTGCAGTAGCAGCGTCAGCGTCTCCTGCTTGGCGAGGTACGCCGTCTTGGTCGACGCCCCCAGGCGGTGCACGAGACTCGGCCCCCACATCAACATCGACAGACACAGCACCACGACGGCGACGGGCGGCGCGAGGGTGAACCACCGACGTGCACCTTCGAGGCCAGCGCCTTTCGGATCACGCGCCTGCAGGCGGTCCAACCACCAGCCGAGCAGCATGGCGGCCGCGAAATCCACCACGATGATGTTGCGGCTCTGCAGTCGAGTGTGGCCGAAGAGGGGTATGGCGTGAAACAGGTGGCCCAAGGGAGTGAACGAGCCCCACGTGGCGAAGAGCCCCACGACGCCGAGCACCACGTAGAGGACGAAGTCGCGGTGCGGGCCCACCCAGCCCCGGCGCGTGAGACGAGTGAGGAAGGCGGCGACGGCCACCAGCGCCAGGAGCCCGGCGTAGCCCGTGACCTCGGGCAGGTTGTAGTTCACGAAGTAGTGCGGACGTCCGACCGTGCCGTTACCACCGAACAGGTCCTGGACCAGCATCAGCGGCGACCAGCGTACGGCCAACGAACCGGCACCGTAGTAGCCGTAGGAGATCGACGAGCGCTCCGAGAGCCCGATGAACGACTCGCCGGGCAGCAGCTGCACCAGGCCGATGGCCACGCCCCAGGCGAGGCCGACCCCCAGGCTCAGCACGTAGGTGATGCGCGCGCGCCAGGCGTGCAAGGAGTACGACGTGCGCAACACCAGCACCACCGGGACGCTGACCAGGCACAGCAGCTCGATGACGGCGATGGCCCGCGGCTCCCCCGTGAGGAACGTCAGCCCCCAGAGCACGGCGAACCACATCGTGGCGGGCAGCGCTGCCCGCGCGTAACGGCGCCAGTGATCGGTCGGCGCGAGCGAGTGGAGCCTTCGAGAGAGCGCCAGCAGGATCAGTACGGTCCAGGGGATGAAGGAGAATCCCTGGACCACCCCGAGGTGGACGATCTGGCCGATCATGGCGCCGGTGTAGGTGTAGCTCAGCGCGGCGGCCAGCGAGGCGAGGCTGCGCAGTCCGTGCCAGCGAAGCAGCGCGTATACGCCCAAGGCCGCCGTCACGTAGACGGCGATCAGGTTGAGCAGCCACGCGGCGACGGCCGGCACGAAGGCGAAGATCACCGTCATCGGATAGAGCGAGCCGGCGTTGAGTCCACCCAGGAGGGGCGTGCCCGAGTTGGAGTAGGGGTTGAGCAACGGGAGGTGACCCGACGCGATCTGGCGGCCGCTCAACACCCGCAGCGGGAAATTCTGGATCAGGTTGTCGCCGCCCATGCCCGGGTGGCCGAAGAGCGCCGGCACCACGAAGAGCGCGGTCGGCACGATCACGATGAGCGCCAACGCTCGTCGATCGCTTCGTCCGAGGGGACGCGACCACCGAGTCGCTAAGGGTTCGGTGGCCGTGCTCATGGTCTTAAAGTTACGAAAAAAGTAAAAGGCCGCGCGCCACAGTCCGATCGACTGCGACGCGCGGCCCCACTAGGAGTTAACGACGACGGGGACGAGGACTACGACGACCGCCGCCGTCATCGGCGCTGAACGTCGGGCCGCCAGGACCCAGGTCACCGATCTCGCCGGCCAGTTCGGCCTCGAAAGCCGCCTCGAAGGCGGACGAAGGACCCGACGAGGGCGCACGATCACGAGCCGGTCGGTCGTGGGAACCACGATCGCCGCGGTCGTCGCGGGGGCCGCGGCTCTCGCGCGGTCCGCGGTCGTCTCGACCTCGGTCGCCACCGTCTCGCGACGGTCGCGGGCGGGGCGACTCGCCGAGGTCGGCGTTCGCATACTCGCCGGCCAGCGACAGCGAGACCTTGCCCTGGGGATCGATGTCGTCGACGCGGACCTCAATGGCTTGTCCTAGTTCGACGACGTCCTCCACCTGGCCGATGCGCTTGCCATCGTTGAGCGGCGCCATCTTGGAGATGTGCAACAGACCGTCTCGTCCCGGCATGATGCTGACAAAGGCCCCGAACTTGGCGATGTTGACGACGCGTCCTTGGTAGATCGCGCCGACTTCGGCCGTCGGAGGATCGAGGATGAGGGCGATGCGGCGACGGGCCTCTTCGACCGCCCGTCCGTCCTTGGCGCCGATGGTGACGGTGCCGACCACGCCGTCGTCGTCGACGGCGATGTCCGCCCCGGTCTCCTGCTGAAGGGTGTTGATGACCTTGCCCTTGGGCCCGATGACCTCACCGATCTTGTCGATGGGGATCTCGAGCGAGACGATCTTGGGCGCGACCTCGGCGACTTCGCTGCGCGGCTCGGGAATGGTGTCCGTGATGACCTTCAAGATGGTCAGACGGGCTTCCTTCGCCTGGTGCAACGCCTTGGAGAGCACGTCAGCCGGGAGGCCGTCGATCTTGGTGTCCAGCTGCAGCGCCGTGACGGCGTCCGCGCTGCCGGCCACCTTGAAGTCCATGTCGCCGAAGGCGTCTTCGGCGCCCAGGATGTCGGTCAATGTCACGTACTTGCCGTCCTCGTAGACGAGGCCCATGGCGATCCCGGCCACCGGGGCTTTGATCGGCACGCCGGCCGCCATGAGCGACAAGGTCGAACCGCAGACCGACGCCATCGACGTCGAGCCGTTGGACTGCATGACGTCAGAGACGACCCGCAGGGTGTAGGCGAAGTCCTGCTCGCTCGGCAGGACCGGGATGAGGGCCCGCTCCGCCAGCATGCCGTGACCTACTTCGCGACGCTTGGGGGCGCCGACGCGGCCGGTCTCGCCCGTCGAGTACGGCGGGAAGTTGTAGTGGTGCATGTAGCGGCGGAACTCGTCGGGCGTGATCGAGTCGACCTGCTGGCGCATGCGCGGCATGCCGAGCGTCGTCACGTTGACGACCTGGGTCTCGCCGCGCTGGAACAGCGCCGAGCCGTGGGTCATCGGGAAGAGGTCGAGTTCGGCCGACAGCGGACGAATCTCGTTGACGCTGCGTCCGTCGATGCGCACGCCTTCGTCGACGATGCGCCGCCGCACCAGCTTCTTGGTGATCGCCTTGACGGCGGCCTTCACCTCGCTGGCGCGGGTGGGGAACTCGTCGGCCAGCTCTTCCATGATGACGGTGGTCGCCGCGGAGAGCGCGTCGGCCCGGGGCTGCTTCTGGGTCAGCTGGTTGGCGTCGTTGAGCGCCCTTTCACCGATCGAGAGCACCCGCTGGTAGACGTCGTCCTCGTAGTCGTCGTAGCTGACGTAGGTCATCTTCTCGATGGGGCCACGCTCGGCCACGAAGGCCTTGACGAGTTCGCGCTGAAGGTTTATGGCTTCGCGGATCCAGAGCTTGGACTTCTCGAGTCCGTCGGCCAGCACGTCCTCGCTCACCTTGGGAGCGCCGTCCTCGTACTTGACGAAGGAGCCTTCGGTGCCTCCGGCCTCGACCATCATGATGGCGATGTCGGACTCGACGGAGTCGCTCAAGGCTCGTCCGGCCACGACCAGTTCAAAGGTCGCGGCGTCGCCCTCGGCGTAGGTGGGGTGCGGCGCCCACTCGCCGTCGGTGGTGTACGCCATGCGCACCGCACCGATCGGTCCGTCGAAGGGGAGGCCCGAGATCATCAGGGCCGCCGAGGCGGCGTTGATGGCCAGGATGTCGTGCGGGTTCTCCTGGTCGGCGCTGAAGATCGTGCCTACTACTTGGGTCTCGTTGCGGAAGCCCTTGGGGAAGGAGGGACGAAGCGGACGGTCGATGAGACGACAGATGAGGATCGCCTGGTCGGAGAGTTTCCCCTCGCGACGGAAGAAGGCGCCGGGGATCTTGCCCGCGGCGTACGCCCGCTCCTCGATGTCGACGGTCAAGGGGAAGAAGTCGGTGCCCTCGCGCGCGGTGCGCGCGGCCGCGACGGTCACCAGCAGCATGGTGTCGCCGATGCGAGCGAGGACCGCCCCGTCGGCGAGTTGTGCGAGGTGACCTGCTTCGAACGACAAGGTCTTGTCGGTGCCCGTGATTGGGCTACTTACGCGAATGGCGTCAGTCATGGAATTGCTCCTTATGCGGTTAGCAACACTCCGCCCGGATCCCAGTGGGCAACCTTCGCTCGACGCGACTGTTCTCCACTGGCCTCCGAGGCACCGGATGTGTTGAATACGTCGACGGCGTCGACGTATTTATGTCGGCTAGCGACGAATGCCGAGTCGACCGATCAGAGCGCGGTAACGCTCGACATTGCCGCGCTGCACGTAATCGAGCAGACGGCGACGTTGGCCGATGAGCTTCATGAGTCCACGGCGCGTGTGATGATCGCCTTTGTGAACCTTGAGGTGCTCGGTGAGATGAGAAATCCGGTCGGTCAGAATCGCGATTTGAACTTCGGACGAGCCGGTGTCCGTGGCGTGAGCCTGATAGTCCTTGATGATTTGCTGCTTCTTAGCCATAACGTGTTTTTGCCTTATGAATCGGGGGTCCCGTTGCGGACCGCCTACTTGACGACCCACGTGATCAGCGTCGCTGACCGAGTTCTATCCTAGCAGCGGCGACGACGCCGGGATAAATCTCTTATAAATGTCCAATGTTTCGACGACGTCGTGGTCGATTTGCGCCACCAGCTCCTCGCTCGTCGCGAACGTCATCTCATCGCGGAGTCGCGACATGAACGCCACGTCCATGTCGTGGCCGTAGAGGTCACCGTCATAGCCCGAGAGGTGCACTTCGACCAGAACCTGGCCGTCGTCGTAGAACTGGGGACGGGTGCCCACCGAGATCGACGCCGGCCACCACGTGCGCGCCGCGGTCCGCGCGGCCCCGGCGTAGATGCCCAGCTCCGGGAGTTGCTGGCGCGCGTCGAGAGCCAGGTTGGCCGTCTTGAAGCCGAGCTGCGCACCGCGCGCGTCGCCGTGCTCCACCACGCCGCGCAGGGTGAACGGCCGGCCGAGCAAGGCGTTGGCACTGAAGAGGTCGCCGCCGCCCAACGCGTTGCGCACGGCCGTGGAACTCCAGCGCTGGTTGCCGCCGTAGATGGGCGCCGCGTGCACTTCGAAATTATTCTTCTCACCCTCGCGGGACAACATGGCGACGTCGCCCCCGCGGTCGTGGCCGAACTGGAAGTCCTCGCCCACCACGACGCAGCAGGCGCGAAGCTCGCCCACCAGCACGCGTTCGACGAAGTGCTGGGCCGACTCCTCGGCCATGTCCGGCGTGAAGTGAAGGATGCGCACCTGGTCCACGCCGAGCGCCTCGAATCCCTCCAAGCGTTGTTCGATCGTGCCCAGTTGCAAGGGCGCGCTCTCGGGAGCCAGGACCAGCGCGGGGTGCGGGTCGAACGTGACGATCGTCGCGCGCGCGCCGTGCGCGGACGCCAGCGAGCGGACCTGGGCGATCACCCGCTGGTGGCCCAAGTGCAGGCCGTCGAAGACCCCGATGGCGACGGCACTGGCGTCGCTGCCGGGCGCCGCTTCGTCGTCTCTTAGAATGATCATCGCCAAAAACCTACAACGCGTCTGTCGCGGACGCGCTCGGCAGCACGACCTGCGGCTTCCACTTCTCATCGCGGGTCTGCAGTATCGCGACCAGCGCGCCGCGCGCGTCGAGGGCCGCGATCTCCTCGGCGCTGAAGGAGCCCTCGACCTCGATGCGTTGGCCCATGCGGAGGCGACGTTCCTGATCGTCGTCGACGACGGTCGATTCCAGTTGCGTCACGAAGTCGACCGGCGGGCGAAGCGGCGACCGGCCGTCGTGCACCAGTTGTCGCAGCTGTTCTAAGGTCACCGCTTGGTCCACGTGATGGTGACCGCTCGAGATGCGCCGCAGGGCGCTCAGATGGCCCACCGTGCCCAGGGCCAGCGCCAGGTCGCTCAACAAGACCCGCACGTAGGTGCCGACCGTGCACTCGACCTCGAAGTCCCAGGAGGCGGGATTGTCGGTGGCCGTCACGGAGAACTCGTTGACGGTGATGTCCCGGGCGTCGCGCTCGACGTGCAGACCCTCGCGGGCCAGCTCGTGCAGCCGGCGGCCGTTGACCTTGAGGGCGGACACCATCGGCGGCACCTGTTGTTGCGGGCCGAGCATGGCCGTGGCGGCCGCCGTGGCCTGGACGCTCGTCAGCTCGGGCACGGGTCGTTCGTCGACCACGGCGCCCTGCGCGTCAAGGGAGTCGGTGGCCACGCCTAGCCGCACGGTGCCGACGTAACGTTTGACCTCGCTCTGGGCGAAGCGCAGCAGCCGGGTCGACGCGCCGACCCCCAACACCAGCAGACCGGTGGCCATCGGGTCCAGGGTGCCGGCGTGTCCCACGCGGCTCTCCTCTAAGATCTGGCGCACCTGGGCGACGACGTCGTGACTGGTGAGCCCCGACGCCTTGTCGATCAGCAGCAGGCCGTTAGTCGTCGTCATGGTTCTGGCGGCGAATGATCTCTTCGACCGCCGCACCATGAGCGATGGCCGGGTCGGCCATGAAGGCCAACTTCGGCGTGCGCTTGAGCCGCGTCTGGGCGTTGACCGAGGCCTGCAATTGGGCCCGGCGCTCCTCCAAGGCCGCCTGTGCCTCGACGCTGAGCGAATCGAAGAACACCATGGCCTGACTGAGGTCAGCGGTGGTGTCGACGCCCGTGACCGTCAGCAGGCCCAGTCGCTCGTCAATGTCCGAGAGACGCACGAGCTCGTCGGAGATGATCTCGCGAAGGATTTGGTTTACTCGGGCCGAACGAGGATATGGGTGGCGGCTACCTGACGAGTGGGCCATGGTCAAGCCGTTCGAGGAATCTCGCGCTCCTCGAAGGTTTCAATTATGTCGCCCTCTTTGAGGTCCTGGTAGTCCGAGAGGCCGATGCCGCACTCGAAGCCCGACTGCACTTCGCGGGCGTCGTCCTTGAATCGGCGCAGTGAGGTGATGGTGCCCTTCCAGATGATCGCCCCGTCGCGCAGGAAGCGCACCTTCGATCCGCGCGTGATGACACCGTCGCGCACGAAGCACCCGGCGATCGCGCCGATTCGAGGCACGCGGAAGATCTCGCGGACCTCGGCTTCGCCGGTGACGACTTCCTCGAAGACCGGTGAGAGCAGTCCGAGCATGGCGGCCTGAATCTCCTCGATCAACTTGTAGATGATCTCGTAGGTGCGGATCTCCACACCCTCGGCCTCGGCGAGCTCGCGGCTGCGCTTGTCGGGACGGACGTTGAAACCGATGATCGTGGCGGTGGAGGCCTTGGCCAGTTGCACGTCGTTCTCGGTGATGCCACCGACGCCGCGATGCACGATGACGAGTTTGACGTCCTCGCGTTCGAGTTTGCGCAACGATTCGGTGCACGCCTCGAGCGAGCCCTGGACGTCAGCCTTGAGGACCACGTTGAGCGTCGCGGTCTCGCCCCGCTGGATCTGCTCGAAGAGGTCCTCGAGGCGGGCCCCGCTGGTGGACGCGACCGGCTGGTGGCCGATCAACCTCGCGCGCTGGGCCCGGGCTTCGGCCAGGGAACGGGCGTGTCCCAGGTCGTGCGCGACGCGCATCTCGTCGCCGGCGAACGGCGGCTCGCTGAAGCCGAGAATCTGCACCGGGGTCGACGGCCCGGCGGTCTTTATCTGCTTGCCCTTGTCGTTTATGAGGGCCTTGACCTTGCCGTAGGCCGCGCCGGCGACGACGGCGTCCCCGACCGCTAAGAGACCCTGCTGCACCATGACGGTCGCCACGGGCCCTCGCCCCACCTCGAGGTTCGCTTCGAGCACCGTGCCTTCGGCTCGCCCGGTCGGGCGCGCCGTCAGTTCCGCCACCTCGGCGACCAGCAGGACCTGCTCAAGCAGTTCATCGATGCCGGTCCCCTGCAGGGCGGAGATTTCGACGCAGATCGTGTCGCCGCCCCATTTTTCGGGCACCAGTCCGTGTTCGCTCACCTGTTGGAGCACGCGGTCGGGGTTGGCGTCCGCCTTGTCGATCTTGTTGACCGCCACGATGATCGGGACCTCGGCCAGTTTGGCGTGGTTGATCGCCTCAACGGTCTGGGGCATGACGCCGTCGTCGGCCGCCACGACCAGGATCACCACGTCGGTCACCTTGGCGCCGCGCGCGCGCATGGCGGTGAACGCCTCGTGGCCCGGGGTGTCGATGAAGGCAATGGACTTGCCCTTCCACTGGACTTGGTAGGCCCCGATGTGTTGGGTGATGCCACCGGCTTCATCGGCCGCCACGTCGGTCTTGCGGATGCGGTCGAGCAGCTTGGTCTTGCCGTGGTCGACGTGACCCATGACCGTGACGATCGGCGGTCGGGGCACGGCGGGGATCTCGTCGTCGAGTTCGTCCTCGTCGAAGAACTTGGCCAGGAGCGCGGCCTCCTGCTGCTCACCGGGATCGACCAGGTGCACGACCGCGCCCACCTCGGCGGCGTAGAGCTCGATCATGTCGTCGGTCAGTCCCTGCACGGCCGTGACGATCTCCCCCTGAAGGAAGAGGAAGCGGATGATGTCCGCGGCGCTTCGATTGAGCTTGGGACCGACGTCCTTGGCCGTCGACCCGCGCTCGATGATGATCTCCCCGTCCGGCACCGGCGCGCTGCTGGGCTGCCACGTGGTCATCTGAGTCGGCTCGAGTTCCTCGACGTTGCGACGTCGACGCCGCGTGACCTTGCGCTGCGATCCGCGGGGTCCGCCGGTGCCACGGTTGGGCAGTCCCCCGCGTCCGGCTCCC
>JBARBL010000060.1:0-42003 GCA_049793015.1 Acidimicrobiales bacterium | reverse complement strand
CCATCGAGGTGGTCAAGATGACACCCGACCAGCTCGAGCTGGGGGTCATCGGCGACGTCGAGGCGCAGGGGCTCTGCGGATCGGGACTGGTCGACGCGGTGGCGGAACTGGTGGAGTTGAAGCTGCTCGACTCGACGGGCCGCTTCGTCCCCGACGACGACGCGGCGGCCCTGGCGCCCGGCCTCCAGGGGCGCCTCACCATGCTGGGCCAAGAACGCGTCTTCGTGCTGCACTGGAAGGGCGAGGTCGGCGACGTGGGCGAGTCGATCTACCTCTCCCAGCGCGACGTGCGGGAGCTGCAGTTCGCCAAGGCCTCGATCGCCACCGGCTGGCGAATCCTGCTCGAGGAGATCGGGCTCAAGGTCGAGGACCTCCAGCAGGTGCTGCTCGCGGGTTCCTTCGGGAGCTACCTGTCACCGGCCAGCGCGATCCGGATCGGGCTTGTGCCGACGTTGCCGGTGCTGAGGGTCGTGAGTGCCGGCAACGTCGCGGGCGAGGGAGCCAAGATGGCGCTACTCAGCATGCGAGAACGGGCGGGCGCCATGGCGCTGCTCGACGAGGTTGAGTACGTCGAGCTCTCGGACCGGCCCGATTTCAATGACCGTTTCGTCGACCAACTGGCCTTCCCGGAGTAGCGCGTGACGACGTCCATCATCGCCTGCGGTGCGCTCGGCCCATCGATTCGCGAGATCTCGGCGCGCCGGGGGTGGGACGTCGAGATCCACCTGCTGCCGTCGCTGCTGCACAATCGTCCGGCCGGCATCGCCCCGCGCGTCGAGAGGCTGGCCGGCCAGCTCCAGAGCCGCGGCGACCGGGTGGTCCTGGCCTACGCCGACTGCGGGACCTACGGCGCGCTCGACGAACTCTGCGCGCGCCTCGAGATGCGGAGACTCGCCGGACTGCACTGCTACGACGTCTTCGCCGGGGCGTCAGCCATGCAAGAGATCTTCGAACGTGAGCCGGGCACCTACGTCCTGACCGACTTCCTGGTGCGCAGTTTTCGAAGCAGCGTGGTGGCCGAGCTCGGGCTCGACGTGCATCCCGAGCTGTGGCCGGAGTACTTCGCCCACTACACCAAGGTCGTCTGGCTGGCCCAGGATCTTACCAGCGAACTTGCGGACGAGGCCCGGACAGTGGCCGCGATGTTCGACCTCCCGCTCGACGTGGTGACGGTCGGCACGGGTTCGCTCGAAGACGAGCTCGAGGAGCTGATCTTCGGCTCGACGGCCGCGCTCGACCCGGCCTCGTTCGACGCGCAGGTGACGGGGTGAGTCGGCTCAGCGTCGTCGAGCCATTGCTCCAGCACCCTCGTTACGAGGTGATCCCGAGCGAGACCATCGAAGAGGCGGTCGTGATGTCGGTGCCGTTCGACGTCACGGTGACGGTGACGGCCTCACCCACCAAGGGCCTCGAGGCGACAGTCGCCCTGGCGCAACGTCTTAGCCAGCACGGCTACACGGTCGTGCCGCACCTCTCGGCCCGTCTGGTCGTCGACGACCAGCACTTAGAGGACGTGGTGGCCCAACTGCGCGCGAGCGGGATCGACGACGTGTTCGTGCCCGCCGGCGACGCCGACCCTCCGGCGGGCCGCTTCGACAGCGCGCTCTCGCTGCTCACTCGGCTCGACGAGATGGGGCGCCCGTTCTCGCGGATGGGGATCACCGGCTATCCCCAGAGCCACCCGAACATCGACGACGACGTGACCGTGCAGGCCATGTGGGACAAGCGCCACTACGCCACCTACATCGTGAGCAACCTCTGCTTCGACCCCTCGGTCGTGCGGCGCTGGGTCAAGCGCGTGCGGGCCCGCGGCGTGGTCCTGCCGATCTACTTCGGGCTGGCCGGGCCCGTCGAGCGCACCAAGCTGCTCACCATGGCCACCAAGATCGGCGTGGGCGAGTCGGCCCGCTTCCTCTCGGGGCACGCCGAGTGGTTCCTGCGCATGGGCGCGCCCGGTGGCTACAACCCCAGCCGCCTGCTCGCGCGCACCAGCGCCACGCTGCGTGATCCCGCCTCCGACGTCGAGGGGCTGCACGTGTTCACCTTCAACCAGGTGCGCCAGACCGAGCAGTGGCGACAGGGACTGCTCGCCACCTTGGCCTGAATCCCCTTACGCCTCGTTCTTGGCCGTCATGTGGAACCCTGGCTGGTGCTTCAGGATCTCGCGTCGCGCGATGGTCATCTTGTGCACCTCGTCGGGGCCGTCGGCGATGCGCAGGGTTCGTGTGCCCGCGTACATCTGGGCCAGGGGGTAGTACTGGGTCACACCGGCGGCGCCGTGGACCTGGATGGCGCGGTCGATGACCTTGAGGGTCATGGTGGGGATGGCCACCTTGATGCCAGAGATCTCCGTGGCCGCGGCCTTGTTGCCGACCGTGTCCATCAGGTAGGCGGTCTTCAGCACGTACTCGCGAGCCATGTCGATCTCGATGCGCGATTCGGCGATCCAGTCCTGGATGAGCCCCTTGTGGGCGAGGCTCGAGCCGAAGGTGCTGCGCTCGAGCGAGCGGATCACCATGAGCTCGAGGGCCCGTTCGGCGACGCCGATGGAGCGCATGCAGTGGTGGATGCGCCCTGGTCCCAACCGCGCCTGGGAGAGCGCGAAGCCACTGCCTTCGTCGCCCAGCAGGTTGGCGACCGGCACGCGCACGTTGCGGTAGATGACCTCGGGGTGCCCGCCGCGGTCGACGTAGCCGAACACGTGCGGGTCGAGCCCCAATTCGACGCCGGGCGTGTCCTTGGGCACCACGATCATCGACTGCTGCAGGTGCCGCGAGGCGTTCGGGTTGGTCTTGCCCATGACGATGAAGACCTTGCAGCGCTCGGCCCGGGCCCCGGAACTGAACCACTTTCGCCCGTTGAGCACGTACTCGTCGCCGTCGCGGTCGATGGAGAGCGCGATATTGGTGGCGTCAGAGGACGCCGAGTCCGGTTCGGTCATGCAGAAGGCGCTGCGGATCTCCCCGGCCAGCAGGGGTTCGAGCCAGGTGGCCTTGATCTCGTCCGAACCGTAGAGGCTGAGGATCTCCATGTTGCCGGTGTCGGGCGCGTTGCAGTTGAGCACCTCGGAGGCGAACGACACCTTGCCGAGCATCTCGGAGATGGGCGCGTAGTCGAGGTTGGAGAGCGGCGTGCCGGGGTTGTCGGGGCGCAGGTGGGGCAGGAAGAGGTTCCACAGGCCGCGCTCCTGGGCCGCGGCCTTCAGCTTGTCGAGCACCGGCGGATAGCCGTCCTGGCCGACCTCGGCCAGCTGGGCGTAGTAGGTCTCTTCGTGGGGGAGGATGGTCTGTTCCATGAACTGGCGAACCGACTCCTGGACTTTGAGTCCCTGCGAGGTGAATTCGTACGGCATGGGCACCCTCTCTTTGGCGTTGCCGACATCTTCCTACGCGGCGAACGCCACGTGCCAGTCGGCGTAAGTTTGAGATGACCCAGCCAACGGAGGTGCGGTGACGGAGACGAACGGCGTCGTAACGGTGGCGGCGGTGCAGCTGAGCTCCGGGTCCGACCCGGTCAGCAACGTCGCCACGGCGATCGAACTCATCCGCGAGGCCGCGAGCCGGGGCGCCATCTACATCCAGGTGCCCGAGTATTTCAACTACCTGGGGCCGGCCAGGAACTTCCCCGCCGTGAGCGAGACGGTCCCGGGTCCCACGACCGCGCGACTGGGTCAGCTCGCGCGCGAACTCAACGTCACCGTCCACGTGGGCAGCCTGCTCGAGAGGTCGAGCGACCCCGCCAAGTGCTTCAACACCAGCGTGGTGCTGGGAAGCGACGGGCTGGTAAAGGCGCTCTATCGCAAGGTCCACCTTTTCGACATCGCGGTGCCCGATCAGATCGTCCATCAGGAGTCTGACGACATCGCGGCCGGATCCGACGTCGTGGTGGTGGGGCTGGCGGGCTTTCGCCTGGGCCTGTCGATCTGCTTCGACGTCCGCTTCGCCGAGCTCTACCGGGCGTTGGCTCTCGGCGGCGCCCAGGTCTTCTCGATACCGGCGGCCTTCAACGCCTCGACCGGGCGGGCGCACTGGGAGGTGCTGGTGCGCGCCAGGGCCATCGAGAACCTGGCCTACGTGGTCGCCGCGGCCCAGGTCGGTACGACCATTGAGGGCATCGCCACCTACGGCCATTCGATGATCGTCGGGCCCTGGGGCCAAGTGCTGGGCGAATCGACGTCGACGGGTCCCGAGGTCCTGGTGGCGACCATCGACGTCGGTGAGGTGGCCCGTCGAAGGTCCCAGATCGCGGCGCTGGAGCTTCGTCGCCCCGACGTCTACGTCACGCCGGTCAGCGACGGCACCCCCGGCGACAACTGACCTCAGCGCCGCGTTTGACGTCAACGATCGTTCAGCCTTACGTCGCCTCGAGGTCGAGCACGTATGAGATCAGGTGCAGCGGCTCTTCTTGGCTGTAGGGGGCGCCGGCGAAGTACAGGTCGTACTGCTGCGCGCGAACGAAGCCCAGCCGCTCGTACATGGCGCGCGCGACCACCATTGGTTGGGTGGAGTGCAGCCGCAGGCGCGGGCGCCGTTGCGCTCTGGCCAACGCGATGACCTCGTCCATCAGGGCCCGGCCGGCCCCGTGGCCCTGATGGTCCGGGTCGACGGCCAGGTGGCGGACCCCGGCCGCCCCTTCGTCGTCGAACTCGCTCATCGAGGTGTGGGGGCCGGGCACGTAGGTGACGCCGCCCAGGAGGACGTCGTCGCCATTGACCGCGACCAGGATGTCGCAGTCGGCGGTGCGGGCCTCGACGTCGGCGAGCACCAGCTCGTAGTCGCCCAGCGGCAGGTCGCCGGCCAGGCGCCGGTACGCGCGCACGGTCAGGAGGCCGAGTTCTTCACACTCCTCGGGGCGCACGGGGCGAATCAGCATGGCGGCGAAAGTTACCACGCGTCCAGAGTCGGCGCCGCCGAGGGCTAGCGTCGCCAAGAGAGATGTCTTCGAGGAGAGCACCGATGTCAGAGTCACCCGACCCGAACGAGGAGGTCGCCACCACCCGGCGAGCCAGGATCTTCCAGCGCGCCGACGAGCACCAGGTGCCGCTGCGCACGATCCTCGTGACCGTGGGGGTCGTGGTGGCCGTCTACCTGACCGGCAAGGTGCTGGTGCGCCTGCGCGTCGTCCTGATGCTGATGGTGGTGGGCGCGTTCCTGGCCCTCATCTTGAATCCCGAGGTCGTGTGGCTCCAGCGCTGGAAGATCCGTCGTCGCGGGGCCGCCGTCCTCCTGGTGGCGCTGGCATCGGTGGCCGTGTTCGTCGGCCTGGCGTTCGTCTTCGGCTATCCGCTCATCCACGCGCTGACCAATCTCGCCAATACGCTGCCCTCCTACGTCGAGAAGGCGCAGCGCGGCCACGGCTGGATCGGGCGCGAGATGCGTCACTACCACCTCGAATCGTGGATCCAGAAGAACTCGACGAAACTGGTATCGCTGGCCAAGGGCCTGAGCAAACCGGCCCTGGCGCTGGGCGAAGGTGCGATAACGGTCATCCTGGCGCTGGTGACGGTGTTCGCGTTCGTCTTCCTGCTGCTCTTAGAGGCTCCCAGGATGCGCTCGACCCTGCTCTTGATGATGGCCCCGGCGAGGGCGGCGCGGGTCTCTCGCGTGAGCACCGTGGTTCGCAAGTCCGCCACCGGGTACGTGCTCGGCAACGCCTTGACGTCGATCATCGCCGGGGTCGTGGTCCTGGTCACCCTGCTGGCGCTCGGCGTCCCCTTCGCCTTCGTCTGGGCGTTGTGGGTCGCCCTGGTCGACTTCTTGCCGGTCATCGGCGCGGCGCTGGCCGGCGTGCCCACCGTGCTCTTCGCCTTCGCCCACTCGCCGACCGCCGGGATCGTGACGGCGATCATCTTCATCGTCTACACCCAGACGGAGAACCATTTCCTCAATCCGGTCATCATGGCCAAGACCGTCAAGATAAACCCGCTGACCGTGCTCATCGCGGTCCTGATCGGCGCCGAAATCGGGTCCTGGATCGGAGGGCTCTTCGGCGGCTTCATCGGGGTGCTACTCGCGGTGCCGGTGGCGGCCGCGCTCCAGGTGCTCATCCGCGAACTCTGGACGTCGTCGGCGCCTTCGGACTCCCCGTAGCGGGCCGTGACGAGGCTCGGGCCGCGTTAGGCCTTCAGCGGCACCGACTGTCCCGGTTCGATCGAGATGGTCTGGGCCATGGCGTCATTGCTCTTGAGATGACCGCGAAGTTCGTCGGGCGTGCCCGTGAGGATGGGGAAGGTGCCGTAATGGATGGGCACCACGCGGCTGAGGCCCAGGAGCTGCACGGCGTGGGCGGCCTCGCGCGGTCCCATGTTGTAGTACCCGTCGATGGGCATGAGCCCGATCTCGGGCGCGTAGAGCTCGCGAATGAGCGCCATGTCGCCAAAGACGTTGGTGTCCCCGGATACGTAGACCGGACCCCCCTGGCCGGTGGGCAGGCCGACGATGAAGCCGACCGGATTCCCGCCGTAGGCGTAGGGAACGTTGTCGCCGACGGCCACGCCACAGGAGTGGTCGGCGCTGACCATGGTGAGCGACACGTCGACAACGTGGATGGTGCCGCCCTTGTTCATCTCGACGATGTTGCCCACGCCGATCGAGGCGAAATAGGCCGCCATCTCAGGCACGCAGACCACCGAGGCGCCGGTGGCTTCGGCGAGCGCGGCCACCGAGGCCATGTGATCGAAGTGCCCGTGGGTGACGGCGATGCCGTCGATGTCGCCCAGGGCGCCCAGGGTGATCGGGCTCTTCGGATTGCCTTCGATCCACGGGTCGAACACGATGCGCGTGCCCGTCGACGTGGTGAGCAGCACGGTGGCGTGGCCGAGCCAGGTCAACGATCCGGCTTCACCGACCGATTGGGTGACGACTTCCTCTTCGACCTTGAGTGCGGTCATGTCCACTACCCCCTTTGGCGACCGCGGTTCACGTTCCAGTCGTCGTGGACCGGATTTTAGAACACTCGGCTCATCTGCGCGTATGGGTTCGTGGCGCCCAAACGGCGTCCCCAGGCTCCGCAGGCCGCTCCACGCGGGTCGGAGTTGTGGGACTCGGCGAGGTCTACGACTCGCCGTCGAGGAGCTTGCGCCGCCGCTGGTACTCCTCCTCGTCGATCTCGCCGCTCGCGAAACGGCGATCGAGGATCCTGCGGGCTTCGCTGTCGCCGCCGCCGTGGTGCTCGTGGTGGGGCCCGTGGGACCATCGGGCGGGGCCGTGCATCTCTCGGCGATGCGTCGAGGTGACGGCCAGCCACAGGACGGCCATGAAAAGGAAAAAAAGCAGGAGCAAGAAGACGAATCCTAGGCCGTTGCCCGGTCCGGGACCGCCAAATCCTCCGAATCGCATGATGTGCATCCGCCCAACTTTCGATTGTTGTTCCGGCGCAATCCTACCTCTCCAACTTTAATTTTCTCTAAGGGCAAACCCTGACGTCGCGGGCAGAAGGGTTCGTCGCCTCGGCAGGAAGGCGGCCCTACGACGTTCGTAGGGCGAAGGCCTCTGGTCGACTACTCCTCATCGAGGATCGAATCGAGGCCCTCGAATCCCGAGGCCGTGCGTGGCCAGGGGTGGGCCGCCTCGAAGAGAGTGGCGACGTCGAGCAGCCGGTAATCGTGGAAATGCGGCGCCGTGACCTGCAGGCCGAAGGGCAGGCCGGTGGGAAGGGTGCCGAAGGGCAGGCTGAGGGCGGGATGGCCCGTGACGTTCTGCATGGCCGTGGAGTAGACCTCGGGCGGCAGGCCGTGGACCTGCGCCTCGGTGCTCAGGCGCCCGTCGGCCAGCCAACCTACGCTCGCGACGGTCGGCGTCAGGAGAAGTCCGTCCTCCCCGAGCAGTTGGTCCATCGTGCGCACGTAATGGAAACGTCGACGTCGCGCGCTGAGGTAGTCCTCAACCGTGACGTTGAGGCCGGTCGTGAGGAACTCCTGGGTCGCGACGTGGAACTGATCCATGTGGTCCTTCACCCATTGACGGCCCAGCGAGGCGACGTGTTCGGCCGTGGTGACCGTGAACCAATCGAGATCGGGGTCGCCGTCGGGGAAGAAGCCCTCGGCGTCACGCCACTCGACGCCGGTGCCCATCAGCTCGGCGAAGGCCTCGACGCCCTGATGGAAGGCCATCGACACCGCGTCGGGCAAGGGCCCCAAGGGGGAGGTGCGCTCGGCCGCGACCATCCGGACCCGCCCGGCCTCGAACCCGACCATCCGGCTGGCGAAGGAAAATGGGGGAGACGAAGGGTCACCCGGCACAGGGCCGATCATGACGTCGTAGAGCAGGCGCAGGTCATCGCTGGCCGTGGCGAAAGGACCGTCGGTCGAGTAGTCGATCCAGTCCGGCGCCGGCCAGCGCCCGATCATGCCGTTGGTCGGCTTGAGGCCCACGAGCCCGCACAGGGAGGCGGGGATGCGAATCGAGCCCCCGCCATCGGTGGCCGTGGCCGCGCCGACGAGCCCGGCCACGACCGACGCGGCCGACCCCCCGCTCGATCCGCCCGGCGAGTACTGCTCGTTCCACGGATTCCTCGTGACGCCGGTCAATTCGTTGGCCGTGTAGCCCTCGATCGCGAATTCGGGCAGGGTTGATTTGCCCACGACGACGACGCCGGCCTGGATCAACCTTTCGGGGACCACACCGTTGGACGCGGCCGGGGGCGCGTCCCGCAAGGCGACTGAACCCTTCCTGGTGGGATGACCCCGCCAATCCTCGAGGTCCTTGATCAGCCCAGGCACGCCGAGCAGGGCCCCGCCTCGTCGCTCTCCTCGGTCGATCCGCGCGGCCTCCTCGAGGGCCTCATCGAAGCACGTTTCGGCCAGGACGTTGAGGTTTTCGGCGTCCTGGAGGCGCTCGATCGAGATCTGGGTCAATTGCTGGGCGCTGAGGCGCCCATCGCGCACGGCCTGGGACAGGCGAAGCAGCGGACCCGGCGCGACGGACATAGTGACTAGTTGATGACGGGCGTGACACCGTCGCTGATCAGGGGTTGGCCTTGCGCCGCCCACGCGATCATGCCGCCATCGAGGTTGACCGACTCGAAACCGCTCTCCGCGAGGAAATGGGCGGCCCGCAGGGAGCGGCCTCCACTACGACAGACACAGACGATGGTCCGGTCCCGGGGTAAATCTCCGAGTTGATCAGGTAGAACACCGAGCGGGACGTGGATGGCCAGCTCGGAGCGCCCGGCACTCCATTCGTCATCCTCGCGGACGTCGAGCAGGATGCCGCCTCGCGAGAGGATTTCCTGTGCCTCGGTGGCGTCGACGCTGCCTACTTCTGCCATGGGGCTCCTAACGTTCGAGGTCGGCGAGACCATCGTGGACGTCAGTGAATCTACTTCTAAACTCGCGACGTGAGCCCTTCGACGTTGATCTCAAGTATCAGCACCACTCAGTTGCTTGCTTTGCTCGACGGTGACGCGAATCTCTTCCTGCTTGACGTCCGCGAGCCTGATGAGGTGGCCGATTGGCACATTCGAGGGGCCCACAACATTCCTCTCGATCAGTTGGAGAGCCGTTTCGGCGAGGTTCCGACGGATGACCGGATCGTCCTGGTCTGCGCCAAGGGATTGCGGGCTCAGAAAGGCGCGGAACTCTTGGCCACCCACGACGTGGCCAGTTCGGTCCTCGAGGGGGGGATGAAGTCCTGGACCTCCACCTACGACCAGGTAAAAGGCGTCTTTGGCGGGGCCGAGGTCGTCCAGATTCGCCGCCGTGGCAAGGGCTGTCTTTCCTACGTGATCGGGGCCGACGACAACTGTGTGGTGATTGACCCCTCACTTGATCTGGGCCAGTATCTCGGCGTGGCCCAGGAAAATGGCTGGACCGTCACCCACGTGCTCGACACGCACCTGCACGCTGACCACATCAGCGGTGCCCGCGCGTTGGTGGCTGAAACGGGCGCGACCCTGATGCTCAGCCCCGACGATCCCTTCACCTTCGACTTCGAGCCGCTCAGCGACGGTCGGGCCATCGAACTTGCTCCGGGGGTGCATCTCAGCGTGTCCTCGGTCAGCGTTCCGGGCCATACCGAGGGTTCCACGATGTACCAGCTCGGTAATTCCGCCATCTTTACGGGTGACACGCTCTTCTTGGAGAGCGTGGGGCGTCCAGATCTGGCCGAGCAGGCCGAGCCCTTCGCCCACTACCTCTACCGGAGTCTTCACGAGCGGGTTCTCCCGTTAAATGACGAAATAATGGTCTTTCCGGCCCACTTTGGGGCATCGGTTGAAGTGCACACCCATGAATTGGTCGCTCGGCGGCTCGGGGAGCTTCGCCGGAGCCTCGGAGTCCTTGAATTGGATGAAAGTGCCTTCGTGGCCTGGGCTATTGCCAATGTCAAGGATCGACCGCCCAATTATCAGCGCATTGTGCGCATCAATTCCGGTCAAGAGGCGGTGGACGCCGAAGCCGCGGAAATTGAACTGGGCCCGAATCGCTGCGCCATCGCCTAGTTCCCGCGTCAGAGCGATGCGGTCACTCGACTACACATGTTTGTGCGATTGGTTCAGCGTTTGCCCGTCGAGAGCCTGTTCGAGGGTGCCGCGACCCCGCTGATCAGTGCTTACGCTGATACGGCCGTCACGGGCAAGGATTTTCCCACCTCTTGAGGCTGGTGGTCGACGACTACCTGAGGGACGCTACCTACGTTCGCACTATTTCTGAAGTTTCGGGTTAATGCGGACCCGACCTACGATTGAGCGTCGTCGTCGATCCGACCACCATCGCACCGGTCAGGTGATTCATTTGGAAGGATCGTGGTGGCTCGGTCGGGACGCCTCGCGCTCGACGGCCTTTCGACGTGACCGCTCGAGTGTCGTCTCTATCGATTGCTACCTCAATCTTCACGCGCGTCGTCCGCGCGATCGTGTTGACGTGAGTTGAGCGCAAAATGCAATTCTCATGAACTTCCAATTATCGGAACCCGAACGTCGATAACCGCAGGGAAGTGGCCTCTTCAGGATGTCGTGATGCCCAGGATGTGACGCTCAACAATGTGGAATGACATTTGCAAATCTGGTTATTACGACTTCGTAACGATTTCTATTGATGAAATAAGGTGAAAAAATTCAGTAATTGGAGGTTGCACTTTTGTGCTGCACCATCAGGTATTATGTGAAGGCCGTGATATTGCGATGAGGGCGATCTTTACGCGAAAGAAATCGTTCGGGTATTCGCACTGACCGCGGCGCTTATCTATACTTGCGCTTAAGGAAACGGCCGTGTCTTGTCACGAGGCCCTACCTTGTGATGAGTTAGGCTGTATCGCATCGTCTGAAAACAGAAGGTTGATTGAGGTCAGCCCTAAGAAATATGGAGTGAATTTAAAAATGAACCACACTAGGGAAGGATTCTTAATGAATACCTCACGACGGATACCACGACAATTGGTCAAGGCTCTCGCAGCCGGTGCCGTGCTCGTAGCAGCTGCGCTGCCACTTGCCATCGCCACCACAGCGGGCGCCGCGTCCGCTTGGACAACCGTGGCGTTTAGCGTCCACGGGGCGACGACGAACACGATTGGTACCGGTGCTTCGGGCACATTTACCATCACGGGTGCCGCTGCCACTTTTGCGGCTGACGGCAGCACCACCACGGTCACTTCGACCGCGCCTGGCCTGACGTTCAGCAGCGTAACCGAGCCCGCTGGCGGCGCTACCGTAACCGGTAACTTCGCGTCGACATCGGCGACAGTTCCTGGCAACTACACCTTGACCGTGACCGACGACGCGGGAGCCGCGACCTCAACGACGACCGCTACGGGCGTCGTGGTGGAAGGGAACGCTACGATCACTACGGTCTCACCGGCCACGCCTGTTACCCAGGCCAACGCGAACCTCACGACACCTACTGTTGTGACGATCACCGGTTCGGGTTTTGTGACGGGTGCGACGGTGACCTTCCAGAACACCACTGACGGCACGAGCCTTTCCAGCGCTTCGGTCGCTGGAGGCATTACTGCTGGTGTAGCGGGTGCGAACCAGGGAACGTCGACATTCGTCAGCGCGACCGAGTTGCAAGCTACGGTCAGCCCGACCAACTCGATTACTGGCGCCACGGAAGCTGCTGGCACGTACAACGTGACCGTAGTGAACCCTGACGGCGGTACGACCGTTGACGCGGGTGCCCTTACGGTCATCCCTTACGGCATCACGAGTGTGACGCCTTCGGCGATCGTTGGAGTAGCTACTCTGACGAACACTGTCGTGACGATCGCTGGCGCCGGATTTGAGCCTGGTGCGACTGTCTCATTGACGGGCTGTGGAGAGGCTGACGGTGTCACGCCTCTTGCCATCTCCTCGGTCGTGAGCGCAACCTCCATTACGGCTACGGTGCCGGAAACTGGTACTGCCATGCAACTCTGCGGTTTGACCATTACCAACCCGTCGATCCTTGCCGGTGGCAATGCCGCTACCTACAGCCTGCCTGGTGCGCTTGGAATTAGCGAGGCCAGCACGGTCGCGCCAACCATCACCGCGACCAGCGCAACCGCCGCGACGGCACTTGTGCCTGGCGCTGCCGCGACGACCGTCACCTTGACGGGTACTGGTTTTAGCCAGTACTCATCTGCTGCCGCGTTCGTTGGAACCGGTGTAGCTGCCGGTGGCGTTACGCTGAACAACCCGGTGGGCAACACTGGAACTTCCGTCACGTTCAACGTGTTGGCTGTCACCGGTGCCACAGCTGGTCCGTTCAACGTGGTTGTCTCGAACACCGCTGCCGCTAGCAACGCCTTCCCGGCTGCCGTCTTCGTGGCTGGTCCGACCATTACTTCACAGACACCCGTTGGTCTCGCCGTTGGCGCGCCTGTCGGCACCGTCGTGACGTTGACTGGTACGGGCTTCACGTCGACTGACACCGGAGTTGTCACTGACAACGGTGGCGTTCTCCAAGGGATCTTCACGTACGTAAGTGCGACGACGATCAACTTGGTGATCACAGTGTCACCGACTGCCGCTGACCAGACTGGTCCGCCATCGCTGGTGATTTCACAACAGCCTGGTCCTTCAGTTTCCTCGCCGTCCTTCACCATGAAGATTGATGCCGCTCCTGTGGTCATCGGTAGCCTCACTTACGCGGCTGGTACAGACGTGGGCGTGGGCGCTACAGCTCAGACGGTCACGATCAACGGAACTGGCTTCGCGGCTGGCGCGACGGTTGGTACCTTCATCAACGGCAACTCTGTCGCTGACCCGAATGTCACCGCCACCGTCACCAGCATCAACCTGGCCGGTACGCAGATCAAGGCGACGATTGCCATCAAGGCGCCTGACACGAACATTGCGGACGGCTACAGCGTCACGAACACTGACGGTGGAGTCGCCAAGGTTCCTGCTGGTCTCTCGGCACTCATCATCGGTGCTGGTCCGACCATCACGTCAGTATCGCCTGCAACGGGTTCGGCAAGTGCAACGACCGCCTTCACCATCACTGGTACGGGCTTCCAGACGGGTGCCTCTGTTGCGGCTTCTTCGGATGGAACCTGTGGAAGTGCCACAGTTGTGAGCGCGACCTCGATCACCGTTTCCTGCACCCTGGGAGCTGCCTCGGCAACACCGGTCACGCTTGCTGTGACCAACGTTGACGGCGGTTCTGCTTCGTCAACGGCGGTGTTGGTTGCTACTGCTCCTCCGGCGCCTGCGTTCCACGTTGGTGCTGTGCACGGTTCAGCTGTTGTCGGCAAGACGGTCACCTTGACCATCTCCGGTACCGGCTTCTCCGGCCAACCCAAGATCACAAGCAGCGCCGCAGGTGTCAAGGCTGTTGTTTCGCACGACTCCGGCAAACTGCTGACCGTTAAGGTCACGGTTGCCGCAACTGGCAAGGCTGGTGAACACACGTTCACTGTCCGCCTCGCCAATGGCAAGTCGGGCCGTACGAATTACGCCACCAAGGGTTAATTCCTAGTACTACAGAAGTTCTAAGAAGGCCCCCTCGAAAGAGGGGGCCTTCTGCTTTTCCTTTTTGAAATCACGTTTGTGAATTCCCAAACAATCAAGTGAAATACTGACGTTTCGGCGTTGTTGATTAGTTATCGTGAAAGTGTTGACTTTCTAAGGCATCTCACAGGGACTTATCGCTATAAAAGCGAATTCCCACGGTTAACCTTTAGATAAGGCATCGATTGATGTCTCAGGGAAAATAATTAATTGAGAGTGGGATCACCATGCACGTAATGAAGAATCGCGGAGGCGGCCGATTACTGCGCTCCACGCTTAACAAGGCCCTCGCTATAGGCGCATGTTCGGCACTTTTAGCCACCGGAGCACTCGTCGTTGCTGCTTCTCCGGCTGGCGCCGCGACGGCCACAAAACTTGGCTTCACCACTGAACCTTCTGGCACGACAAATGCGGGAGCTGTACTCTCGACCTTCGACGTCACGGTTGAAGATGGTACGGGCGCCCTAGCAACCACCGGATTGACTGACATGATTGCGATTACCTCGTCGTGTGGGCTTACAGGCACGCTTTCGGTTGCCGCTGGCGCAGGCGTCGCGGTTTTTTCGGCTGTGACGATCAACACCGGCGTGAGCTGCACCCTCTTGGCAACGGACACCTCGGAAAACGAGACAACGGCGATGAGTACTGCTGTTGTAGTGACGCCCGGTGCGGTTGCCAAGGTGGGCTTCAACACTGAACCTCCGGCGGCTACTACTTCCGGTGTGGCCGTGACGACGTTTACTGTTGCCACCGAAGACACCTACGGCAACGTAGTTACCACGGGCGCTGATGCCGCCGACGTAATCGCGATCACCTCAGCTTGCACCCTTGCAGGTACCGCGACCGCAACTGCTGGAGGTGGCGTAGCGTCCTTTGGTGCATTGATCATTGATGCCGGAACTTCGCCCTGTACTCTCACTGCGACTGACACGTCTCACACGTTGACGACCGGAACAAGCTCGGCTATTGCGATTAACGGTGGTACTCCAACCAAGGTCGTTTTCACCACGCAGCCTCCAGCGACAGTTGTTCAATCGGCAGTCCTTGCACCGTTTAAGGTCTCGGTCGAAGACGTTTATGGCAATACAGATTTGACCGGTACCGGCTCGACCGACACGGTGACGATCACTCCCTCCGCAGGTTGCACCATTGGTGGGACTGCGTCGGCTGTGGGTGCTGCTGGAGTGGCCACGTTTGCGGCGCTAACCATTACGTCGACGGGTTCGTGTGGCCTCACCGCTACGGACTCTTCGAGGGTGTTGACGACGGCGCTGAGTACCGCTGTTGACAGCCAGGGTCCCCAGGCGGCCCTCACCGTTTCGTCAATCAATGGTTACTTGGGCGTACCCCTCACCCTCACGACCGCTGGCGGATCCGGCACCGGTGCAGACACTTTTGTCGCCACTGTCGGCACGGCCGGTGGTTGCGTAGTGACTGGCACCACTCTCAGCGTAACGAGCATTGGCACTTGCATCGTCACCGCCACAAAGGCCGCTTCAACCACCAACCTGGCGGCGACGTCAGTGGCCACTACGGTGACCTTCGTTGTCCCCGGTCCGATGCCCTCAAGGGTCATCGGCTTCGTCACCGCTGGCAAGACCAAGACAATCACCATCGTTGGAAAGTTCTTCGCCGGTCGTCCCAGGATTACGAGTCACGCCGGCACCACCGCCCTCGTGACCCAGGACATCGGAAGGCTGCAGCGAGTGAAAGTGACCGTGAAGGCCGGATCGAGAAACGGGACGTTCACGTTCACGATCACCAACGCCAACGGTTTGTCAGGCAAGATCAAGTACGTCCAGCACGCGTAAGTAATTCCAAACATTTTTGAAAAGGCCCCCTCGCAAGAGGGGGCCTTTTCTACGTTCCTCGTGGTCTGGTCGCTAAGGACGAAGCGACCAGGTCGTGCCGTCAGGCGTGTCCTGCACGTCGATGCCGGACTTGAGGAGGGCGTCTCGCAACTCGTCGGCCAGCTCATACTGGCCATTGGCGCGGGCGCTGACGCGAGCGGCCAGGATTCCATCGACCAGGTCGGTGGGATCGATGTAGCCGACACCGCCGGTGGCGGAAAGCTGCACGAGCTGCGCCAGGGCTTCGATGGCGCCTGGGCCACCGTCTAGGACGCGCTGGGCGAGGTCGTCCGGACGCGTGCTCCCCGTGGGGGCTTCGCGAAATGTCGTCGGGGATGGTGCGCCACTGAAGGATCGGAGTTCGCTCAGCGCCGTCACCGAGGCGTTCTCGAGGGTCCGCACGGTACCGTTCAAGCGCCAGTAGCCGTGGGACTTGCCTAGTACCTGGAGCGTGTCGTTCTCGAGGTCGAGGAGGAGGGCCGTGTGTTCGTCGACGCCAAGGGTGGCCACTCCTTCGGGGAGCTCTTCCTCCATGAGGGCCAGCCGGCGCTCGCCGAGGTAGCAGCGACTGGTGTCGTAGTCGCGACCCTCCTGATTGTCGTAGTGGGGGATCACCACGCAGTTGAGACCGAAAGTCGCCATGATGTTAAGGCCTTCCAGCCAAAAGGGCGCGGTCCCCACCTTGTAGATCTCGTAGATCGGCGGGCAGAAGGCCCCCGTGGTCGCTGTCGCGGCGGAGGAGAAGCACAAGGTGCCGCCTTCCAAGAGGACGTGCTCCAGGTCATCCTTTAAGGCGAGCGGCTGCCACTGCGCCATGGCGTAGCTGGGGCTGCCTGGTCCCGCGAAGACGTAGGACGCCGCACGGACCTGCTGCTTGAAGATCGTGCGCTCCAGCTCGCTCGAGCGCTCGTAGGACGTGAAGCGGAGGGGGGTGAACGCCACGTGCAGCGAAGTCTCGAAGTAGTCGAGCAGCTTCTCGGTCATCTGGGGCACATTCTCCTGGAAGCCGTAGGCCGTGTCGAGGTTGACCGCCCGCACGTCCTCGAGGCGCTTTAACAGTTGACGATGGACCTTGGTCATGCCCGGCGCCGTCTCGCCCGAGCCCAGTAGTGCGAGGACGCCCTTAGACATGTCCCGCATCGTATCGCCCTTGACCGAATCGGGCGCCGGGTCGGTCGCTAAATTGGGGACATGAGTGGAATGGTGTTTCAGGTCCGTGAACGTGCGCGGGGCAATGTGACGACGCCCATGATGCTCTGGGCGTCGGTGATGGCGGTGGTCATCTTCCTGCGCGAGGCGCAGTGGGGATCCGGAACGAGCGACGTCTGGGCGGGCGTGATCGCGACCGTGCTGTTGGGCGTCTACCTGGGGTGGCGCCGGCGAGGCGCCGCGGTCTTCATCGCGCCCATCGTCAGCTGGCTCTTCGCCTGGCTGCCGCTCTGGGTTGCTGCCATGATCCACAACGGTTTCTTCAAGGGCTTCTTCGTCGGCCTGTTCCTCATCACCGTCGGGTGGATCGGCATCGGGCTGCTCGAGTTCTTCGGGCTTGGGGCGGTCACTTTCTTGGTGCGGATCTTCCGGGGGCCTTCGAACTCCAGCGGCCCCGACGTCATCATCTTCGGACCGGACGGTCAGTCGATCTAACTGACGGGCTGGTGCTCTAGGCCCCAAGGGTGAAGCCTCGTCTAGAGACCGGGAAACTCTCCCGGAGCGTCAAACGCCAGCGAACCCGGCTCGACCCCGGTGGCGACGTGGGCGGTCGTGCGAAGCGGGATCTCCTTGATGAACCACGCCAGAGCGAAAGCCATGACCGCGAAGGGCACCGCCACGATGAAGACGGTCTGCAACGAGTGGCTGAAGTCGTTGATCACTTGGATGCGTTGGGCCATGGGCAGGTGGCTGATTTCGGCCGGGTTGGCGGTGATGGTGCCGCCGCTCAGCAGCTTCAATTCCGCTGGCGAGGCGTGCAATCGCAGCTTGGCCAGCAACTGGGCGTTGAAGACCGCGCCCAGCACGGCGACCCCGAAGGCGCCGCCGATGGTGCGAAAGAACGTCGCGGTCGCGGTGGCGGTGCCGAGTTGCGAGTACGGCACCGAGTTCTGCACCGCGACCACCAGGACCTGCATGACGAGCCCGAGCCCGAGACCGACGACCACCATGTCGAGGGCCACCATGCCGAAGGACGTCTGGGGACCCAGGCCTGCGAGCAGGGCCAAACCGAGCGCTAACACGGCCGAACCGGCGATGGGGAAGATCTTGTAGCGGCCGGTGCGCGTGACCAACTGCCCGCTCAGGATGAAGGTCACGAGCATGCCGCCGACCAAGGGCAGCAGCTCGAGACCCGACTTGGTGGGCGAGGCGCCGTGCACGATCTGCAGGTAGAGCGGCAGGTAGACGATGGCGCCGAACATGGTGAAACCAATGACGAAGCCGACGGCTGACGCCGCTGAGAAAGTACGGTTACGAAACAGCACCAGCGGGATGATCGGCTCGGACGCCCGCACTTCGACCAGACAGAAGATCACCAGCAACGCCGCGCCGCCGATGCCGAGCGAGAGGATCATCGTCGAGCCCCAGGCGTAGGTCGTGCCGCCCCACGTGGTGAGCAGGATCAGGGCGACCACGCCGGCCGAGAGGAACGTGGTGCCCCACCAGTCGATCTTGTGGGAGACCTTGTTGGTCGGCACGTGCAGCACTATGGCGATGGCGATCATGGCCACGATGCCGATGGGGACGTTGATATAGAAGATCCAGCGCCAGGAGGCGTGCTGGGTGAACCATCCGCCCGCGAGAGGCCCGAGCACGCTCGAAAGGCCGAAGACGGCGCCGAAATAGCCCATGTAGCGGCCCCGTTGACGCGGCGGGATGACGTCGCCGATGATGGCCTGGGATCCGACCATGAGGCCGCCGGCGCCGACGCCCTGGATGGCCCGGCAGGCGATCAGTTCGATCATGCTGTGCGACAGCCCCGACATCATCGATCCGATGAGGAAGATGATGATTGAGAGCTGGAAGAAGTTCTTTCGGCCGTAGAGGTCGCCGAACTTACCCCAGAGCGGCAGGGAGATCGTCGAGGCGATGAGGTAGGCCGTCACAACCCAGGAAAGGTGGTTGAGGCCTTTCAAGTCGCCCGCGATGGTCGGCAGGGCGGTCGCGACGATGGTCTGGTCGAGCGCGGCGAGGAACATGCCCAGCATGAGCGCGAACAGGATCACCAGGATGCGGCGGTGCTCCTCCTGGGAGAACTCATGGTCCTCGGGCGCGGCAAGGGTGGTCAGCTCATCAGTCACGGTTGGTCTCCATTTCAAGGCGTACGGTCTGGGAAAATCGCTCCAGCATCGACGCGAACGTCGTCAATTCCTTCTCGCTCCAGGGTTCGAAGAGACGGGCCAGGAACTCGCGGTGGGCCACCAGCACCCGTTCCAAGGTGTCGCTACCTTCCTGGGTCAGCTGGATGCGGGTCGCGCGCCCGTCGTCGGCGTCGGCTTCGCGCGTCACGAAACCCAGCCGTTCGAGCTGCTGGACCTTTCGCGTCACGGTCGGCGGGTCGACGCCGAGCAGGTCGGCCAGGTCGGTGACGCGCAGCGGCGAGTCGCCGTGGCGCTGCAGCTTGAAGAGGAGGGCGATGCCGGCCTTGTCGAGCCTCACGCCGGCGGCCTGCAGCAGTTGTTCGTGCGCCCGTACCTGGTTCATGGACTGGCTCATGAGCTGCAGGCTCTCCTGGATCTGGACGATCGCTCCATTCGAGGATGAGTCAGAACAATCACCCTTCGACAAAGTAGTTGCTTTCGACATGCAACTATATTAGGGGCTGCCAACCTCGCCGTGACCCCAAATTTCGGACAATGTCGACGTGTCGCGAGTCGGCGCCATGGTCACGGGTCGGCATTGACCCGTTAAGTTTGTGGGGAGGCACGCGCGGTGCTCGTAGCCAGCCGCTCTCTATTCTGTGAGGAGTTTTCCAATGCGCCACGTCGGCCTGCTGGCCGCTCGGCTCATCGTCGGGGCCCACCTCGTGGTGCACGGCGCACGTGCTGCGGTAGCGGTCAGCGAAAGCGCCGCTGGGCGGCCTCGCCCGTCATTCGCGTCTAACCAGAACCCGAATCGTAAAGAGAAAGAGGATACCAATGAAGGAATCACTGAAAGCGCTGCACAACTCTGTGGCCCATCTGGGCGAGGTGGTCGAGAAGATCGATTCCGAGGACTACACCAAGCCGGCCTATCCGGCAAAGTGGTCGATCAGCGACACGTTGTCGCACGTCGGATCAGGGGCGGTCATCATGAGCCAGAACTTCGACAACGTGGTGTCCGGCAACGAAGCCGACCCCACTTTCAACCAGTCAGTGTGGGACGAGTGGAACGCGAAGGAGCCCTCCGCGCAGGTCGCCGACGCATTGGTCGCCGACAACGCGCTGCTTGATCGCCTGCAGATGCTCGACGAAGCGGGACGCGAGTCGTTCGGGTTCTCGATGGGACCGATGAACTTGGATTTCGACGCCTTCGTAGCGCTGCGTCTTCAGGAGCAGGCGCTGCACACCTGGGACGTCGAAGTGACGTCGAACGCGTCGGTGACGTTGCCCGAGGACGCCGTCACCGTCATGGTCGACCGCCTCGCAATGTTCGTAGGGTTCTCGGGCAAGGCGTCTGGTGAGGTGAAGGAGGTGCGCGTCACGACCGTCAACCCTGAACGGGCCTTCGTGCTGAGCTTCGCCGAGACGTCGCTGTCGCTGGCGCCCAACGAGCACGGCGGCAACGTTGACCTCGAGCTTCCGGCGGAATCGTTCGTTCGTCTGGTGAGCGGCCGACTCGATCCCCAGCACACGCCACACGGACTGATTGACCCGCTGCTGGATGAGCTGCGCCAGGCCTTTCCCGGCTACTGATCGACGTGCTACTCGACGCCGTCGCGACCCGCCGCGGCGGAGCGTCATCTTCCTACGCGGTGACGACGGGCGCGAGCGCGCGCCACTCGTAGAGTGGCGCTGTCGTGGGCTGGTCGGCGAGCACCTGGAGACAGACGTGGTCGGCGCCGGCCTGTCGATGTTCGTCGATGCGCGCGAGCACTGCGGCCTCGTCGCCGTGCACGACCATGGCCTCGCAGAGCCGCGCGGATCCGCCACGCACGACGTCCTCGTCGGAGAATCCCAGGCGTCGCCAGCTGTTCTTGTAGTTCTCGAGGCCCGTGTAGAACTCGAGATACTGGTGCGCGCGTCGCAGGTACTCCTCGCGGTCCTGTCCGAGCACGACGGCCTGCTCGACGCCGACGAACTTCTCGCCGACCGCGGCGCGGGCCAGCGCGGTGTGCTCGGGCGTTACCAGGTAGGGGTGCACGCCGTCGGCCATCTCGCTGGCCAGTTCGAGCATCCGGGGTCCGAGGGCGGCCAGCACGCGAGCCGTTCGCTGCTCGGTCTCAAAGGCGTGCATGGGCGCGGCGTCCATGGCGGTCAAGTACTCGCGCATCGCGGTGAGTGGCGTCACGTAGTCGTGCCCGCGCAGTCGCTCGACCAGCGGGCGGTGGCTGACGCCGAGTCCCAAAATGAAGCGATCGTCGAAGGCGGCCCCGAGTGTCTTGGCGGCGTTGGACGCGTTCACCGCGTCGCGCGCCCAGATGTTGGCGATGCCGGTCGCGATCTTCAGCGTCGAGGTGGTCGAGAGCGCGAGGCTCGCGTTGGTGAAGGCTTCGCGTCCCCATGCTTCGGGCAGCCACAGGGCGCCGTAACCGAGCGACTCGATCTCTCGCACGGCGTCCGCGCTGGCGCTCGGGCTTAGCCAGTCGAGCGTCATGGTCCACACGCCCACGGTGCCGCGCAGTTCTTCGAGCGGGCGCGGCCAGGTGGACATCATGAATAGGTTAAGGAAGTTTTGCCCGCGTCGCGCCATTACGACCACAATGGACCCATGGCTTATTTCGTAGTGGTGCTCTCGGCGTGGCTGCTGTTCAGCGCGTCGACGGCCCTGCGACCAGGTCGAAAGGGTATCTTCGCGGCGCTGGCCTACCCCGTGGGCTGGGCCGCCGGCGAGCTCGCGGCGCAGGCCGTCGTCATCGAGGCGCTGCTGCTGGGCCTGCTGTGGTGGTGGGGGTGGCCGCGCACGCACGTCCTGGGTCTGATCATTCTGGCCCTGGCCGCGCTGGCGATGCTCGAGAACCTGACCCTGGTGCTCATCTCCTTCTACTCGCGCACCATCGTGCGTCGGGCCATGGCGACCAACCCCCGTCGGCCGCTCCAGATACCTCGCCCCCGTGACGACTACTTCGGCAAGTGGTGGCGGACCGCCTTGCAGATCCCCTTTCACCCGCGCCATATGCAGATCATCCGCAACGTGGCCTACGGACCGGAGAAGCGTAACCGGTTGGACGTGTGGCGACTGTCGACCACACCGTCGAACGCGCCCGTGGTGTTCTACATCCACGGCGGCGCGTGGACCTTCGGCGACAAGCGCGAACAGGGGCGACCGATGCTGCACGAGTTCGTGGAGCGGGGTTGGATCGCGGTCGTGTGCAACTACCGCCTGGCGCCCCGCTATCCCTGGCCTGCGCAGATGCAGGACGTCACGCGCACGCTCGGCTGGATAAAGAGGAACATCGCCAGCTACGGTGGCGACCCCGACCGGGTCGTCGTCTCGGGCGGATCGGCGGGCGGGCACCTGGCGTCACTGCTCGCGCTCTCGGCCCACGACGCCACCTGGCGACCGACCGACATGGATGGCGTCACCGATTGGTCGGTGCGCGGCTGCATGTCCTTCTACGGGGTGCTCGAGATGACGGGCGACGAGCAACACTGGCACGGGCTCGGCCGGGGCCTCCTGATACTCCTCGAAGGACGGGTCGTGCAGCAATCGTTCCTCGAGCACGAGGACGTCTATCGCGCGATGTCACCGCTGGAGAAGATCGACGTCGACTCGCCCCCCTTCCTGGTGGTCCAAGGCGGCAACGACACCCTGGTCGACGTGAACGTGGCGCGTGACTTCGTGGTCAAGTTCCGCTCGTCCGCCCTCTCGCCGATCTACTACGTGGAGCTGCCCTTCACCCAGCACGCCTTCGACGTCACGGCCAGTCCGCGCACGTCGGCCACGACGCGCGCGGCGGTGGCCTTCGCGACGTCGGTGACCTTGTCGCGACCGTCGCTCACGTCGTCGCTGGTCGACGAGTACCAGTCGCCGCCGACGCAACTGCTGGTCGAGGTGTCGAACGGTAAGTGGGTCGACGCGGTCGACGCGGCGATCGACCTCGGTCCCTTCGCCGTCGTGACGGGGGACAATCCCTTCTCCCAGCCCTTGGACGGCGAGAGCAACGCCGCGCGTCGTCGAGAGCTGCTGTCGCTGGTGAACGACCGCCAGCTGCCCGTGCGCGCGACGATTGCGCGAGACCCTTCCGGCAAGTGGCCCGACGAGCACGGGGTGGCGCTGCTCGGCCAGAGTACCGACTTCGCCCGGGCCTTGGCCAAGACCTTCGAGCAGTTCGCGTTCTACGACGTGACCGAGGAGTCGGTGTCGGTGAAGAGCTGCCTCGACGGTGAGGCGCTGGTCTAGGGCTGGACCAGCGTGGTCGTCACCAGCACGTCGCTCGCTTCGGCGAAGCGCAGGTCGAGTAGCCCGCCGGTCTTGGCCAGATCGTCGCTGGCGGCACGCACGGCGTCGAGGAACTCGATCGGACCGTTGACGAGGCACGACGCGACCTCGGCGCGCTGGGAGACCTTGGCCGTGCTCTTCTCGCGGCGGATGGCTTCGAGGACCTCGCAGACCGGCGCGTAGACCCAACCGGGCTTCAGCTCGCTCGGCGCCAGTCCCAGCTCGCTGACGTGGGGCCAGGGGGCGCGGTGCACCGAGTCGGCGTGCGACCAACGCCACACCTCCTCGGTCACGAAGGGCAGGAAGGGGGCGAGCAGGCGTTGCAGCACCGACAGGGCGATCGACAGCGTCGCGCGCGCCGACTGGGTGGCGCCCGCGTCGCCGTCGCCGTAGGCGCGGATCTTCACCAGCTCGACGTAGTTGTCGCAGAACGACCAGAAGAACGATTCGGTTCGTTCCAGGGCCCTCGCGTAGTCGTAGTGTTCGAACGACGTCGTGGTCTCGATGATCAACTGTTGGAGCAGGTGGACCAGGTCGAGGTCGAGCGGCTCGCGTATCTCTGAGGGTCCCGAAGGCTCGGTTCCCTCCAGTCGACCCAGCACGAACTTCGAGGCGTTGAGGACCTTGATGGCCAGGCGGCGGCCGATCTTCATCTGTCCTTCGTCGATGGCCGTGTCCGCGCCCGGTCGCCCGCAGGCCGCCCAGTAGCGCACGGAGTCCGCGCCGTGCTGTTCCAGCAGCGGCATGGGTGTGACGACGTTGCCGATGGACTTGGACATCTTCTTGCGCTCGGGGTCGAGGACCCAACCGGAGATCAGGGCGTGGCGAAACGGCAGCTCGTTGAACTCGAGGTGGCTGCGCACGACGGTCGAGAAGAGCCAGGTGCGGATGATCTCGTGGGCCTGGGGCCGCAGGTCCATGGGGAACACCTGGTCGAAGAGTTCGGTGCCCCAGCGGCCCGCGATCTGGGGGGACAGCGAGCTGGTGGCCCAGGTGTCCATGACGTCGGGGTCGCCGACGAAGCCGTGGGGCTGGTTGCGCTGGTCCTCGCTGAATCCCTTGGGGGTGTCGCTCGAGGGGTCGACGGGCAATTCGCCGATCGTGGGGATGATCGGCGCGTCGAAGTCGATCTCGCCGTGCTCGTCGGTCGGGTACCAGACCGGGAAGGGCACGCCGAAGAACCGCTGGCGAGAGATGTTCCAGTCGACGTTGAGGCCCTCGACCCAGGATCGGTAGCGGTGGCGCATGTAGTCCGGGTGCCACTTGATCTGCTCGCCGCGCGCCAGCAGCTCCTCGCGGCGGCTCAAGGTCGACACGAACCACTGGCGCGACGTGACGATCTCGAGGGGCCGCTCGCCCTTCTCGTAGAACTTGACGGGGTGGGTGATGGGGCGAAGCTCGCCGATCAGGGCGCCGTTGTGGCTCAACGCCTCGACGACGACGGCGCGGACCTGGTTGACGGTCTTGCCCTCGATCTGTTCGTAGAGCGCTCGGGCCGTGTCGGGGTCGCGGGTGGGCCAGTCGTCGGCGCCGAAGTCCGCCGGCAGGAATCGTCCGTCCCGTCCGATCAAGGCGCGCGTGGGCAGGTTCAACTCGCGCCACCAGATGATGTCGGTGACGTCGCCGAAGGTGCAGATCATAGCGACGCCGGTACCCTTCTCGGGGTCCGCCAATTCGTGGGCCAGGATCGGGACCTCGACCCCGAAGAGCGGGGTGAGCACGGTCGAGCCGAAAAGCGCCTGGTAGCGCTCGTCCTTGGGGTGCGCGACCAGGGCCACGCAGCTGGCCAGCATCTCGGGGCGGGTCGTCTCGATCTCGACGGTGCCGCCGTCCAGTTTCGTGAAAGCCACGCGGTGGTAGTTCCCGGGTCGTTCGCGGTCCTCCATCTCGGCCTGGGAGACGGCGGTGCGAAAGTCGATGTCCCAGAGGGTGGGCGCCTCGCTCGAGTAGACCTCGCCTCGGTCCAGCATCTCCAAGAACCCGCGCTGGGAGATCGACTGGGTGGAGGAGGAGATGGTTGAGTACTCGAGGCTCCAGTCGATGCTCAGGCCCAAGTAGCGCCAGATGGTCTTGAAGACCTCCTCGTCGATCTTGGTGAGGAAGTGGCACAGTTCGACGAAGTTCTTGCGCGAGATGTTGAGCTTCTTCTCCGGCGCTTTCTCGGGCGGCGTGAAGCTGGCGTCGTAGGGCAAGGAAGGGTCGCAGCGCACCCCGAAGTAGTTCTCCACTCGACGCTCGGTCGGCAGGCCGTTGTCGTCCCAGCCCATCGGGTAGAAGACGTTCTTGCCGCGCATGCGCCAGTACCGGGCCATGAGGTCGGCTTGGGTGAAGCTGAAGACGTGCCCTATGTGCAAGAGCCCCGAGACGGTGGGCGGCGGGGTGTCGATCGAGTAGACATCCGCTCGGGTCGTCTGGCGGTCGAAGCGGTACGTCGACTCCTCCTCCCACGCGGCGATCCAGCGTTGCTCGATCCCGTCGACGGTCGGTTTTTCGGGGACGTTCTGAGGAGTGGGGGCAAGGGGATCGGGCACGGTTGTCCTAGTTTAGAAGGATGATTCGTCTCTTTGATTCCGTCCACGGCGAGGTCCGTGAGCTGACGCTGCGCGACCCCGGTCAGGTGTCGATGTACGTCTGCGGGCCGACGGTTTACGACCTTCCTCATCTTGGCCACGGTCGCTACACGCTCATCTGGGACGTGGCACGGCGCTGGTTCACCTTCCAGGGTCTTCACGTGCGCTACGTCTCGAACATCACCGACATCGACGACAACATCATCGCGCGCGCCCTCAGCGAGAAGAAAACCGAGGAACAGGTGGCCCGGACCTACGAGGAGCACTGGTGGGACGCCATGGGCGCGCTCGGGGTGGCCTATCCCACCGACGTGCCCCACGCGACACAGTACGTGTCCGAGATGATCGAGCTCATCGAGACGCTGCTGGCGAGCGACGTGGCCTACGTGACGAGCGACGGCGTCTACTTCGACGTGTCACGGGTCGCTGACTACGGGCTCCTGGCCGGCCAGCCGCTTGAATCGCTGCGCGCCGGGGCCCGCGTCGAAGCCAACGACGAGAAGCGCTCGCCGCTCGACTTCGCGCTGTGGAAGAACGCCAAGCCTCTCGAGCCCTTCTGGGCGGCTCCTTTCGGCCAGGGCCGTCCGGGCTGGCACACCGAGTGCGTGGTGATGTCGCTCGGGCTGCTCGGTGAGGGCTTCGACCTGCACACGGGGGGCTTCGACCTGCGCTTCCCCCACCACGAGAATGAACGGGCCCAGGCGGTGGCGGCCGGTCGTGTCTTCGCCCAGCACTGGGGCCACAGCGGCTGGGTCATGGTGGGCACGGAGAAGATGTCCAAGTCCCTCAACAACTTCACATCACTGACCGACATGCTGGAGAAGAACGATGCCCGGGCCTACCGGCTCCTGGTCCTGCGCTCGCACTACCGATCGCCGATCGAGGTCACTATGGCGACGATCAACGACGCGCAGCGGACCCTGGAGCGCCTCGACGCGCTGGCCCGGCGCTTCGACCTCCCCGCGCTGGCGGGGTCCAGGCTCGAGGTGAGCAGTGACTTCACTTTCGGCGTCGCGGGTGGGGAGCTTCAGGCAACGGTGTCGGCATTTCTCGACGAGGACCTCGACACGCCGAACGCCGTGGCACGCTTGTTCGAAGCCGCAACCGCCGCCAACGCCCTGGCTGACGAAGGGAGGGACATCGAAGCCCGGGACCTGGCCCAGGCGGTCAATGCCCTTTTCGGGGCCCTCGGCCTGACTCTCCTGAGCGACTCCGGCGCCGTCGACGAGGCCAGCGAGGCGCTGGTCACACTGCGTGACGAGGCCCGAAACCAGAAGAACTGGGCTGAAGCCGACCGACTGAGGGACGAATTGGTGGCCCTGGGCTGGACGGTCGAGGATTCCGGCACCGGAACCCTGATAAGACGCCCATAATTCCATTTGGTGATTGTTGATTGACCAAGTAATGTGTTCGTTGAGGTTGCCGTTGTGGTTCCCTCCGGATGTAACGAAAGTTGATCCAAAGAAACAAGGAGGCCCACAGTGGCTGTAGGAACCGTAAAGTGGTTCAACGACGAAAAAGGTTGGGGATTCATCGCAGTTGATGGCCAACCTGACGTCTTTGTTCACTACTCGGAGATTCAAGGTGATGGTCGCAAGACCCTCGTAGAAGGTCAGACCGTTGAGTTTGACATTGAGCCAGGCGACCGCGGTCCTTTGGCCAAGCGCGTGATCTTGAACTAACCAACCGAATTGATGTAGACAACCGCCGCCTTCGGGCGGCGGTTGTTTTTTTGCCCGCTGATTGGCCTAATCTTTTGCTTGGTTACTTATGAGTAACTTCTTGAGTACCCGACGAGGAACGTCGACAACAAAAGGTGGCCCCGTGACCGACTTCTCCATGGACCTCAACGACGACCAGAAGACCCTCCAGGAATGGGTCCACGGGTTCGCGCTCAACGTGATGCGACCGGCCGCGCACGAATGGGACGAGCGCGAGGAGACGCCGTGGCCGATCATTCAAGAGGCCGCCAAGATCGGCATCTACGGTCTCGACTTCATGGCCAGCAACGTGGCGGACCCGACCGGCCTCTCGATGATGATCACCCTAGAGGAACTGGCATGGGGTGACGCGGGGATCTGCATGGCCCTCATGGGCACGACCCTGGCCGTCGCCGCCATCCTGGCCAACGGCACGCCCGAGCAGCAGATGACCTGGGTGCCCCAGTGCTACGGCACGCTCGACGACATCAAGCTGGCGGCCTTCGGTGTCTCGGAACCAGACGCCGGCAGCGACGTCTCGTCGCTGCGCACCCGCGCGGTCTATGACGAGGCCACCGACGAGTGGGTGCTCAACGGGACCAAGACCTGGATCACCAACGGCGGCATCGCGAACCTGCACGTGATCGTGGCGTCGGTCGCGCCCGAGCTCGGATCGCGCGGCCAGGCCTCCTTCATCGTGCCCGAGGGCACCAAGGGGATCAGGATGGGCCAGAAGTTCAAGAAGATGGGCATCCGTGCCAGCCACACCGCGGAAGTGGTGCTCGAGGAGTGCCGCGTGCCGGGTTCGTGCCTGCTCGGCGGCAAGGACCGACTGGACGAGAAGCTGTCGCGCGTGCGCGAGGGCAAGAAGGCGTCCGGTCAGGCCGCCATGGCCACCTTCGAGGCCACCCGTCCCGCCGTAGGAGCCCAGGCGCTCGGCATCGCCCGGGCCGCCTATGAGTACTCGCTCGACTACGCCAAGGAACGCAAGCAGTTCGGCCGGGCCATCATCGAGAACCAGGGCATCGCCTTCAAGCTCGCCAACATGAAGATGCACATCGACGCGGCCCGGTTGCTGGTGTGGCGCGCGTCCTGGATGGCCGCCACGCGAAAGCCCTTCCTCCACGGCGAAGGCTCGATGTCCAAGCTCTACGCCGGCGAGACGGCGGTCCAGGTGACCGAGGAGGCGATCCAGATCCTTGGCGGCTACGGCTACGTGCGCGAGTACCCGGTCGAGCGCTGGCACCGCGACTCGAAGATCTACACGATCTTCGAGGGGACTTCCGAGATACAACGTCTCATAATTGCACGCGCCATTTCGGGCGTGCACATCAGGTAGTCCAAGCCGCAAATTAGCGGGTTTTTGCATTTTCACCTGCTTTCAGCGACCACTTTTGCCGTCTTCGTAAGTCGACGCCCGTGGACCCACCAATGGCGTTCGTGAGGGTCACTGTTCTAGCTTGCGCGCAAGTCGTTCAAGCGTGAGTTTCATCGTCTCCTTGTTACGTTGCGCTCGGTCAGCGATCCCCGAGACGCGCTCACTGAACTCCAAGGCGGACTCGGGCCTAAGGTCCTCAGACCATTCGGTGACCGTGCATCCCGAGTCCAAAGGCTCGATGCGGTACCCCCACGTTGAATAGTGGAACTCGAACATCGAACACTCGAATGCAAACGCGCGATCAGGGTCGGCCCGGATCACTAGGCCCTGGGTGGTCCATTCGTGATCACCGTTTCGATTGTGTCCGTCGAAGGACGCGCCCTCCACGGGTCCGTCGAAACCTTCGTGCCACTCACACACGTAACACTCCTCAGACCATTCGCCCATACGCGTCACGTCGGATATCGCGGAGTACACCGTTGCGGGCGTGGCCGCGATGTCGCGGGAAACCTCGATCCGATCGACCACCTGAGTCTCCTTTCAGACATCAATCTCGCGGCGCAACTCGCGTCGGGAGAAACTGCATGAGTCTACGGGCAAGCAACTTCTGTCAATTCTGATCAATTCACCTGGGGCTGCGGAGATCCACTCGCGAGATGGCGTAATGCGTCGCGTTCTCGCACGGGCCGGACTAGCCACGACGATGCGACTCCGATGACAGCGCCAACTGCGATGCCTTCGAGGCGTACCTGCAGTAGTTCCTGCGAAGACACGCCAAACCACTCATAAAGCAATGAGATCGCGACGGTCACGCCTGCCGCCCAGTACGCGTAACTGATCTCTCGAAGCCACGTGGCGACGCCGAGAACGATGAAGATCAGCACGACGGCGCCGACCGTCCGCGCACCGAGCACGCCCGCCAACTCGGTCGCCACGAGGGTGCCAACGGCGGCACCGCCTGCTCGGAGGAGCCCTTTTTGAATTACGTCACCTCGCCCTCGCGCGCCGCTGCTCACGATGAATGCGGTGAGCACGACCCACGTCCAGTGCCCCGGCCAGAGAACGCGCCCGACGCAAAACGCCGCGGCCAGGGCGAGAGCCATCTGGATCGCCAAACGGGTACGGGTATCGAAGATTCGCTTCCTTGGCGGGTTCTTCGGTGACCTTTCCCTCCTGGAACTGGTGTTTGTCTGATGTGGAGGACGATCGAATCCGAATCTCGCCGCCAGGAGCTGAAGGACCATCACCCACAGGCAACAGATGAACGCGACTAGCCCAACCCATATCGGCGCGGCCTCGAAGGGGACAACTGCACTCTGACCCTGGAGAATGAGCACCGCGACGAACGGTGCGGCGACGAGCATGCTGGCTCTCGACACGCTTCGCCCAAAGCGACGAACCCAGATTGCAGCGGCCATGGCAATCACGAACAGCGCGTCTCCGAAATTGGAGTGCTCCGACATCATGCGACCGATCTCCGACGCACCGATGGCGAATGGTGGGAGGACCGCGAAGGAAATGAGCCGATCGATGAGCCGGGCCGATCGAAGGACTCGGGACACGGTCACCGCCAGGACCACGGCCTCGATCACGATATCGAGGTGGAGACGAGCGACGTGCTCCAGAGAGAGGGCCGAACCGTAACTGGCGAGCACGGCCGCCATGGTCACCGCCGCCGCAGGCAGGGCGTGGTCAGAGGACTTCACCCACAGTGTGCGCTCTCTCCTCACCTAGCCCCTCGCCAAGAACTCCTAAAAAGCTTGAAAGTACTTCGTCGCTGGTGACAGGTACGTAGCGAGGGAGTAGTTGACCTTTGAAGTAGCAACGCGACCACTACCGGCGTACGACCGTATCGCCCCTAAGGAGAGAACGTGAGCGATCACCTCGACGCATCACCCAGTCCGCACTCGAGCAGCGAACAGCCGCACGATCACGCCATTGGCGGCGGATACCGCCGACGCGCAGGATTCCGCCTGGTTTTTCTTCTCGTCTTCGCCGTCGTTATCGCGGGCATCGCCTTCGTGGGCGAGTCGCTCGGACATAGCCACTCCTCCTCCGGAGCGACCATCTCCGTCACGGGTTCGGGCACCGTCACCGGCGAGCCCAACACCATGAGTTTTCAGATCGGCGTGCAGACCGTCGCGGCCAACGCCGCCGCGGCCCTCAGCCAAAACAACGCGAAGATGAAAGCTCTGGAAGCGTCGCTCCTGAGTAACGGTGTCACGAAGAAGAACCTGCAGACGACGGGACTCGACATCTACCAGAACACGAACAACAACAACGTCGTCACGGGCTACACGGTCCAGGACAGTCTTAACGTCACGACTCACGATCTGTCCAAGGCCGGCGCGTTGCTCGGCGCGGCGGCGAAGTCTGTCGGCAACGACATTCAACTGAGCGGCGTGACCTTCTCCATCTCCAACCAGTCAGCCGTTCTCGCCAAGGCTCGTGCCGCAGCCATGCGCAACGCCCTGACTGAAGCGACCCAGATCGCCAAGGGCGGCGGCACCACGGTCGGCCACATCGTTCGCGTGACGGACGAAGAAAATACCGGTTCCACCGGCATCGTTCTTCCCTTCGCGTCGGCGGTAGCGAAGGCGGCCTCCAGTGTGCCCATCGAGTCAGGTTCGCAGTCGGTCAACGTCCAAGTCGAGGTGGTGTACTCGCTGGCCAGCTAAGAACGATGTTCCGCCTCCACGATCGATGAGCCCTCGTTCGTGGAGGCGGCGTCGTTACGCCGTTACGAGTACCACTTCAGCAGGAATCTCGTGGGGGTCGCCGTCTCGCACGCCGCGGACGAAGAGAACGTCACGATCGCCGCCACGGTTTTCTTCGCCACAATATTTCCCTTGACGAAGGTGACTTTGAAAGTGATCGGAACGCTAAAGGTTTGATCCGGCGTTGTTCGAGCGTTCACCGTTGCGTTTCCCGAGTAGGAGGCCGTGCCCGCGCGTGAGATCGACATAGTGGGCAGCTCGACGACCACGACCGAGATGGAAGTCAGGCTGGGATCTTGGCTGGCGAGCGACGGGGAGTTCGTGCACGCTACGGCCGAGTTCCTACCCGTGTCGGCAGCGATTTTCGTCCCGTTCCCCACCACCTTCAGCGTGGCGTAGGAGTATCCCGCATCAAAGCCGTTCATGCTGTAGATACCGTCGTGAACGGTCGACCCTGACGCTCCGGCCGCTAACGGAGTAGCGAACGCCATCGAGAGCGTCACCACCGTGACGACACCGATAAGGGAGCGCGGAACTCTCACGGTAGGAACCGTAGCACCGCCATCTCTTGGCGACGAGTGGAGCCTGGGAGGAGATTCGAACTCCTGACCTACGCATTACGAATGCGTTGCTCTACCGACTGAGCTACCCAGGCGCAAAGAGCAAGATTAGCCGATCGACGCCCGACGACCACGTCCGTGACGGCCGCCAACTCGCCTACCTTCAGCGATCAACTCGTGACGACCAACAACAACGGCCCCGTCACGTACGTAGAGACCATCGCGAGTGGCACGACCAGCGACCCGAACGGCGACGTGGGGACCTTCTCTCTCACGCTCGAAGTCGGCGTGCTCCTTCAGGACTCGCCGTTGTCGGCGAACGTCAAGGCCAGCGGTTCGGCCTCGTTCAGCGATCAACTTGTCGTCACCGGTAACAGCGGAACGGTCACCTTCGTCCCCGTTACCGGAACCCCCAGTCTCAACGTCAGTGCGGGCGGCCTCCTCACCACGAGCGGACCGCTCGCCGCGGGGACCTATAGCGCGACCGGGACGATGAACGACCCCGGCGGCGACGCCGGTTCGTACTCCTTCAGCCTGACGGTGGGCAAGCTCGTCCAACGCACGCCCACCGCGGGAAGCGTGGCGGCGAGTTCTCTCTCGACGTTCTCCGATCAACTGAGCGTCGGCGCCAACCTCGGAGCGGTGGCGTACCTTCAAACGACCGGCTCGCCCGACGTGCTCGTTAGCTCGAGTGGCGTGGTGACGGCACTCAGCACCCTGACCAAGGGGACCTACAAAGCGACCGGCACGACGAGCGATCCCAACGGTGACGTGGGGACCTTCACCTACACCCTGACCGTTAGCGCGCCCGTGGTGACGCCGCCGCCCACCGCGACGACTACGACCACGGTGCCGAGCGGACCCGCGGCGACCGTGGTTCGCGGCTACGCCGTGGCCGGTCGCACGGTCACCCTGGCCATTGACGGGAGCGGCTTTTCTGGTCGTCCACGTGTCACCAGCCACGCCGGCACCACGGCGCTGGTGGTGCGCGATACGGGGAGCGTCTTAGTCGTGCGCGTGAGTGTCAAGCCCCACTCGCGCAACGGCGTCCTTACCTTCACCATCACGCTGGCCAACGGTACGTCGTGTCAGGTGCGCTACAACCAGCGCTAACTCCCTCAACTCTTCACGGTGATCTCGCTGGCCGCGTTGGTAATCGAGCGAATGTAGTTAGAGCCCACTCCGCCGGCCGGGATGGCCACGGTGATGTCGAACGTGGCCGACTTCTGGCCTACCCCTTTGAGCACCTTGGTCAGGTCCGGGAGGGTGAAAGTAATGGAGGTCGCCGAGACCGACGAGGGGGTGACGGTGGTATGAAAGGCGCTACCCGCCGTATTAAGGAAGACGTCCGTCACGCCCTCGAAGTACTGGCCGGTCAGTGTTATTTGCGCCCCGCTCGCCGCGGAGATGCCGTGGGGACCCACGTTGGTCGAGGTGACCTCCGGTCCTTTGTACTCATAGACGTCCGCTGAGGAGGTGGTGGACGTCTCGCGCTGACCGTTGATCGTGGCGACGGCAACCAGGTGGTAGCTGGAACTCGCCGGAGTGCCGTTCGCGTAGGACGTGTCGTCAGGAACCTTGAACGTGAGGTATCGGTCGGAGGCGGGACTGACCGGAACAACCAACGTGCGCGGCGCCGTACCCGCGGGCGAGGTGGCGGCAACCATGTCGACCTCGGTGACGTTGGAAAATCCCGATCCCACCACGGCGACCGTGTCGCCACCGACGTCGGGACCGACGGCGGGGGTCACGCTGTCCACCCGGAGATTGTCGACGGTCACCGGGGTGCTATTGGAGTAGATGAGCGAGCCGAAGGCCTGCGTGACGTTGATCCTGACGTACATGTCGAGAGTGAGTTGCGCGGCGGTCTTATTGGCGACGAAGAAGTCCTTCAGATCGGGAGCCGTGAACTTGAGTTTGGTAGAAGAGTCAACGGTGGCCGGCGCCGAGACGATGGTCGAGGTGCCGTTCTGGAAGTCCACGGCGCTTGCCCCATCGAAGAACTTACCGACGACGATGATCGATTGGCCGCCGCCTACCGCAATCTCACCCGGGGTGGCCGACGTGACGATGGGCGGGGACACGGTGTAGTCCGCCGGTGGCGACAGGATGGAACCCTGGGCGTCAACAGGCACGACCTCCACCACGAGTTGCGAGATCGTCTTGCTGTTCGAAGAGACCGAGGCGTTGTTGGCGTCGTGAAACGCAGACGTAAGGTCGGGGGCCTTGAAGGAGAACCCCGACGCGTCGGCCCCGTCCGCGGACACGGTCGCCAACACGTTGCCGTCGGCGTCGGTGATCTCAGCGCTCACGGCGCTATCGAGCCCGCTGCCCGCCACGTGGACCGTGACTCCCCCGAACACGGGTCCCACGGCGGGTGAGGAGGTGTAGGCACTGGCTCGATGGGCGGTGAAGCTCCGTTGTCCCGCGAAGCCGTCCGGATTCAGAACGGTGCCCGGCACCGTCTTCGCGTCAATGGAGCCGGTGGCGCTGTTTCCCGTAATCGTGCCGTCCCAGTTCGCCGTGTACGTCGCGTTGCGATCGTCGGGACCAGTGCCGCCGATGCCCGAGCGTTCGATGGTGAAGCTGAAGTGTCGCCCACTCACCTGAGCGTTTTCAAGAGAGAAGGGACCACTCAACGACCTGGGTGCGTTGCCGGGGGGCTCGAGGGTACCCGAGAACGAACCATCGGACTTCTCGCCACTGACGGTCAGAGTGGCCGTATCACCGTTGGCGGGATCAGTGACGGTCCAGGACCCATCGAAGTCGATGTTGCCCGAGGCGTGCGCGATAGGGGTCGCTCCACTTCGAGTGGCGGAAGTTCCACGAGAGGTGGCTGACGAGGTCGAGGCGGGGACGAAAAGAGCACCCGCGCTCAGCGCGAGCACCGCGGAAAGGGAGGTGAGTAGGCGAAATGCCCGGGAACTTGCGGCGGTGTCGCCACGGGGGGTCGTTCGATTCATCGCGCCTCCTTCGACGCGACCCCACTTGTCGGGCCCCACGCCATCAGCCAGCATGGTAGCGCCTCGCCTCGTTGCGGTGCTTCCTCTTAGGAAGTTGACGATGACCACCTCACGCTTTAGCCACTCGACGTACTCTCTAGCGCCGTCTGTAGAGCCCACTTGTAGTCGGCCTTGCCGTTGGGCGCACGCTGTACTCGTTCTCGCAGTACCACGGCTTTGGGAACCTTGTAGTGAGCGATCGAGGGCCGCAGAAAAGTGCAGATCTCTTCAAAGGTGGGCGCGCTCGACGCCGAGGAGCCAATCACCGCCACCACCCGTTGACCAAAGCGCTCGTCCGGTACTCCCACCACCAGACAGTCATCGACCAGGGGATGGCGTTTCAGGGCCTCTTCCACTTCTTCCGCGAAGACCTTCTCGCCGCCGGAGTTGATGGACATGGACCCACGGCCGAGAAGGGTGATGGTGCCGTCTTCGTCGACGGTCGCCCAGTCACCGGTGAGTACGTAGCCCTTGCCGTCCGAGCGAAAAAAGGTCCGCGCGGACTTCTCCGGATCTTTGTAGTACCCAAAGGCCGAGGTGCGAGTAGCGAGGATGCCTCGTTCGCCCGTCCCGCGAGCCACCTCGCGTCCGTCTTCACTCACCACCTTGGTGTCGGGCGATAACTGGAAGTGGGCGGTGGGCGCGCCCTGGTTGGGACTGGCGCCGCTCACCCCAAAGGACAGTCCCTCCGTGGAGCCGAGGGCGTCAACCAGGGCGGCAGTCAGACGCCACCTCAATCCGTCTTTGATCTCACTGCTCCAGATGGCTCCGGAGGAGTAGACGTAGCGCACGCTGGACGTGTCGACGGGTCGCCCCTCGGACTCGCGTGCCTCCAAGGCGCGCAGGAGGGGGCGAGCAAAAGGATCGCCGACGATGGCGATCAAGGTCACGCCTTCTCGTTCGGTGAGGCGCCACACTTCGTCCGCATCGAAGGATCGTGACTCCAACAAAAGAACGGCGCCTCCCGATATCAACATGGGCATGGCGCCCACCCACATGCCCGTTCCGTGCATTAGCGGACTGCACGGAATATTGACCTGCGGCCCGAACGTGGAGTAGGCGTCAACCACGTCGCGCAGACCGGCGCGCTCGGTCGGCGTCGAGGTGAGGTAGCCCAAACGCATGGCGGCGCTGAGCAGTGCTTCGACGAACTCACCTTGAGGAAACATCACGCCCTTGGGCAGCCCCGTGGTGCCGCCCGTGTAGATCATGTACAGGTCCTCCGGCGAGCGCGACTTTCGCGCCTGCGGCTCGTGGGACTCCACGAGGTCCATAAATCGACGACTTCCCTCTAGGTGAGAGCCGCAGTCGTCCACCTCGACGAACAGTCGAACGTGGGTGAGTTGGTCGCGCACCCGCTCCACGCACTCCGAGAGCGAACTGTGAAAGACCAGCACCTCGGCGTCAGAGTTCTCGAGCAGGTAGATAAGTTCGTGGTCGAGGTACCGGTAGTTGACGTTGACCGGCACCGCACGGTGCTTAAATGCTCCGAACTGGGCGATGAGGTACTCCGGGCAGTTGTACAGATAGAGAGCGACCTTCCCACCCTCGGGCAAGCCCGCCGCTTCGATCGCGGCGGCGAAGCGCGCGGCGGTCTCCTCAAACTCTCGGTAGCTGTAGCGTCGCTCGCCTTGGATGACAGCCACGCGCTCGGGCACCATGTCGGCAACGTCTTCCCAGGCCGAGGCAAAGTCGAGCACAGATACTCCTTCGATGTTGAAGATTCCTCGAACCGTCGAGACTCGCGCCGCAAACTCGCCACCAGGATAAGCGATGAGCGTCGTCATCGATATTCGCTAGGTGGTGGATCGAGGAGAGTCGTCAGCCGACCCTCAGAGTGACAATTGCGCTCGATGTAGTGCAGATAGTCGCTCGTCCGGTACGCGACTAGTCGGTCTCAACTCTCTAGAAGTTCAGACGTAACCGTTCACCAAAATCGTCGCTTCGATTGGTGACCTGACCCGGAACTCCGGTACAGGACGGCGAGAGCGACGGCGACGCAACCGACCAACAGCAAGGCGAGAGCGAGGGCGACGAAGGGTCCGAAGCCTTGGGCGCCGAACTGCGGGCCAGAGGCGAACCCCGGAAACGGGTGCACGGCGAACCAGTGAGGCGACCGCGGCAGCACGATTCGACGGCCAATATGCGCCGTGATCGCCACCGCCACTCCGTGACGGCCGATCAGCAATGCGGCCGCGGCGAGAGCGGTGAGAAAACCAAAGAGTGATAGAGCGACGATCAGCGCCGGCCGATACCACGAGGGGCGGTCGCGAAGCGGCGGGCTAAAGGGTTCGACGAAAGCGGGCGACCCGATAACGCCGCGGGCACTCGCCCACGCCGCGGCAAAGCGCCGCGGGTCAAAGAGGCTGTTTCCAAGCACGTCCTCAGCGGAGCCACCTTCGGCCTCAGCCTCCTCGATGTCCGTGGTCAGATCGAGGGCCATTTCGTTGGCGATGGGATCGGGCACGCCGAGCCGTTTCCACTCACGAGCCTTGCTACTGCTTCCGTTGGTGGCGTCTGTCTCGGTCGTCTCAAACGGACTGGGTGCCTTTGACACTCCATTTCAACCAACGGCGGTCACCGCATTCACACGTGCATTCTTCGGCGCCCCTTTGAAGCCACTGTCCACCCTTCCTGCCATTGAGGCGGCGAGGCAAGGTGCCCCCGACCTCATGGCTGCCCAGACGTCAGTTTTGGCAGCTCCGCTCATCTTCGCGACCGGTCAGGAGGTCTTACCGATTGGTGGCTACACCGGCACGATTCCTGAACCCTCGGTCTCCGAGTTACGTTCCATGGTTGCTGCCGGCACGTTTCATTTGGTCGTGACCGCGGCCACCAGTTTCGATTCACGGGTCATCTGGGTCGCTGAGAACTGCCTCAAGTTGGCGACACCGCCTAACTCGGCGAACGATCTCGCCGGAGCACTCGCTACGTACTACTGCGCGCCTCGACCCTAAGCACGCTCATTGATGATCGCGATCCCTTCAACCTTGGTAGTGTTCCTCATGATTTGGAGTATGTGCTTCGAGGTTCTCGGCGCACACTGGCGTCCCAGTAATAAGGTGCGAAAACGACCTGAACCAAGGCCTAATCGGTCCATTCCCGTCATTCGTGGGTCTGCCCAGATTGGAAAGAAGCTTTGACCAGGAAATCTATTAGCCACTTCAATACCTGAGTGTCCGCTCTAGACCTTATTGGGTGACAAGGTTGGCTGCCAGTTCCGGACTGGATTCAAAGAGGGCCGGTCTGTTCATACATCCAGAATTGTCATACATCCGCGGTTGTGGATGTATACTTATTTGTGATGATTGCGACTATTGACAAATCACTCACGGAGCGGGTCAGGGCTTTATTCGCCACGATTCTGCCTATAGGAACCCGGATTACGGTTGAACAGTTGGACGACATTGACGTCAAAGTAGGCGTAGCGGGAACACAGCTTCGGGTCAGATTTGCCGGTCAGGGCGACTTCCGAGGTGTTCAGATGGCCTTGAAAGCTCGACCTCAGCCAGATGTCATCGCCGCGTCCCGACTCTCCTTAGCCGCGCGCCAGGCGATCACCAAAGAGGGAATCAACTGGGCGGACGAGAGAGGCGCGGCGAGCATCGAGGCTGGCTCGATGGTGATTGCGCTCTCGGGTCAGATCCCAGCGGTTCGTCGCTCATCGACGGATTGGACACCGGCTGCCATCGGAATCGCGGAAGCTATCCTCTCAGACACAACTCCGACTGCCGAAGCGGTCGCAGCCGCGACCGGGCATTCATTGAGTACCGCCGTGAGGGTGCTCGCATTCCTAGTGGGGCGCGGACTCCTCCATGCACCAAAAGCACGCGGGCCGCAGTCGGGACGAAGGATTATCGACTTTGATCGGCTACTCGATCAGTTTTCTGAGGCGGCCAATCAACGTCGACCGAAGTATGAACTTCGGTGCGGATTACTTTGGCGAGATCCGTTCACTGAAATCAGTCAATTAGGTCAGAAGTGGACTTCGATGCACGTTCCATGGTCCACCGCGGGCGCACTCGCCGCGTCGATCCAGGCTCCATATCTGACTCAAACTCCCACCGGTGCCGCGTACGTGGGTGCGTCGAGCAAAGTGGACATGCTCCGTATCGCCAAACAGACCGGGCTCGAAGTGATGGATGGAGGTCGGCTACTTCTTCTGCCGTTTCCAACGCAAGCGACGAAGCGATTGATTCAGGAGCAGGATGGCGTATGGGTAACATCGTGGCCCCGGACGTACGCTGATCTTCGCAACGAAGGAGTTCGAGGCGAGGAGGCGGCCGAGCACCTCCGCGAGGTGTTTCGTGGTGACTGAGCCGACCCGATCCCGACCAGCGCGCAAGGCCGCCGAAGAGGCACTTGTGCGCGTGGTACACCACTACGGAAACACTCCTGAATTCGTTGTGCTAGGTGGGCTTGTACCGGAATTGCTGTGCGACAAGTCAGGAAAGAGGCACGCCGGAACAACGGACATTGACGTCCAAGTCGATCTCGAAATTGCCGCAGGCGCCACGAACGCCGCCAGATTGGAGCAGGCACTTAAGAACGCTGAGTTCGAGTCAACTGACGGGAGAATTTGGCGGTGGCAAACTCAATCGGATGAGTCAAAAGCCATTGTCAAGTTCGAACTTCTCACTGACCTTGAAGACCAACCAGCTGGCGCTTCGGTGAACTTCGCCGAGTGCGACGCGCTAGGGGCGGTCAACCTGCGAGGAACCCGGTTCGCGTCTCGTGACTTCGTTCGTCAACCTCTGACTTCGAAAGTCGGCGGTGTCTTTTACAACGTCGAAGTCAATGTCGCTGGAGCGGCTGGATTCCTCCTGGCCAAATCTGCAGCGGCGTATAGCCGCCGCAAAGAGAAAGACTGGTACGACATTGCTTTCGTGTTGCTACATGGCAACGTCGGAGGTCCCCGAAATGCCGCTGAACGTACCAAGTCGATATTTGCAACGGTCCTTGTTGGCGAGACCAGAACTGCACTTGACGAGCTCCTTTTGAACTTCACCCTCGAGAGCGATCAAGGTCCTTTCGCGTACGCGTCACAGTTTCTGATTGACCACCCTGAAGAAGATGGTAACCAGCTGCGAGCGGATGCAGTACTCGCGGTTAAGGAATATCATGATGCGCTGTTTGGGAGATGAGTAAACGTCGTCTGCGGCGTCAATGCCGATGTATTTGCATTGGACCACGGGAGCCATTCCCGTTGTCAGAGATTCAAGCATCCGGTGTTGGTGTTCAGATTCTCACCTCGACCAACCAACTGTGCATGAGCGAGACCCAATAAACGGGTGCGAAATCGACGTCAACCAGTTCGAAAATGGGCCAAACTCCTCGTAGTTGGGTCTCTTCAATTTGGAAGCCAACCCTAACCGGGGGAGTTGTGCGACATTCAAATAACTACACGATCTTCGAAGGGACTTCGGAAATACAACGCCTGATCATTGCAAGGGCCATTTCAGGCGTGCACATCAGATAGTCCTAAGAAGCGACTCGGGTAGTATCCGTTTGCCGCGGACACGATTAAGGACCGCCGGTTGCGACCGACGCGCAAACCGGTTAATTGGCATCCGCGAACAAGTCGGCCGGCCGTAACGGCCTCGTTCTTCAGGAGCGTGAATCTTCGAACTTCCGACCAATAATCGGACCGACAGAAAAGCGACCGGCCACAACGCATGCAATGAAAAGGAGCCCCAGCCATGCGTGTCCGTTGAATGTGTATATGGCGGGCGGTAAGACGCCGACAGCGAACAACAAGTTACGGTTTATTAAAAATTCAAAATATTTGCTCACGTGCATCTCCTGATAATCGTTGACTTAGTCAACGATTAATACCGTAATGTGTTTAGTTGACTTTGTCAACTAACTGGTATGGTTTAGCGTGCCCCCGAATAAGCGCGACGTGAAGTTGATGGTTGCAGCTCTGTTCACGATGAATGCCGGTCTCGAACGAGCGAGACGCCAGCGGAAGGGAGCCGCCACATTAAGTCTGTTGCAAACCATCGCTAATCATGACGGAGCGCGGCCCTCCGATATTGCCGGTCTTCAGGGAGTTCATCCCTCACTCGTCACCAGACAAATTCGAGAACTTGAAATTGCTGGTTATGTAGAGGTCAAGGCTGACCCAACGGATGGACGATCGAATTTGGTCACGTTGACGGACATCGGAACCGTCGAACATCGTCGGTTGGAGAGTTTTGGCCTGAAGCGATTCTCGCTTTTTGTCCGCGATTGGGAGTCGGAGGATGTTCGGCGCCTGACAGAACTCTTGTGGAAACTTCAACAGTCAATGAGTGCTGTCTCTTCTCGTGAACAGCGGAGACCCGGCGACGTGCCCTAGACGATCAGGAGTGTCATCACGTCAGTGGGTAAAACTGCCGCCATCCAGTGCTCGACAACATGCTGTCCATCATTTCCCAAAGATGCCCAGAAAACGTCGCTTTGTAGAGAGGGGCCCGGTACAATGCATTCATGTCAACTCCTGTCAGTCAAGCCCGTGTGTCTCAGCGTGGTCAAACCAATCTTCCGGCAGAACTAAGGCATCGTTGGGGTATCGAGGACGGCGGCGAGATCGCCTTCGTTGACCTCGGTGACGCAGCATTAGTTCTGCCCGGAGGAATGGCTCGAGCCAAGGCTGAACTGAAAAGCGTCCTCACCGCGCGCTACAACGCTGGGTTAGCAGCAATCGGCGATCCCGACCTCGCCGATCAGTAGTGAACGTCGTCCTCGACGAC
>JBARBL010000059.1:0-2761 GCA_049793015.1 Acidimicrobiales bacterium | reverse complement strand
GAACCGGCTCGAAGGCCTGGATGCCCAGTCGGTGCAGCGTCGGCGCGCGGTTGAGCAGCACCGGGTGCTCGCGGATGACCTCTTCGAGCACGTCCCAGACCACGGTCTTGCGGCGCTCGACCATGCGCTTGGCGCTCTTGATGTTCTGGGCCATCTGGGTCTCGATCAGCCGCTTCATAACGAAGGGCTTGAAGAGCTCGAGCGCCATCATCTTGGGCAGGCCGCACTGGTGCAGCTTGAGCTGGGGACCGACCACGATGACCGAACGGCCCGAGTAGTCGACGCGCTTGCCGAGCAGGTTCTGGCGGAAGCGTCCCTGCTTGCCTTTCAACATGTCAGAGAGGCTCTTGAGGGGCCGTCCGCTCTGGCCGGCCACCGGCCGGCCGCGACGGCCGTTGTCGAACAACGCGTCCACGGCCTCTTGGAGCATGCGCTTCTCGTTGTTGACGATGATGTCGGGCGCGCCCAGGTCCAGCAGGCGCTTCAGGCGGTTGTTGCGGTTGATGACGCGACGGTAGAGGTCGTTGAGGTCGCTGGTGGCGAAACGGCCGCCGTCCAGCTGGACCATCGGGCGAAGGTCCGGCGGGATGACCGGGATGGCCTCCAGGATCATGGCGCGCGGGTCGTTGAGGCGCCGGCCCTGGTCGTCACGTCGGTTGAAGGACTGCACGATCGAGAGACGCTTCAGGAACTTGGCGTGACGCTGGGCGCTCAGGGGCTTGCGGCCGTCCTTCGCGTCGATCATCTCGCGCATGACGCGCTCCTCGTCGTCTAAGTCCATGCGGTCGATCAGGTTGAGGATGGCGTGGGCGCCCATGCCGCCTTCGAAGTACTCGCCGTAGCGAAAGTCCATCTCGCGGTACAGCACCTCGTCCTCGATGATCTGGCGCGAGTGCAGGGCCTCGAAGGTCGTGAAGGCCTGCTTGGCCAGCTCACGCTCCTCGGCGAAGCGCGAACGCACGCCGTCGAGTTCCTTCTCCGTGCCGCGCTGCAGGGCCCGAAGCTCGGACTCCTTGGCGCCGTCGGTCTCGAGCTTCTCGGCGCGGGCCTCGATCTCCTTCAGCTTGTTGTCGAGGGCCTTGACCTCGCGCTCGGCGATCTCGACGAGCTCCTCGGCCAGGCCCTTGCGCAGGTCGCCCAAGTCCGCGTGACGCTTGTCGACGTCCACGAAGGTGACCATGTGGGCGGCGAAGTAGATGACCTTCTCCAGCTGCTTGGCCTTGAGCTCCTCCTTGGGCAGGGTCCCCATGAGCAGGTAGGCCAGCCACGAACGCGTGCCGCGCAGGTACCAGATGTGCACGACCGGCGCCGCCAGGGCGATGTGGCCCATGCGGTCGCGACGCACCTTGTCGCTGGTGACCTCGACGCCGCAGCGCTCGCAGACGATCCCCTTGAAGCGCACCCGCTTGTACTTGCCGCACGCGCACTCCCACGCCTTCTGGGGTCCGAAGATCTTCTCGCAGAACAGGCCGTCCTTCTCCGGACGCAGGGTGCGGTAGTTGATCGTCTCGGGCTTCTTGACCTCGCCCGAGGACCAGCTGCGGATGTTCTGCGCCGTGGCGAGACCGATGCTCAGCTCGTCGAACTGGTTGACGTCCAATGGGCTCATGACAACTTCCTTTCGGCGGCCCGACGGGCGTCCTCTTCGTCACTGCCGCGTTCGGGTCGACTGATGTCGATGCCGAGCTCGCGCGTGACCGAGAAGAAGTCCTCTTCGGTGTCGGCCAGATCTACGTGCTGCTTGTTCTTGTCGCGCACTTCCACGTTCAGACAGAGCGACTGCATCTCCTTGATCAGCACCTTGAACGACTCGGGGATCCCCGGTTCGGGCAGGTTCTGACCCTTCACGATCGCCTCGTAGGCTCGCTCGCGGCCCTTCATGTCGTCGGACTTGACCGTCAACAGCTCCTGGAGGGCGTAGGCGGCCCCGTAGGCCTCGAGGGCCCACACTTCCATCTCGCCGAAGCGCTGTCCACCGAACTGGGCCTTGCCGCCGAGCGGCTGGGCCGTGATCATGGAGTACGGGCCGGTGGAGCGGGCGTGGATCTTGTCGTCGACCATGTGGGCCAGCTTCAAGATGTAGGCGTAGCCCACCGAGATCGGGTTGTCGTACAGCTCGCCGGTGCGGCCGTTGTACAAGGAGACCTTGCCGTCGTTGTCCCCGGCCAGCAGGCGCATGCCGTTGGCCCCGTCGACGTTGAGCGTGGCGAAGGTGTGCTGGATGGTCGGCTTGTCCTTGGCCCGGTCGGTCTCGTCCCAGTGCGCGCCGTCGAAGGACGGCGTGGCCACGTAGACCGCGGGTTCGGTGCGCGGGCGGGTCTTGCGGTAGGGGCGGGTCGCGGGGTCGCGCTGGTCGGCGTGGCCTGAGGTGCCCACCGCGGGGTTGACCTCGATGCCCTCCCAGCCGTAGCGGGCGGCGTAGCCCAGGTGGCTCTCGAGCACCTGGCCGACGTTCATTCGACTGGGCACGCCGAGCGGGCTCAGGATGATGTCGACGGGCGTGCCGTCGGCCATGAAGGGCATGTCCTCCTCGGGCAGGATCTTGGAGATGACGCCCTTGTTGCCGTGGCGTCCGGCCAGCTTGTCGCCCTCGGAGATCTTGCGCTTCTGGGCCACGTAGACCTTGACCAGCTGGTTGACGCCGGGCTGCATCTCGTGGTCCTCGTCGCGGCTGTAGACCTTGACGTCGATCACCTTGCCCTCTTCGCCGTGGGGCACCTTGAGGGAGGTGTCGCGGACCTCGCGGGCCTTCTCGCCGAAG
>JBARBL010000058.1:0-66752 GCA_049793015.1 Acidimicrobiales bacterium | reverse complement strand
GGCATGCACGGGGCCAACCGGCTCGGCGGCAACTCGTTGAGCGACCTCGTCGTCTTCGGCCGGCGCGCCGGCGTGGGCGCGGCCGACTACATCGAGGGCGGCCAGGTCGCCACCGACCTCGACCTCGGCGAGGTCGAGCTGGCGGTCAAGGAGGCCCTCGCGCCCTTCGAACGCACGGGCGGCGAGAATCCCTACGACATCCAGCACGACCTCCAGGAGATGATGCAGGACAACGTCGGCATAATCCGCACGGCCAGCGAGATCGACTTCGCCATCGACCAACTCGACGGCTTCACCGAGCGCGTGCAGCGCATGACGGTCAAGGGCGGCCGGGCCTACAACCCGGGCTGGAACCTGGCGACCGACCTGCCGGCCATGCTCACGGTGTGCAAGTGCGTGGCCATCGGCGCGAAGAGCCGCAAGGAGTCGCGCGGCGGCCACACCCGCGAGGACTTCCCCAAGGCCGACCCCGAGTTCGGCAAGATCAACTTCGCGCACTCGAGCGAGGGCGGGCGCTGGGACGGCGCCATTACCACGGTCGAGTCGCCCCTGCTGGAGATGCCCGACGAACTGAAGGCCCTGCTTGAGGAGGCGACGTAATGACCGACGTGACGATGCGGATCTGGCGCGGGGACGCGAGCGGCGGCCAATTCGAGGACTTCACCATCACGCCCAACGAGGGGGAGGTGGTGCTCGACATCGTGCACCGCATCCAGGCGACCGACGCGCCGGACCTGGCGTGCCGCTGGAACTGCAAGGCCGGCAAGTGCGGCTCCTGCTCGGCGGAGATCAACGGTCGCCCGCGGCTCATGTGCATGACGCGCATGCAGGACCTGCCCGAGGGCACGGTGACGCTCACGCCGATGAAGACCTTCCCCATCATCCGGGACCTGGTGACGGACGTCTCGTTCAACTACGCCATGGCCGAGAAGGTCCCGGCCTTCCTGCCGCCGCCCATGCCCGAGGGCGGCTACCGCATGTTCCAGAAGGACGTGGAGCGGGGCCAGGAGTTCCGCAAGTGCATCGAGTGCTTCATGTGCCAGGACGTCTGCCACGTGATCCGCGACCACGAGGAGAACAAGACCAACTACGCCGGCCCGCGCTTCTTCATCCGCTACGCCGAGCTCGAGATGCACCCGCTCGACACCAACGACCGCCGCGAACTGGTGCGCGAGGAGATGGGCCTGGGCTTCTGCAACATCACCAAGTGCTGCACGGAGGTGTGCCCCGAGCACATCCACATCACCGACAACGCCATCATCCCGTTGAAGGAGCGCGTGGTCGACGCCGACTACGACCCGATCGCGTGGCTGGGCCGCAAGATCCTTCGCCGCACCAAGAAGACGGCGGCGCAGGCTGCGGTGCAGCCGGCACCCTAAGGCGTGGCCGCGTTCCTCACGAACGCGTGGTTCGACGAGGTGAACGCCACGCTGATGAACGCCGGAGCGGTGCCGCTGGACGACGGCGTCGAGCTCTTCAGGGTCGTGCTCGAGTTCCCCGACGCCCCGCCCGAGGGACCGCGCGCCATGACCTTCACCATGAAACGCGAGGGCGCGTCGCTGCTGGCGGGCGAGCACCTGGCCGCGGACGCGGTGGTGAGCCTCGGCTACCTCGACGCCCTGGCCCTCACCGACGGCCATCTCGACAGCGCGTCGGCCCTGCGCGAGGGACGCGTCAAGGTCCGCGGCGACGTCAACGCCCTCGTGCCCCTGCTGGCGTGGCTGCAGCTCGCGCATCCGCGCAGCGACGTCTAGACGATGGTCGAGATCGCGCTCACCGAGGACGACCTCGACGAACCGGGCGTCATCGAGGGCTACATGCTGCACGACGAGCAGCCCCACGTGGCGCCCGTCGCGGTGCTGTGCTACTTCAACGAACTCCTGGAGCAGCTGGCCGGCGAAGGGGTGCTGTTGCCGCTCTACACGCTGCGCAGCGAGATCGGCCGGAACCCGGTCTACGAGTTCACCACCGAGCACGGGACCGTCTCGGTCGTGCACCCCGGGGTGGGCGCACCGCTCGCCGCGGCCATCACCGAGGAGATGGCGGCCATCGGCGTGACCACCTTCGTGGCCTGCGGCGGCGCGGGCGCGCTGGTCGACGCCCTGGCCCTCGGCCAGGTGATGGTCGTCGCGTCCGCGCTGCGCGACGAGGGCACCAGCTTCCACTACGCGCGCCCGGGGCGCGTCATCGACGCCGACCCGTTGGGGGTGCGGGTGATGGGAGCGACGCTCAACGAGCTCAACACCTCCTACTTCGTGGGTCGCACCTGGACGACCGACGCCTTCATGCGCGAGACGCCGTCGCGCGTTCGCCGCCGCATCGACGAGGGCTGCGCGATGGTGGACATGGAGTCCTCGGCCTTCATCGCCGTGGCCCGGTACCGCCACCTTCGTTTCGCGCAGTTGCTCTACGCCGGGGACTCCTTAGCCGGCGAGGCGTGGGACTACCGCGGGTGGGACGGCGCGCGCGAGGTGCGCGAGCAACTCTTCTACGCGGCCGCGCGGGCCGCGCTCAACCTGCACCGCGCCTGACCGACCCGGGGTCGACCCTCTAGATCAGTCCGAGCCCGGCGACCTCGTCGCGCTCGCCCAGCAGCTCCTCGGTGGTGACCTTGATCTTCTCCTTGGCGAAGTCGCCCAGGACGAAGCCCTCCTTCACCTTCCAGGAGCCGTTGCCGTCGGCCTGCACCGGGAAGCCGAAGGTCAGGCCGGCCGGGATGGCGTAGTGGTTGCCGTCGGAGGTGACGGCCACCGAGACGCAGTCGTCGTAGGGCGTGGGGGTGGTGAGGCCAACCACCGTGTCGATCGCGGCGTTGGCCGCCGACGCGGCGGAACTGGCGCCGCGCGCGGCGATGACGGCCGCGCCGCGCTTCTGCACGGTGCTGAGGAAATCGCCCTCGAGCCAGGCCTGCTCGTCCACCACGGCCTCGACGGGCTTGCCGTCCACCGTCGCGTTGAAGAAGTCGGGGAACTGGGTCGTCGAGTGGTTGCCCCAGATGGCGAGGTTCCTTACGCTCGCGACGCCGGTGCCGACCTTCTTCGCGATCTGGGACTCCGCGCGGTTCTGGTCGAGTCTTGTCATGGCGAACCAGCGATCCGCGGGAATCTCCTGAGCGTTGGAGCGCGCGATGAGGCAGTTCGTGTTGCAGGGGTTGCCCACCACCAAGATGCGCACGTCGCTCGCGGCGTTGGCGGCGATCGCCTGGCCCTGCGGCTTGAAGATGCCGCCGTTGATGGTCAACAGGTCGCTGCGCTCCATGCCCGCCTTGCGGGGCACCGATCCGACGAGCAGCGCCCACGAGGCGTTGGTGAAGGCGTGGCCGAGGTCGCTGGTCGTCTCGACGTCGGCCAGCAGCGGGAAGGCGCAGTCGTCGAGCTCCATCACCACGCCCTCGAGCGCCGGCAGCGCCGCCTCGATCTCCAAGAGCCGCAGCACGACAGGCGTGTTGGGGCCGAGCAACTGGCCCGAGGCGATGCGAAAGAGCAGCTGGTAGCCGATCTGACCGGCGGCGCCGGTGACGGTGACGTGGACGGGGGTGGCCATGAAACTCCTTTGGGGTTAGTAGCTACAAACGGTCAACAATGGCGGAGGCGAACTCCGAGCACTTCACCTCGGTGGCGCCCTTCATGAGGCGCGCGAAGTCGTAGGTGACGATCTTGTCCGAGATGGTGGCCTCGAGGGCCGTCACGATGTCGTTCGCCGCGTCGGTCCAGCCGAGGTGCTCGAACATGAGCACGCCCGAGAGCAGCACCGATCCGGGGTTGACCTTGTCCTGGCCGGCGTACTTGGGCGCCGTGCCGTGCGTGGCTTCGAAGATCCCGTGGCCCGTCACGTAGTTGATGTTGGCCCCCGGGGCGATGCCGATGCCACCCACCTGCGCGGCCAGCGCGTCGGAGAGGTAGTCGCCATTGAGGTTCGTGGTGGCAATCACGTCGAACTCCTTGGGACGCGTCAACGTCTGCTGGAACGCGATGTCGGCGATGATGTCGCGCACCAGCACCTTCCCGCCCGGCTGGCCGTTGCAGTCGTCCCAGCCGACGGCGACGTCGCTGAACTCCGCTCGCACCAACTCGTAGCCCCACTTCATGAAGGCGCCCTCGGTGAACTTCTGGATGTTGCCCTTGTGCACCAGGGTGACGCTCGGGCGGTCGCGCTCGATCGCGTACTTGATCGCGGCACGGATGAGCCGCTCCGAGTTCTCCTTGGAGATGGGCTTGATGCCGATGCCGGCCATCTTGGGGATCTCCCAGCCGAGGCTCTGCTTCAGGTACTCGCTCAGCTGCTCCGCCTCGGGCGTGCCGGACTCGACCTCGAGCCCCGCGTAGACGTCCTCGGTGTTCTCGCGGAAGATCACCATGTCCACCAGCTCCGGGTTCTTGATCGGCGACGGTACGCCGGTGAACCAGCGCACCGGTCGGAGGCACACGTAGAGGTCGAGGATCTGGCGCAGCGCCACGTTGAGGGATCGGAACCCGCCGCCGATGGGCGTGGTCAACGGTCCCTTGATGCCGATGAGGTAGTCGCGAAAGACCGTCACGGTCTCCTCGGGCAGCCAGTCACCGGTCTCGTCGAAGGCCTTCTGTCCGGCGAGGACTTCCTTCCATTCGATGGTCTTGCCGTATTTCTTGGCCGCCGCGTCCAGCACCAGCTGGGACGCGGGCCAGATGTCGACTCCGATGCCGTCGCCCTCGATGAAGGGGATGATCGGGTTGTCGGACACATTGAGTACGCCATCGGCGCTGGTGGTGATTTTGTCTGCCATGACGGACATCTTACGGCCTCGTCGAGGGTCCTCTTTTAGGTCAAAGGTCCTTCGACGGGTCGGGCATCTCACCGAACAGGGAGTTGTAGATCTCCCTCGTGGCCGTGGAGCGATTGAGCGTGTAGAAATGCAGCCCTGGCGCCGCGGCGTCGAGCAATCCGGCGCAGAGCTCGCGCGCGGCGTCGATCCCTTGCGCCCTCACCGCGGCCGGACCACCGCGTTCGTGAGCCCGCTCGAGGCGCTCGACCAGGTCGTCGGGGACCCGCCCGCCCATCCGCGCCATGTGCGAGATGCCGTTCAGCGTCGTGACCGGCATGATGCCCGGGATGACCGGCTTGGTGACGCCGAGCTCGCCGAGCTCCTCGACCAGCCGTCTCCACTCCTCGAGCTCGAAGAAGAACTGCGTGACCGCGAAATCGGCCACACGCAGTTTCTGCGCGAGGAAGTGGCGATCGCTGCGGCGATCGGGCGACCTCGGGTGTCCCTGGGGATGGGCGGCCACGCCGACGGCGAAGTCGCCGGTCTCGCGGATCATCTCGACCAGGTCGATGGCGTGGGTGAAGTCCGACCCGCGCGCGAGCGGGTCCTCGGGCACGTCGCCGCCGAGCGCCATCACGTTCTCGACGCCCGCGTCGACGTAGTTGGCCAGGATGGTGCGCATCTCGTCTCGTGTATGCCCCACGCAGATCAGGTGGGCCATGGCCGTCAACTGGCCCCGGCGTTGGATCCGGGTGACCAGGTCGAAGGTGCGCTGGCGCGACGCGGGCCCCCCGCGATAGGTCACCGAGACGAAGGAGGGGTGCAGGGGTTCAAGGTGGCCGAGGGTGGTCGTGAGCACGGCGCTCTCCTCGTCCGACTTGGGAGGAAAGAACTCGAACGACCTGGTCGTACCCTGGGCCAGTACGGCGTCGATTCGCACGAAACTAGCTGGCGCGCCCGAAGTCGTCCTCGAGACGAACGATGTCGTCTTCGCCGAAGTACGTGCCGGTCTGTATCTCCACGAACACCACGGGGTCGGACCCCAGGTTCTCGCAGCGATGGGCCTGGCCCACCTTGATGTCGACGCTCGCGCCCGGCTCGAGCTCCATGGTCGTGCCGTCGAGCACCACGGTGGCGTGGCCGCTCACGATGAACCAGTGCTCGGCGCGGAACTTATGGGTCTGGTAGCTGAGCCGCTTGCCGGGGGTCACCACGATCTGCTTGACCTTGTAGTCCGCGGCGGAGTCGTCCAGCACGGTGAAGCTCCCCCACGGTCGCTCGGAGAACTCTCGACCCAGGTTGTCGGTGGTGGTCATCGCATCTTCTCCGCGGCTAGCACTGCATTGGTTAACAGCATGGCACGGGTCATCGGACCCACGCCACCGAGGCGCGGCGTGATCCAGCCCGCGACGTCGCCGACGCCGTCGGCCACGTCGCTCAGGAGCTTCTTGCCCACGAAGGTCGTGCCCGCTCCCACGACCGCCGCGCCCGGCTTGACCATGTCCGGCGTCAACAGGCCCGCCACGCCGGCGGCGGCGACGATGACGTCCGCCGACCTCGTGAGAGAGGCCATGTCCTCGACGCCGGTGTGCACGACGGTGACGGCCGCGTTGCAGCCGCTACGGCGCATCGAGAGCAGCAGCGCCAGGGGGCGGCCGATGGTGAGGCCGCGCCCGATGATCACCACGTGCTTGCCCTCAACCGGCACGTGGTAGAACCTCAGCAACTCCACGATGCCCGCCGGCGTGCAGGGCAGCGGACCGGGGGCGTTCATGACGAGCCGGCCCAGGTTGGTGGGGTGCAGTCCGTCGACGTCCTTGACGTCACTGACCCGCAGCAGCACCTGCTCCTCGTCGATGCCCGCCGGCAACGGCAACTGCACCAGGAAGGCGTTCACCTCGGGGTTGGCGTTGAAGCGGTCGACCGCCGCCTCCACCTGCGCCTGGGTCGCCGTCTCGTCGAGATGCTCGGCGAAGGACTTGATGCCGATGGCTTGGCAGTCGTCGTGCTTCATCTGGACGTAGCGCACGCTCGGTCCGTCGTTGCCCACGAGGATGGTGCCCAGCCCAACGGATCGTCCGTTCGCCGCCAGGCGCGCCACGCGGTCGGCCAGCTCCATCTTGATCGCGCTGGCGACGCGTTCGCCGTCGAGTAGTTCTGCGGTCATATCGCTCCTAGTGGCGAAAGTGACGCTCACCGGTGAGCATCATCACGATGTGGGCGGCGTTGGCCGCGTCGATTATCTCCTGATCGCGCACCGAGCCCCCCGGTTGGACCACCGCGGTGACGCCGGCGCTGGTGAGCGACGCCAGGCCGTCGGCGAAGGGGAAGAAGGCGTCCGACGCGGCCGCGGCCCCTTGAGAGAACTCCCCCGCCTTGGTGGTGGCGATGCCCGCCGCGACGACCCTCGACTGCTGGCCGGCACCCACGCCCACGGCCACCCCGTCGCGCGCGAGCACGATGGCGTTGGAGGTCGTGCGCGCGCAGACCCGCCAGGCCACCATAAGGTCCTGGAGTTGCTGGGCCGAGGGCTGGGCCTCGCTCACCGTGCGCCACCGCTGCACGGGCGCGAGCAATTCGTCCGCGTCCTGCACGAGCGCGGTGTCGCCGAACGTGCGCACCGAACGGCCCAGGGGCTCCGGCGCGGCGGCACTCAGCAGTCGCGTGGCCTTGCGTCGCTTCACGAGCAGTTCGATGGCGTCCTCGTCGAAGGACGACGCGATGATCACGTCGGCCTGGGGACCGGCGCAGATCCGCTGGGCGAGGGCCGCGTCCACCACGCCGCCGACGGCGACCACGCCGCCGAAGGCGCTCTGCGGGTCGGCGGCCAGGGCCTTGGCGAAGGCGTCGTCGAGCGACGAGCCCAGCGCCGCGCCCGACGCGTTGGCGTGCTTGATGATCGCCACGCACGAGAAGCCCGGAAAGTCATCGTTGAGTTCGTGCACCAGGCGCCAGGCGGCGTCGGCGTCGAAGAGGTTGAGATAGGAGAGCGCCGAGCCGGCGTGCTGGACGACCCCGTCCCACCAGGGCGTCGACCCCGCCACGCGGTAGCGCGCGCCGATTTGGTGGGGGTTCTCGCCGTAACGCACCACGTCAGCGCGCTCCAGGGTCAGGTGCAGGGTCGGTGGCACGACGTCGTCGACGGTCGAAGGAGTCTCGCCGATCACGCCGCCGCCGTCCAGCCAGCGAACGATCTGGGCGTCGTAGGCCGCCGTGTGCGCGAAGGCCGCTCGGGCCAGATGGTGTCGCGTCGCGTTGGAAAGCGATCCGGTCGCTTCGAGCTCGGCCAGCACGCCCGAATACTGGGACGGATTGGTGAGCACGCCCACGTGCTGGTGGTTCTTGGCCGCCGCGCGCACCATGGCCGGCCCCCCGATGTCGATCAATTCGACCGACGGGTCCGAGGAGAACGGATAGAGATTGCACACCACCAGGTCGATCGGATCGATGTCGTGCTCGTCGAGGCTTCTCATGTGCTCGGGTTGGGAACGATCGGCCAGGATGGCCCCGTGGATCGCCGGATGCAGGGTCTTGACGCGCCCGCCCAGCATCTCGGGAAAGCCGGTCACGTCCGCGACGTCCTGGTGGGCGATGGAGGCCTGCGTCAAGGCCGTCGCCGTGCCGCCCGACGCGACGAGGTCGAAGCCGAGCACCGAGAGGCCCGACGCGAACTCGACCAGTCCGGTCTTGTCCCACACGCTCAGCAATGCCCGCATCTAGTCCGCCTCCAGGGTCCCGGCCACCGACACCGGCTCTAGTCCGTTCGCCAGGTTCGCCATCACCCTAGCGACCACCAGAGGGTAGAGCAGTCGTTCGCAACCCTTGATCCGCTCGTGCAACGACGCTTCGTCGTCACCCTCGAGCACAGCCACCCGGCGCTGGGCGAGGATCGGCCCGTCGTCGAGCGCCTCGGTCGCCACGTGCACGGTGCAGCCTGACTCGCTGACCCCGGCCTCGATCGCTTGGGCCACGGCGTGCCAGCCCTTGAAGGCCGGCAGCAGGCTGGGATGGGTGTTCAAGATGCGCCCCGGGAAGGCGACGTGGAAGGAATCGGTGAGGATCGTGCCGAAGCCGGCCATGGCGACCAGGTCGACGTCGCGCACGAGTAGCGCCCCCGCCAAGGCCGCGCTGTAGGTGTCGCGGTCGAAGTCCTTGGTAAAGCCGCCGTAGTCGCGTCGATCAAGGAGCAGCGCTTCGACGCCGGCGAGGCGCGCGACCTCGAGGCCGCGACAGGGCCGGTCCGCGGCCACGAGCGCCACTTCGAGCCCCGCCTCGATCATGGCTTCGAGAATCGTTCCTGAACCCGAGACCAGGACGCAGAGGCGCACCGCCAACGATCTACAGGGCCTTCACTATTTCGACCATCTTCTCGCCGGCCTCGGTGGGGTTGAGACAGACGTGCACGCCGGCCTGCGCGAGCGCGTCCATCTTGGCCTGGGCCGTGCCCTTCGAACCCGAGATGATCGCCCCGGCGTGGCCCATCTTGCGCCCGGGCGGGGCCGTCACGCCCGCGATGTACGAGACGATCGGCTTGGTCATGTTGAGCTTGATCCACTCCGCGGCCCGCTCCTCCTCCGACCCGCCGATCTCGCCGATCATCATGACGGCCTTGGTCTCGGGATCAGCCTCGAAGGCGGCGAGGCAATCGATGAAGTTGGTGCCCGGCACCGGGTCTCCGCCGATTCCCACGCAGGTCGTCTGGCCGATGCCGTGCTGGCTCAGTTCATGCAGCGCCTGGTAGGTCAACGTGCCCGAGCGCGACACGACGCCGACCGGTCCGCCCGCCAAGGCGATGTCGCCCGAGGTGATGCCGATGTTGCACTTCCCCGGGCTGATGATGCCCGGGCAGTTGGGCCCGATCAGACGGACCCCGGGGTACTCCTCGACCAGGCGATTGAAGGTGACCGCCTCATCGTGGGCGGGGATGCCTTCGGTGATGCAGACGATCAGCACAATGCCGCCCGCGGCCGCCTCGAGGATCGCGTCCGCCGCGAACTTGGGCGGCACCGCGACGAAGGACGCCGTCGCCCCGGTCGCCTCGACCGCCTCTCGGACCGAGTTGAAGATGGGGATGCCCTCGACGTCGGTGCCGCCCTTGCCGGGGGTCACACCCCCGACGACCTTGGTGCCGTAGTCGCGGTTCCTCAGTCCGTGGAACCGGCCCTGGCTCCCCGTGAGGCCCTGGACAATGACCTTGGTGTTTTCGTCAACAAAGATGCTCATGGTCTTCCTTTAGGCGTTCGCGAGCTGCACGGCGCGGCGGGCGGCGTCCAGCATCGTGGGTTCGGTGATCAGTCGGTCGTTAAGGTGCGGGGCCAGTATCTCGCGGCCCTCGACGGCGTTGGTGCCGTCGAGGCGCAGCACGATCGGCGAGCTGATGGACACGCGCGACAAGGCTTCGAGCACGCCGTTGGCCACCTCGTCGACGCGCGTGATGCCGCCGAAGATGTTCACGAAGATCGACTTCACCTTGGGGTCGGCGTTGATCACCTCGAGCGCGGCGGCCATCACGTCGGCGTTGGCGCCGCCTCCGATGTCGAGGAAATTGGCCGCCGTGCCACCCACCTGGTTGACGACGTCGAGGGTCGACATCGCGAGCCCGGCCCCGTTGGCGATGATGCCGACGGTGCCGTCGAGCCCGATGTAGTTAAGGCCCTTCTCCTTGGCCATCTTCTCGCGCGGGTCCTCGGTCTCGTTGGCGCGGAACTCCTCCCACTCGGGGTGGCGGTACGAGGCGTTCTCGTCGAGGGTCACCTTGGCGTCGAGGGCGTGGACCGTTCCGTCCGGCGTGAGGATGAGCGGGTTGATCTCGGCCAGGTCGCAGTCGCCCTTGGTATAGCACTCATAGAGCTTCACCAGGATCTCGGCGGCCTGCTCGCGGGCCGCCTCATCGAGCTCGGCCTCGCCCACCCATCGACGGGCCGTCGCCAGATCGAGGCCGCGAACGGGATCGATGGAGAGAAAGGCAATGGCGTCGGGGTTCTCCTCGGCGACCACCTCGATCTCCACGCCGCCCTGGGCGCTCAACATGCCCAGGTGCGTCTTGTTGGCCCGATCGAGGGTGAAGGACGCGTAGTACTCCTTGGCGATGTCGCTCGATCGCTCGATCCAGATCCGGTGCACCACGTGGCCCTTGATGTCCAGACCCAGGATGTTGGCGGCGTGAAGGCGGACCTCGTCGACGTCGTTGGCCAGTTTGACGCCGCCGGCCTTGCCGCGACCCCCGACCTTCACTTGCGCCTTGACGACCACCGGATAGCCGATGCGCTGCGCGACGGCGACGGCCTGGTCGACGGTGTCGGCGACGTCGCCCGGCGAGACCGCGATGCCGAAGCGCGCGAAGTACTGCTTGCCTTGATACTCAAAGAGATCCATCAACTTCTGCTTTCTCTTGCTAGGGGGTCGAAGTGCCTGGGAACTACATCGCGTGTTCGCGCGCGTCGAGCGCCGACTCGAGCCACGTACCGATCTCGGCCAGTGACGCGCCGGGGGTGAAGACCCTCGACACGCCCGCCGCCTCGAGCGCGGTGAGGTCGTCCTCGGGGATGATGCCCCCGACGACCAGCAGCACGTCCTCACGACCCGCGTCCGCGAGCAGGGCGACGACGCGCGGCACCAGCACCAGATGAGCACCCGACAGCAGCGAAAGGCCGAGGGCGTCCGCGTCCTCCTGGATCACCGCCTGGACGATCTGCTCAGGCGTCTGGTGCAGGCCGGTGTAGACGACCTCGAAGCCGGCGTCGCGCAGGGCCCGCGCGATGACCTTGGCGCCACGATCGTGACCATCCAGGCCGGGCTTGGCGACTACAACGCGATACGTACGTTCCATGTTTGATTCAGCATAGATGCCCTCACGAAAGTGCTTTTGACCCGAGGGGCCCGCAAGGAGCCCCCTAGTAGCGTGGGCGGTCGTGACGATGTCACCCACCCCGAAGCGTCGGCCCGCGCATGCGCTGGTGTCCGCGATGCGGCCCACCCAGTGGGTGAAGAACGGCCTCATCGCCGTCGCCCCGGCGGCCGCGCACAGCCTCACCCACGCCGACGTGCTGGCGAGAACCGCGACCGCGTTCGTCGCCTTCTGCTTCATGGCCTCGGGCATTTACCTCATCAACGACGTGCGCGACGCGGCTTCGGACCGGCTCCACCCGACCAAACGGAGCCGCGCCATCGCCTCGGGCGACCTCTCGACACGCGCCGCCCTCACCAGCGCGGTCGTGTGCGTGCTCGTCGGCTTCGCCATACCACTCGCGCTCTCGAGCCCCCAGGGACTGCTGCTCATCCTCGCGATCTACCTCGTCGTCTCGCTCGGCTACTCCCTGGGCCTCAAGAACGTCGCCGTCATCGAACTGGGCGTCGTGGCCAGCGGATTCTTTTTGAGGGCCTACGCCGGGGCGGTCACCTCGCACATCCCGGTCTCGACGTGGTTCCTCGTGGTCATCTCCTTTGGCGCGCTCTTCCTGGTGGTCGGCAAGCGGTCGAGCGAACTGTCCAAGGTCGGCCTCACCGCCACCCGACCGGTCCTGAAGGAGTACACCTCGGAGTTCCTGCACTCGGCGCTCACCATGAGCGCCACCGTGGTCGTCACCGGCTACTGCCTGTGGGCCTTCGACACCTCCCTCACCGGCCTGTCGTCGGTGCACAACGATTTCGTGCCAATCCGTCTGACGGTGGTGCCGGTCGTCTTCGCCATCCTCTTCATCATGCGCTCGGCCGAGGCCGGCGACGGCGCGACGCCCGAGGACCTTCTGCTGCACAACCGCGTCGTCCAGGCGCTGGCCCTGCTGTGGGTCGCGCTGCTGGTGTGGGGGGTCTACGGATGAGCCGCGTCACGCTGCGGGGCTGGGGCAACACGGCCCCGGGCGTGTCAACGCTGCTCACCGCGAGCGACGAATCCCAGATCGCCGAGGCGCTCGCCCATTCGCCCGCCGTAATCGCGCGGGGCCTGGGACGAAGCTACGGCGACGCGGCCCAGGTGGGCGGGGGCTCCGTACTCTCGAGCCAACTCCACGAGGTGGGGCCCATCAACGACCAGGGCGAGCTGAACGTCGGCTCCGGCGTCTCCCTCGATCAACTGCTCAGCCAGTGCATCCCCCAGGGCTGGTTCCTGCCCGTCACACCCGGGACCCGCCAGGTCACCGTCGGCGGCGCCGTGGCCGCCGACGTGCACGGCAAGAACCACCACGTCGACGGCTCGTTCGCGCGCCACGTCCGAGAGATGCGCCTCGTAACGCCGGTCGGCGCGTCGACCGTGGCACCCGACCTCGACCCCGAGCTCTTCTGGGCCACCATGGGCGGCATGGGACTGACCGGGGTCGTCGCCAGCGTGCGACTCAAGCTCCTGCGCATCGAGACCGACGAGGTGCTGGTCGACACCCTCAGGTTCCCCGACCTCGACGGGGTGATGAGCACGATGACCTCGAGCGACGAGGGCTACCGCTACTCCGTCGCGTGGGTCGACTGCATGGCCCGCGGAAGCCACCTGGGTCGCGCGGTACTCACCCGCGGCGACCACGCCCGGTTGGGCGACGTCCGCACGCCGACGCTGCGGGCGCCGACTCCGGCACGATTGCCGGTCCCCTTCAACGCCCCGAGCGGCCTGCTCAACGCGCTCACCGTCAAGACCTTCAACGAAGCCTGGTTCCGCTCCTCGCCCAAACGACAACTGGCCAAGCCCGAATCGATCTCGACGTTCTTCCATCCGCTCGACGGCGTGCGCGACTGGAACCGCCTCTACGGACGACGCGGTTTCGTGCAGTACCAGTTCTGCGTGCCCGAGGGGTCGAGCGACACCGTGCGCCGGGCCATCGAACACCTCTCCTCGTCGGGTCTGGCCAGTTTCCTCGCCGTGCTCAAGCGTTTCGGACCGGGCGATCCCGGGCCTCTCTCGTTCCCGATGTCGGGGTGGACCTTGGCGCTCGACTTGCCCGTCGGCCCCCCGTCGCTGCCGGCCCTGCTCGACGACCTCGACGAGATGGTCGTGTCGGCGGGCGGTCGGGTCTATCTGGCCAAGGACGCCCGGCTGAGCCCGGAGACGATGCGGGCCATGTACCCCGCGCTCGACGACTTCCTCAAGGTGAAAGATCGGGTCGATCCCGAGCACCGTATGACGAGCGATCTCGCGCGCCGTCTCGATCTCGTGGGAGGGTGACGTGGAAAACGCCTTTGGACAACCTCAGAGCGTGGTCGTGCTCGGCGGAAGTTCCGACATCGCCCGCGCGCTCACCAGGAAGCTCTGTGCGGCGCGGGCGCACACGGTCGTGCTGGCCGGACGCAACGAGCAACTCCTCGACGAGGCGCGCCACGAGGCCCTCAACTACGGCGCGAGTCAGGTCGACGTCGTGCTGTTCGACGCCCGTGACCCCTCGAACGCGCAAGGTGCCGTGGACGACGCGTTCGCGAAAGCGGGCGGAACCGTAGACCTGGTCGTGGTGGCCGTGGGCCTGCTCGGCGACCAGGCTCGCTTCCAGGACGACCCCGTCATGGCGGCCGAGATGATCACCGTCAACGTGACCTGGCCCGTCGCCGCCCTGACGCAGGTGCGCCGGCTTCTCGTGGCTCAGGGCAGCGGACGAATCGTCGTGTTGTCGTCGGTCGCCGCCGTGCGGGTGCGCCGCGCCAAGTACCTCTACGGCGGCGCGAAGGCCGGCCTCGATCGGCTCTGTCTCGGCCTGGCCGACTCCCTCGAGGGCACCGGCGTCACGTTGCAGCTGGTGCGACCGGGACACGTGCGCTCCAAGATGACGGCCGGGGTCAAGGATCCTCCGCTGGCGACCGGCGTGGAGAAAGTGGCCGAGGACATCATGCAGGGTCTGGCCGAACGCAGCCCCGTCATCTGGAGCCCGCCCATCCTGCGCTACGTGTTCTTCGTGCTGCGACACCTGCCGGCCCCGCTCTGGCGCAAGGTCACCGATGCGTCCGACCGCTAGGCGAACGCGGGTCATCACGTTGTCACGGGCGGCCCCGAACGAGGGCCTCGCCCCGTGAGGATCCTCGTCGCCGAAGACGACCGCACGCTGCGCGAAGTCCTCCAGCGCGGGTTGCGTGAGGCGGGCTACGTCGTGGACGCGGTCGAGGACGGCGAAGCGGCCGCCACCATGCTCAGGGACCACGAGTACGAGGTGGCGATCCTGGACTGGCGCATGCCGAAACGAAGCGGCATCGAAACGCTGGCCCTCGTTCGAAGCGCGGGTGTCTCGACACCGATCCTCATCCTGACCGCCCGTGACGCGCCGCCCGACCGGGTCGAGGGGCTCAACGCCGGCGCGGACGACTACCTGGTGAAGCCCTTCGACTTCCGCGAACTGCTCGCTCGCTTGCAGGCCCTGCAGCGACGGCCGGCGCTGCGCTTCAACGAGCAGATCCGTTGCGGCGACCTCCAGTTCGACTCGGCGACCCGCGAGCTGCGCGGCGCCGGGAAGGAGATCGACCTCACGTCGATCGAGCGCCTGCTGATCGAATTGCTGCTGCGCCGCAGTCCCGCCGCCGTGTCGAGGCGCACCATCGCCACCCAGGTGTGGGACGACCAGGCCGACGTCGTGGGCTCGAACACCATTGAGGTGCACATCGCCAGGATCCGCTCCAAGATCGCGGGGTGCGACGCGAAGATCGAGACGATCAGAGGCTTCGGCTATCGCATGGTCGCCTCGTGAAGACGGAGCGCTCTGACCGCATCCGGGCCGCCAAGGTGGCGACCGTGGCGACCGCCATCGGCATGGCCTTCTACGTGCTCGTCGGTCTCATCTTCAACTACTCCTTGGTCGACCACCTGACGTCGCAGGTCGACGCTCGGTTGAGCCAGCGACTGACCATCGCCGTGAAGAGCGGCGGCCAGGAGGAGAGCTCCATCACCGAGACGCCCACCAAGGCGTCGAGCGATCTCGACGATGACGACGCACCGATCTTCGTGTGGAAGGTCGCCTCGAGCGGCGCCAACACCGCCATCACGTCGGGCGCGCCGAGGCTGACCTCGAGGACCTGGACCGCGGGCGATAGCTCGTTGAAGCTCGGACGCTCGACATTCGAACTGCAGGCGGTGTCCTTTGGCTCGGGATGGCTGGTGGCCGGCGAGAGCTTGGCCGACGTCGAGCGAGTGCACGATTCGCTGATCAACGCGGAGCTCATCTTCGGCGCGATCCTGCTCGTCTTGATGTACGGCGCGTCGTTCGTGGTGGGCATCCGGGCCCTGTCGCCGATCGCGCGCGTGCAGCGACGCCAGCGCGAGTTCACGGCCGACGCGTCGCACGAACTGCGTACCCCGCTGAGCGTCATCGAGGCCGAGGTGTCGATCGCCCTGAGCAAGGAGAGGGACGCGGCCGCCTACCGATCGGCGCTGGAACGAATCGGCGGCGAGGGCCACCGCCTGGGACGCATCGTGGAAGACCTATTATGGCTGGCCCGTTCGGACGGAGAGCGCCGGCCCCAGACCGACGAGACGGTCGACGTCGCGAACATCGCCGCCGCGTGCACGCAGAGGTTCCAGGTCGTGGCCGAGACCGCACGTCTTCGCCTCACCTTCATGAAGCTGGGCGACGAGGCCGCCGTCGTGCGGGCGCCGGGCGACGCCATCGACCGCCTGGTCGGCGTCCTGGTCGACAACGCGTGCAAGTTCGCGGGCGAGGGAGGCCGGGTCGAGGTGATCGTGGCGACCAACGGCAACGAGATCACCCTCGAGGTCGACGACAGCGGTCCCGGGATCGATCCGCAGGAACGCGACCTCATCTTCGACCGCTTCCATCGCACCTCGAACTCGGCCGGCGGTACCGGACTGGGGCTGGCCATCGCCGACTCGATCATTCGCTCGACGCAGGCGAACTGCACCATCGGCACGGCCGCGCTGGGCGGCGCGAAGTTCCAAGTCACGTGGCGACTGGCGACGCGCACCGGTACCTCAGCGTCATCCGACGAAAGCGGTCACGTCGACGGGGCCTAGCGATTGCCTGCATCGATCTCGCCAACCGCACCGCCCCATACATTTTGTTCAAAAGACGACATTGTAAGAATTTAAGAAGAGTCGAAGGGCCTTAATGAGGTCGTAAGGTTCGTTCCTTAGCCTTCAAGGCATGACGAGCACTGATTTTGGCACTTGCACGCGCAAACGCGGTCTCGGCGATGTGTCACGGCGCACCGGGACCTCGTCTCGCGGGAGCGGCGCGCGGTCATGACGATCGACGAGCGGCCCGACATCGAACGCCAACCCCGTCACGCGGGCGTGCCACGCACGCGGCGCTTCGGGGCCGAGGCGAACGCGCGGCTCACCAGCTCCACCGCCCTCGTGCTGCTGGTGCTGCTGGCCATCGAAGGTGTCACCGTGCTTCAGGTCAGGTCGATGCTGACCCTGCACGTCTTCATCGGCATGCTGCTGGTGCCGCCCGTGCTGGTGAAACTGGCCAGCACCTTCTGGCGTTTCGCCAAGTACTACTCGGGGTCGCGTGAGTATCGCGAAAAAGGACCGCCGCCAATCGCGCTTCGTCTGCTCGGACCCTTCGTCGCCGTGCTGACGATCATCCTCTTCGCGTCGGGGATCCTCCTGTTGTTCGAACCCGTGGCCTGGCGCGGGACGACCCTGCTGGCGCACCAGGCGAGCTTCGTCCTCTGGTTCGGCGCCATGACCATCCACGTGCTCGGTCACGTCAAGGAGACCGCGAATCTTTCCACCAAGGACTGGGTGCGCCGCACGAGGGTCCGGGTCGCCGGTTCGCGGTGGCGCCGCCTCGTCATCACGACGAGCCTCACCAGCGGACTGGTGCTGGCCGCCGTGACGGTACCTTCCGTCGGACCTTGGCTGAGCGCGCGATAACCGTGGCGCAATCAACCGTCAATCGAGTCCGGCCGCCGGATCAGCCGCCGCTGAGCCCCCGTCAGATCAACCTCTTGCGGGCCAAGCGCCGTCGGCTCTACCGACGTCGACGAGTGGTGGCCGTCATCCTGCTCGCGCTGGCCGTCGTCTTCGTGTGGATGGTGTTCTCCCTCGGGGGGGCGCTGCTCAATCCCGCCCTGGGCAGTTCGGTGAGCTCGCGCTTCGCGGAGTGGGCGAGGACCCACGGCGCGGCGAGCATCGTCAATTGGGCGGAGAACGAGTGGTACAGCCACCACCCGCCACCGGTGGGCGGCACCTTGCCCGCGGGCGCCATCCGCACTCCCTCGACCTCCTCAGCGACGATCACGACGTCCGTGGCCTACCTTCCGACCCCCCAGCCCATCGTGCCCCTCGCGTCGCCGGCCATACCCGGTGAAGGCGAGTGGTCGCCGGTGGGCCGGCGCGTCGACGGCGTGCCCGCGGTCTACGAGACCACGCTGCGTCCTGACGCCGTCCATACCAGCTACGTCGTGGGCGTCGCCTGGATGGACACCAAACTGCTGCACGCGTCGCTCTATTCGGGCAGCTGGATTCCTGGCGGCGGCCCCTTCCCGCTGTCCGCTCCGATAAAGAGTCCCGCGGCCCGCACGCTGGTCGCGGCCTTCAATGCGGGCTTCCTGATGTCGGGCTCCAACGGCGGCTACTACACCGCCGGCCGCACCGAGATACCGCTGCGCAACGGGGCGGCCTCCTTCGTGGTGTACCGCAACGGCTCGAGCAACATCGTCGCGTGGGGCCACGGCGTCACGCTGAACCACCAGATCGTGTCGGTGCGCCAGAACCTCGACTTGCTGGTCAATAACGGCCACGCCGTGCCCGGGCTCAACGCGAACGACACCACCAAGTGGGGCTTCACGCTGGGCAACGCCGTCTACGTCTGGCGTTCGGGCCTGGGGATAACGGCCGACGGCGCGCTGGTCTACGTCGGCGGGCCCGGCCTTAACATCACCGATCTGGCGAACCTGCTGGTGCGCGCCGGCGCGGTACGGGCCATGGAGCTCGACATCAACACCGACTGGGTCAACTACTCGACGTACAAGCCGTCAACCCCGCTGGGACTGGCGGCCGGGTCCAACGGCGCCGAGTTGCTGCCCGCCATGACGGGCACGCCGTCGCGGTACTTCGAATCCTGGTGGGCCCGCGACTTCATCACCATGTCGTCCATCGTGGGTCCTAAGAAGGGCCAGGGGTAGAAGGTGTCGTCCACTCCTCGTCACGCCCGCTCACATTGTGAGGCGGCTCATACGTGTTTCTTGACGTCCGTTAAGGGTGGCTCCCTATGGTCCAAGCATGACTGAAGTTCACACGCTTCCCCGACGCGAGAGCACGACCTTCGAGATGCGTCGCCGCCCGACCCGCTCCCCCCGGCGGACGGCTCGGGCGCCCAAGCCCCGCGTCGCCAGCACCCTGGCCTTGATCGCCGGCGTCGGTTTCGGACTGTCGATCGGCCTGGCGTTCTGGGGACAGTCGTTCTCGTCGTACGAATCGGCCGGCGGATGGTTCACGCTCGCCGGACGCGTCACCGGGCTCACCGGGACGTACCTGATGCTCATCATGGTCCTGCTGGTCACGCGGCTGCCGTGGCTGGAAGAGACGGTGGGCCAGGTCCGACTCGTCAAGTGGCACCGCACCGTCGGCGGATGGCCGATCGTGCTCATCGCGCTGCACGTGGTGTTCATCACGATCGGCTACGCGCAGGCGTCGCACGTCGGGGCGCTGGCGGAGTTCTGGACCTTCATCGTGCACTACCCCGACATGCTCACCGCGACCGTCGCGTTCCTGCTGCTGGTGATGGCCGGCGTCTCGTCGCTGCCGGTCGTGCGGCGAAAGATGAAGTACCAGACGTGGTGGGCCGTGCACCTCTACCTGTACCTCGCGCTCATCCTGGCCTTCGCCCACGAAATAAAGATCGGCGTCATGTTCATCGGCCATCCCATCACGCTCGATTCGTGGATCGCGCTGTCGGCGGGCACCCTCGGGGCGGTGCTCGGCTACCGGATCGTGCGGCCCCTGGTGAGGAACCTGCGCCTCCAGTTGCGCGTGGTGGACGTGCGCGAAGAGGCCCCCGGGGTCTATTCGATCATCATCACGGGGCGCAACGTCGGGCGCCTCCAGGTCTCGGGCGGACAGTTCTTCCAGTGGCGCTTCATGGCTCGGGGACTGTGGTGGCACTCGCACCCGTATTCGCTGTCGGCGCTGCCCCGTCCCCCCTACATCCGGGTGACCATCAAGCGCCTCGGACTGCAGAGCCTGGCCGCGACGCGGCTCAAGCCCGGCACGCGCGTCTTCGTCGAGGGTCCCTACGGCGTCTTCACGCCGCACGTGCGCCGCAGCGAGAAGGTCGTGCTGATCGGTGCGGGTGTGGGCATCTCGCCGATCCGCGCCCTGTTGGAGGACCTCCCAGCCACCACCAAGGTGACCGTTATCCTGCGCGCCTCGAGCGTCGAGGACCTCGTGCACCGCGACGAGATGATCGATCTCGTGCATGCACGAGGCGGACAGCTCCACGAGATCGTGGGCTCGCGCCAGAACGTCCGACTGGACGCGCCGGTGCTTAGAAAGCTCATCAGCAACGTCCGCAACTCCGACGTCTACGTCTGCGGGCCGTCGGGATTCTCCGACGGCATCACCGACGCGCTCCTGCAGCTCGGCGTGAACCGGGACCGGATCCATCACGAGGCGTTCGCCTTCTAGGCGAGAGGAGACGTAGATGACACACAACCAAGGAACCAGAACATGAAACGCGCTCCGCTGGTCCTCGCGGGAACGGTGATGGGGCTCGCGGGCGTCTTAGGCTTCAACTCGTCGCCGGCCAACCTCTCACTCGGCTCGCTGTCGGCCGCGACGGTACCGGCCAATCCCACCACGACCACCACGACGGCTCCGGCCACCACCACGACCGCTCCCAGCAGCGGCGCCACGCCGCCACCCACCACCACCACGACCGTCGCGCCCACCACGACCACCACGGGCGCGTCGACGGCGACCCGCAGCGCCACCGGCCCGTCGGTCAACTACAACTTCGGCATCCTCTCGGTAAAGGTCACCGTCGCGGGCTCGAAGCTGACGGGGGTCTCGATCGCCTCGATCAATGACGGCGGCAACCCTCGCTCCCAGTACATCGACCAGACCGCCATCCCGTATCTCGAGCAGCAGGCCCTGAGCGCCCAGAGCGCGAACATCCAGGGCGTCTCGGGGGCGAGCTACACCTCGGCCGGCTTCGAGCAGTCACTGCAGGGCGCGCTCTCCAAGCTGGGACTCTGATGGAGAGGGCGGCGACGGGCTTGAAGACCCGTCGGGTCCTGCACCACGACGAGGAGGTCATGGGCACGATCGTGACGTTCGACCTCTACGACGACTCCCCTTCGTCGGGTCTGGAGGACCTGCTTCAGGACGCGATCGACGTGCTGCACGAAGCCGACGAGATATTTTCCACGTACAAGCCCGCCAGTCCGATCTCCCGCCTGCGCCGAGGCGAGATCACGCTCGAACAGTGTCCTCCGCTGGTGACCGAGGTCCTGGACCTCTGCGTGGTCGCGCGCAGCATCTCCGACGGCTGGTTCGACCCCTGGTCGCTGCCGGGCGGGGTCGATCCCACCGGTTACGTGAAAGGCTGGGCCGCCCAACGATCGCTCGACGTCATCCGTCGCAGCGGCATCCGCGGCGCGCTGGTCAACGCGGCCGGCGACACCGCGGGTTTCGGCGGTCCCCGCATCGGCGCCCCGTTCCGCATCGGCATCGTGGACCCGGCGGCGACGCAGAGGCTGGCCTGCATCGTGGAGAGCCCGGGCGCCGTGGCGACCTCGGGCATGTACGAACGCGGGTGGCACCTGATAGACCCCCACACCGGCCAACCCTTCGCCCGGGCGGCGTCGGCCACCGTGACGGGAACGGACCTCGGGCTGGCGGACGCGCTCGCCACGGCGTTGGCCGTCGCCGGGGACCAGGCGCTGGCGATGATCGAGGCGATCGACGGCTACGAAGCCCTGGTCATCGGTTACGACGGCGCCTCAGTAATGACGTCGGCCTTCCCCACGGCCCGCAACTCCTTCTGACCTTTGCGGGCACCGCCCGCCTCCGCCGGCGATGCCCTCCGCGGCTGAAGAGATCCGGAACATTCCCACGATTCGACGATTCGGGGTAAGTCATGCTCCCGCGAGGACAATAGTTCTGTGTGGAGGGATCTATGAGCAGGTTCGTGGCCGGTGGACGTCAGCGCCGGGGATCGAAGGGTCGCTTCGTGGCGACGACTGTCGCGATCGCGTTGCTGGCTGCGCCGCTATTGGTCACCTCCTCGAGCGCCGCGCCGTCACCCTCGACGGCCATCGCCCGGGCCCTGCTCAACGACGCCCTCCTCCCCGCCACCGCGCGTCAGGTGCATCCGTCGACCACGGTGCTCTGTCAATGCGCGGGGACGCCCGCCGTGGACGGCCTCACCACCTTGCACCGCTTCTACGTCGTGGCCGGTCCTCCCACCGCCCTCGAGACCTACCTCACGCACCACCTGCCCCGGGGCGGACACTACGACGGCTCGACGGGCACTAGCACCACGAGCGACGGTAGCGGCATCATTTCCATCACCATCACCTACCCCGCCAGCGGTCCCCACGTGTACCTGCGGCAGTTGGCGTACTCGATGACGCGAAGGACCTCGTCGACCTCGTGGTTGCGCATCGACGCCCAGGTCGTCTGGATCCCCAGTCGCACCTCCACTGAGGTGCTTTCCAACGTGGTGGCCGCCACCGTGACCGGCTACCGGAATGTCGGTCTCATGGGATCGAGCGGCGACGTCACCCTTCACGTGACGGGCCAGAGACTTTCCGCGCTGCTAGCCGCCTTCAACTCGCTGCCGCTCGGGCCGCAAAACGACTGCATGGAAAGCCTCAACGGCTTCACCATCACCTTCCTCCTCAAGGGAGGTGCACGATTCCGCGTCGCCAACGGCCTCTGCGCCGGCAGCTTCGATGCGGTCTCCACCCCGACGGGCATCGCCTCACCGACCAGCTACGTCCTCGCCGATGACGCCTGCACGTTCATCAGAGACGTGACGTCGCTCTTCTCGGCCTCGTCGGTGCCGGGCACCCGCAACGCGCTCAGACAGTGCGAGCAGTGGGCCAAGGCCGCTCGGTCGTAGAGGCGAAAGTATCGAGCGCTAGTCGGCCCGGCGCAGCGGAGTCATCGCCAGGACCAACTGCTTGGTGCCGTGCTCGTCGAAGTTGACCGACGCCCGCGTGTGCGAGCCTTCACCGTCGACGTGGGTCACGACGCCGGGACCGTAACGGTCGTGCACCACCCGCTCGCCGACCCGGAGGTTGAGCTTCTCCGCGCCCGTCGAGCGCACCGGCGGCGCGGCCCCGGTGCCGAAGGCCCGGCCCTGCGTGAAGTCCGTCGCCCGGCCCGTGAAGCCGTCGTCGCTGTCGAAGCTCGAACGCCGGGTAGGCAACGTCGTCGAAAGGTCGTTGACCAACGCGGGGGGGATCTCGAGCAGGAAGCGGCTGGCGATCGCGTCGACCCGGTGACCCCACATCGTGCGGCTCCACGCGTGGGTCAGCGCCAGATGATGCATCGCGCGCGTGATGCCGACGTAACAAAGCCGACGCTCCTCCTCGAGCTCGGTGTCGTCGGAGAGCGCCCGGCGATGGGGGAAGATCGTCTCCTCGAGGCCGGTGATGACGACCGCCGGAAATTCCAGACCCTTGGCCACGTGCAGCGTCATCATGGAGATCGCCCCCGCTCCTCCGTCGAGCTGGTCCGAATCGGCGACCAGCGCCATGCGCTCGACGAAGTCCATGAGCGTGTCGTACTGGGAGGCCGCCGACGCCAGTTCGCCCAGGTTCTCCAAGCGCGAGTACGCCTCGTCGGAGTTCTCGGCCCGCAACGCGTCACCCATGCCGGTCTCTCGCACGATGGCGTCGATCATCTCGCGCGGCGCCAGGTCGTTGGACATGGCACGCAGCTCGTCCAGCATGAAGGCGAACTTCTCCGCGCTGAGTAACGCCTTGCCGGTGAGGCCGGCCGCCTTGGCGTAGTGCGGCGCCTCGGCGAAGGAGATGCCGTGCTCGGCGGCGTAGGCCCCGAGCTTGGCCTGCGCCCCCGGGCCGAGGCCACGCTTGGGTTCGTTGATGACCCGCCGGGCCGAGGCCTCGTCACGGGGATTGACGATCAGCCGCGAGTAGGCCAGCGCGTTCTTGATCTCCTTGCGATCGTAGAAGCGCATGCCCGAGATGACGCGGTAGGGGACGTTGGCCCGCAGCATCTCCTCCTCCAAGACCCGGCTCTGGGCGTTGGTGCGATAGAACACGGCCATCTGATTCCAGCTGAGCGAGTGCTCGGTGCGCAGGCGGCGAAGTTCGCTGGCCACCCAGCGCCCCTCGTCGTATTCGTCGCCGGCTCGATAGAGCCGGATCCTCTCGCCCTCGTCGCCCTCCGTGAAGAGGTTCTTGGCGATGCGGCTCGCGTTCATCGAGATCACCGCGTTGGCCGCGTCCAGGATCGTCTGGGTGGAGCGGAAGTTCTGCTCCAGCAGGATCACGTCGGCGTCGGGGAAGCGCATCTCGAACTGCAGGATGTTGCGCACGTCGGCCGCGCGGAAGCGGTAGATCGACTGGTCGGAATCGCCCACCACGCACAGGTTGCGGTGCCGGGCGGCCAGCATCATCACCAGTTCGTTCTGCACCCCGTTGGTGTCCTGGAACTCGTCGACCAGCAAGTACTTGAACCGGTTCTGATACGACGCGAGCACGCCCTCGTCCTTTCGCATCATGGCGACCGCGTTCAACAAGAGGTCGTCGAAATCCATGGCGTTGGCCAGCACCAGGCGCTGCTGGTAGAGGCGATAGATCTCGGCGATGCGCCGGTGCTGGGGGTTGTCCCCGTGGCCCGAGGCCTCGTAGGCATCGGGCGAGAGCATCTCGTTCTTGGCGGCCGAGATGGCCGCCGTGACGCTGCGGGGGGAGAGTCGCTTGGTGTCGAGGTTCAGCTCCTTCATGATGCGCTCGACGGCCGTCTCCGCGTCGCCCGCGTCGTAGATCGTGAAGCCTCGCTGGTAGCCCAGGACGTCGGCGTGGGCGCGCAGCATCCGCAGGCAGGCCGAGTGGAACGTCGAGACCCACATCTGCTGGGCTTCGTCGCCCACCAACGACACGACGCGACGGCGCATCTCGTCGGCCGCCTTGTTGGTGAAGGTGATGGCCATGATCTCCCACGGCCGGGCGTCGCCGTTCGCGAGGATGTGCGCGATGCGTCGGGTGAGCACGCGGGTCTTGCCCGACCCGGCCCCCGCGATGACGAGCAGCGGCCCGCCGCGCTGCACCACGGCGCGACGCTGGGGTTCGGTCAGGTCCTCCAGCAGCGACGCGGGATCGAGGCGCGGCCGTTCGCTGGTCGGCCCGCCGCCCCACAGGTTCTCGTCAGAGAACGACGTCCCGCTCACTCCCACTCAATGGTGCCGGGCGGCTTGCTGGTCACGTCGAGGGCCACGCGGTTCACCCCGTCCACCTCGCGGATCAAACGGTTGGCGATCGATTCGATCACCTCGTAGGGCAGTCGGGCCCAGTCGGCGGTCATCGCGTCGTCGCTCGTGACGGCGCGGATGATGATGGGGTACGCGTAGGTGCGGCCGTCTCCCATGACGCCTACCGTGCGCACCGCCGGTAATACGGCGAAGCTCTGCCAGAGTTCGCGGTAGAGGCCGGCTTTCTTGATCTCGTCGACGACCACGTGGTCGGCGTTGCGCAGGATCTCCGCGCGCTCGCGCGTGACCTCGCCCACGATGCGCACGCCGAGCCCCGGGCCTGGAAATGGTTGGCGCCAGACGATCTCGGCGGGCAGGCCCAACTCTTCTCCCACGTGACGCACCTCGTCCTTGAACAGCAGGCGCAACGGCTCCACCAGTTCGAAGGCCAGGTCCTCGGGCAGGCCCCCCACGTTGTGGTGGCTCTTGATGTTGGCGGCGTGTCCCGAACCGGATTCGATCACGTCGGGGTAGAGCGTGCCCTGGACCAGGAAACGGGGACCGTCGCCGCCCGCGCCCAGGTCGCGCGCCACGGCCTCGAACTCGCGGATGAACAGTTCACCGATGATCTTGCGCTTGCGCTCCGGGTCCACCACGCCGGCCAGCGCATCGAAGAAACGGTCCTGGGCCTTGACGTGGATGAGCTCGACCCCGAACTGGCGGGTGAAGGTCTCCTCGATCTGCTCGCCCTCGTTCTTGCGCATGAGCCCGGTGTCGACGAAGACGCAGGTGAGTTGCGTGCCGACGGCCTTGGTCACCAGCGCCGCGGCCACCGCCGAATCGACGCCGCCGGAGAGGGCGCACAGGACCCGTTCGTTGCCGACCTGGTTGCGGATCGCTTCGACCTGGTCCTCGATGATCGAGGTGTTGGTCCAGGTCGACGGAATGTCGGCCACCTGGTGCAGGAATCGCTCGAGCAAGGCCTGGCCCTGCTCGGTGTGCGCGACCTCGGGGTGGAACTGCACGGCGTAGAGCCTTCGCACCGCGTCCTCCATGACGGCGACCGGCGCCTCGGGACTGGTGCCCGTGACCTCGAAGCCGTCGGGCGCCGCGGCGATGGCGTCGCCGTGGCTCATCCAGCACGTCGCGGCGGACGGCCACTCGACCAGCAGGTCCGACGCGCCCACTCGCGCGAGCGTGGTCCGTCCGTACTCGCCGGCCCCGGTGTGCGCGACCTCGCCGCCGAGTTGCAGCGCCATAAGCTGCGCGCCGTAACAGATGCCGAGCACGGGGATGCCCAGTTCGTAGATTCGCGGGTCAAGCGACGGTGCGGGCACCTCGTAGACCGACTTGGGCCCGCCGGAGAGGATGATGGCCCGCGGTGCCTTGGCCGTCACCTCCTCGGCGCTGATGGCCGCGGGGACGACCTCGGAATAGACGTGCGCCTCGCGAACACGCCGGGCGATCAGTTGCGCGTACTGCGCGCCAAAGTCAACGACTAAGACGGTGTCGGTCAATGGCCCATGCCCACGCCCTGGGAGCGCTGCAGCTGTTTGCCTTCGGTCTGCAGCGATGGGGCGAGCATGATCTCGGCCTTCTGGAACTCCTTCAAGGTCTCGTACCCGCAGGTCGCCATGGACGTGCGAAGGGCGCCGAAGAGGTTGAGGCGACCGTCGTTCTCGTGCGCCGGTCCGAGCAGGACCTCCTTCAGCGAACCGCGAACCTGGGTGCGCACCCGCGTGCCCCGGGGCAGCGTCGGGTGAAAGGCCGCCATGCCCCAATGGAATCCCCGGGCCGGGGCCTCGAACGCGCTGGTGAGCGGCGAGCCGATCATCACGGCGTCGGCGCCGCAGGCGATGGCCTTGGCGATGTCGCCGCCCTTGCTCATGCCGCCGTCGGCGATGACGTGCACGTAGACGCCCGTCTCGTCGAGGTGGCGCATGCGCGCGCCCGCCACGTCGGCGATCGCCGTGGCCTGGGGTACGCCGATGCCGAGCACGGCCCGCGTGGTGCAGGCGTTGCCGGGACCGACACCGACGAGCACGCCGGCCGCGCCGGTGCGCATGAGATGTAGGGCGGCCTGGTAGCTCGCGCAGCCGCCGACGATGACGGGCAGTTCGAACTCGCGGATGAACTTCTTCAGGTTGAGGGGCTCGACGGTCTTGGACACGTGCTCGGCCGACACGACGGTGCCCTGGATGACCAGGATGTCGAGGCCGGCGTCGAGGATCGTCGAGGCCATCCAGTCGGTGCGGGCCGGCGTCACCGAGGCGGAGGTGACGATGCCCGCGGCGTTCATCTCATTGATGCGCGCGGCCACCAGCTCCAACTTGATCGGCTCTAAGTACATCTGCTGCATGCGGGCGGTGGCCTTGTCGTCGTCGAGCTCGGTGATCTCTTCGAACAACGGCATCGGGTCCTCGTAACGGGTCCACAGGCCTTCGAGGTTGAGGACCCCGAGCCCGCCGAGGCGTCCCAGTTCGATGGCCGTCGAGGGCGAGATCGCCCCGTCCATCGCGGCGCCGAGCAGCGGCAGCTCGAACTTGTAGGCGTCGATCTGCCAGGAGATGTCGACGTCCTCGGGGTCGCGGGTGCGTCGCGAGGGGACGATCGCGATGTCGTCGAACCCGTACGCCTGCCGGGCCGATTTAGAAATACCGATCTCCACTTCCGCCATCGTGTCCTCCACCTCAGAAACGGCCCACCCCAAAATGAGGTGTGCGTTGTCTCTAATCTAATGGACGAAACTACGCCCAGACTCGTTGTGTGTCGGGCCACGTCACCCCCGCGACGAGGCAGAGCAGCTCGGTGAGCACGCGAGCGGTGGCCCCCCAGATGACGTCGCCGGGCACCGCGTAGAAGTGGATCGGGAAGTAGCCGTCGTCGTCGGACCCGGGTCGCAACCCGTCACGACGCCAGCGCTCCTCGAGGAACGCGCCGTCTGCCATCAGGTCCTTGAGGGTCACGGCGAAGGCCCGATCGACCTCCGCGGGGTCGATCACCAACACCGGTCGCTCGGCCAGCGCGCCGACCACCGGCCAGATAGCCGACCCCGACGCGAACGTCACGATAGGGCTCAGCCAGGCGACGGGCGTGATTGACGCGGGGTCAATCCCGACCTCCTCGTGGGCCTCGCGCAGGGCGGTGTCGATCGGAACTTCGTCCGTGTCGCTGCGGCCGCCGGGCAGGGCGATCTCCCCTCGATGGGATCGTAGTGCTGAGGAGCGGCGAGTGAGGACCACGTAGGCCTCCCCATCCTCCTCGAACAGCGCCACGAGGACGGCGGAACGATGGATGATCGGTTGGCTCGAAGCGTCGGCAACTGCCTCCATCTCCCGGGGATCGCCGGGTATCGGCCCTTCGTCCAGGTGACGACCGCTCGATCGAAGCCGCTGCACCACGCGCTCGAGCGTGAAGCCCTGTCGGTCGGCGGCCGACAACACCGACCAGGGGGCAGGACCGCCGGCCAGGACATCGTCGGGATCGGGGATCACCTGGGGATACTCGAGGCCTTCGAAGCGCGTCGGCCAGTTGGCGTCACGCATCGGGTTTGCACCTACAGTAGGAAGGCGAGTACAGCACAATCGAATTTTACTCGGCCCCCCTTCGCCCATCAGGAGACCATTTCTCATGAAGTCCTTAGCCCGCCTGTGCGTACGCCACCGCTGGTTGGTGTTGGGCGCCTGGATCGTCCTCTTCGTTGGCATCAACATCGGATCATTTTCGATTGGCTCGAATTACTCCAACACGTTCAGCCTCCCGGGCACCAACTCGGTCCACGCGCTCGACCTGCTCAAGTCCGGATTCAAAGCCAAGGCCGGCGACGTGGACCAGATCGTCTTCGAGGCCACCACCGGCACGCTGGCCAGCCACCAACGATCAATCGACGCCACCCTGGCCAAGATCACGAAGCTGCCCGAAGTGGCCACCGTGACGTCACCCTTCTGCCCCGCGTCGTCCGCGGCGACCTGCGTAGGCGCCTCTCAGATGAGCAAGAACGGGAAGATCGCCTTCGCCACCGTCAACTTCTCCGCGCAGGCGCAGGATCTTAAGAAGTCCGACGTGCAGGACGTGGTCAACGTCGCTGAAACGATGCGGTCCTCTTCCCTGCAGGTCAACTTCGGTGGCAACGCCTTCGGTGATTTGACTTCGCCCACGGGTAGCCCCGATGAATTCCTCGGCCTCATCGCCACCGCCGTCGTCTTGTTCCTGGCTTTCGGCTCGCTCTTCGCCATGCTGCTCCCGCTGGGGGTGGCGCTCTTCGCCATCGGCATAGCCACCGCCGCGACGACCTTGCTGAGCCACGGCCTCTCCATTGCCAACTTCGCGCCGATCCTCGGCTCGTTGATCGGCCTGGGCGTAGGAATTGACTACGCCCTCTTCATCGTCACGCGAAGCAGACAGAACCTGCGACAGGGCATGAGTGTCGAGGAGTCCATAATCACCGCCATCGACACGTCGGGTAGAGCGGTACTCTTCGCCGGCGCCACCGTCTGCGTGGCCCTGCTCGGCATGCTGATCCTCGGCTTCTCGTTCCTGGTCGGCCTGGGTGCCGCCGCCGCCTTGACGGTGTTCATCACGATGATGGCCTCATTGACGTTGCTGCCCGCGCTACTCGCGTTCCAGAAGATGCGTGTGCTCAGCCGCCGTGAGCGACGAAAGCTCACTGCCGACGGACCAGAGGGTGCGGTCGTGCAGGGCGGCTGGCAGCGATGGGCCAATTACGTGGCGCGAAGCCCCCGTCGACTCACGTTACTGGCCCTTTTAGCGATCGCCCTGTTGTCGATTCCCATCCTCTCCTTGCACCTCGGCCTCTCCGACCAGAGCTCGGACCCCGCCGGCTCCACGACGCGCCTGGCCTACGACCAGATAGCGCAGGGATTCGGACCCGGTTTCAACGGACCGCTCTCGGTGGTGGGATCGATCCACAGCGCCAAGGACCGCGCCACCATGCAGAACCTCGACATCTTCTTGCGGGGCAAGCCGGGGATCGCCACGGTCAGCCCGGTTATCTTCAGCCCCGGCGGGACGGTGGCGCTCATTTCGGTGGTCGCCACCACCAGCCCGCAGGACACCCAGACGTCCCAACTCATCACCACCCTGCGCGACACGGATATCCCCGAGGTGACGGCCTCCTCGCACACGCAGATCTTCGTGGGCGGTCAGACGGCACTGTCCAACGACTTCTCGAGCGTGCTCGACAGCAAGATCCCACTCTTCTTGGCGGTCATCGTCATCTTGGGATGCCTGTTGCTCATGGTCGCCTTCCGCAGCGTTCTGATCCCGCTGACCGCGGCCCTCATGAACCTGCTCGCGGTGGTCGCGTCCTTCGGATTGGTGGTGGCGGTCTTTCAGTGGGGCTGGGGAAGTTCCGTCATCGGATCGGGCACGGGACCGATTGAATCGTTCCTGCCCATCATCATGATCGCCATCCTCTTCGGCCTCTCGATGGACTACCAGGTCTTCCTGGTGTCGCGGATGCACGAGGAGTGGGTGAACACCGGCGACAACGAGGGGGCCATCATCCACGGCCAGGCCAACACCGGGCGCGTCATCACGGCGGCGGCGCTCATCATGATCTGCGTGTTCCTGGCCTTCGCGGTCGGCGGCGAGAGGATCATCGCGGAATTCGGCATCGGACTGGGCGGGGCGGTCCTCATCGACGCCCTGGTCCTTCGCACGGTGCTGGTGCCCGCGCTCATGCACTTCTTCGGCAAGGCCAACTGGTGGATGCCCAAGTGGCTCGAGCGCGTGGTCCCGCACCTAGCGGTTGAGGCGGCCGAGGAGAATACCGCCGTCTAATTCGAAACCGACGGCGCCAAGAAGTTAGAGGTCGCCGCTGTTGAGCAGATCGCTCAGTCGTTCGAGCACCGCGATGGTCTCGATCACCGTGCTGCGTTCGCTGGCGCTCAACTCGGCCAGGGCCCGACGAAGGACCTCCGTGCTGCGCGCGCGCAGCTCGTTCAACAGCGCGCCGCCCTCGTCGCTCAACTGCAGGTTGCTCGCGCGACCGTCGTGAGGATCGGGAACCCTCGCGATCAGCCGTCGCTCCTCCAGGCCGTCCACCACCCGACACATGGTCGCCGCCGAGGTGCCTTCGATCTCGGCCAGCGCGCCCAGGCGCAGCGGCCCCAACTGTTCGATCCGCGCGAGCGCGGACGTCTGGGAAGGAGTGACGTCGTCGCTCACCAGGCGCGAGCGGGCGCGCAATTGACGAGTGATCCGCGTAATGGCCACCAGCAGTCCAGCTGCCTCGCGAACGGCCTCGCCCTTCTTTTCTGGCTTCGACCTGACCACGGCGCTTGAACCCTTCATTATTCCGAGTATATAGTTAGTTGTCTCTAACTAACTACTTAATAGGCCGGGTGACGGTTGCCACGCCCCGGTCCTTCGAGGAGATCCACGATGCTGAACGAAACGATGGCCCCAGAAGGCCGGTCCCTGCACTACAAGTGGATCGCCCTCTCCAACACGACCATCGGCATACTCATGGCCACCGTCAACGGCTCGATCCTGCTCATCGCGCTGCCGGACATCTTCCGGGGCATCAAGCTCAACCCCCTGGCGCCCGGCAACACCACGTACTTCCTCTGGATCCTCATGGGCTTCCTGCTGGTGACCTCCGTGCTCGTGGTGAGCCTCGGCCGGGTGGGCGACATCTTCGGACGGGTGCGGATGTACACGCTGGGCTTCGCCATCTTCACCATCTTCTCGATCCTGCTGTCGGTCACGTGGATGACGGGCACCACCGCCGCGCTGTGGATCATCGTCATGAGGGTCGGCCAGGGCGTCGGCGGGGCCTTCCTCTTCGCCAACTCCAACGCGATCATCACCGACGCCTTCCCCGCCGACGAACGGGGCTTCGCCCTGGGCATCAACGGCGTGGCCGCGATCGGCGGCTCCTTCCTCGGCCTCATCCTGGGCGGCGTGCTGGCCCCGCTCGAGTGGCGCCTGGTCTTCCTCGTCTCGGTGCCCTTCGGCCTCTTCGGCACCGTGTGGGCCCACCTCAAGCTGCGCGACAATGGCCGGCGCCTGAAGGCGACGATCGACTGGGCGGGCAACATCAGCTTCGCGGTGGGGCTGATCGCCGTGCTCACCGGCATCGTCTACGGGCTCGAGCCCTACGGGGGTCACACCATGGGCTGGTCCAGCCCATTCGTCCTGGCGTGCCTCTTCGGCGGGATCGCCATCCTCGGTGGTTTTGTCGTGGTCGAGCTGCACTCCACCGACCCGATGTTCCACCTCGACCTCTTCAAGAGCCGGTCCTTCGCCATGGGCAACCTCGCGGGACTCATGCTGGCACTGGCGCGAGGCGGGCTGCAGTTCATCCTCATCATCTGGCTCCAGGGCATCTGGTTGCCCCGTCACGGCTACAGCTTCGCGCGCACGCCGCTGTGGGCCGGCATCTACATGGTCCCCCTGACCGTGGGGTTCTTCCTGTCCGGTCCGCTCTCGGGCCGGCTGGCCGACCGCCACGGACCCCGCCCTTTCGCCACGATCGGCCTCATCCTCACCGGCCTCAGCCTCATCGGACTCACGCTGCTGCCCATGAACTTCTCGTACCCCATCTTCGCCTTCCTCATCCTGCTGGTGGGCTTCTCCATGGGCATGTTCGCGGCCCCCAACACCAGCGCGGTCATGAACAGCCTGCCCGACCACCAGCGCGGGGCCGGCAGCGGCATGCTCAACACCTTCCAGAACTCGGCCGCCGTGCTGTCCATGGGCTTCTTCTTCACGGTCATCACCATCGGGCTGGCGGCGAGGTTGCCCCAGGCCCTCATCAAGGGACTGACCGCGCAGGGCGTGCCTCACGCCGCGGCCGCCGCGGCGTCGCACGTGCCGCCCATCGGGAGCCTCTTCGCCGCCTTCCTCGGTATCAACCCCTTGAAGGAGATCCTGAGCCCGGTCGTGCTCGCCTCACACGCGGTCAACTCGCACGTGCTCCTGAGCCAAGGCTTTTTCCCCGACCTCATCTCGGGTCCCTTCGCGCACGGGCTGCGTCTGGCCTTCATGATGGCGGCGGTGGCCTGCTTCATTGGCGCCCTCTTCTCCTGGCTGCGCGGCGCCGGCCAGTCCCAGGTCTTTCACACCTTGAGCGATGACGTCGAGGTGGGGCTCTCCGGCGCGGGCGAGATCGCCATGGCCGACGTCGGAGCCGGCACGACGGGCGCCTATCTCGACGACGGTCCCGACGCGTCCGAACAGTCCGACGCGAGCACCTCGCGCGTCGGTCGTTAGGTCGGTCGGTCATGATCGGTGCGGCCACGCGACCCGCACTCGTCGGCCAAGATTTCGAACCTAAAGTTGACAAGTTCCATCAGGTTTCTCTAGTATCGGCGAACACACCACAATCGCGGCTCGACCGACGCGAGCGACAAAGGAGACCATCGTGAGCGAATGGGGATTTGAAACACGTCAGATTCACGCGGGCGCGGCCCCGGACCCGACCACCGGCGCCCGGGCCACCCCGATCTATCAGACCACCAGCTACGTCTTCCGCGACACCGCCCACGCGGCCGCGCTCTTCGGCTTGGCCGAACTGGGCAACATCTACACGCGCATCATGAACCCCACCCAGGCGGTGTTCGAGGAGCGCATCGCCTCGCTCGAGGGCGGCGTGGCCGCCCTGGCGGTGGCCTCAGGCCAAGCCGCCGAGACGATCGCCCTGCTCAACCTGGCCGAGAACGGCGGGCACATCGTCTCGTCCGCGTCGCTCTACGGCGGCACCTACAACCTCTTCCACTACACGCTGCCCAAGCTGGGCGTCGAGACGACGTTCGTAGACGACCCCGACGACCTCAACGAATGGGCCGCCGCGATACGACCGAACACCAAGGCCTTCTACGCCGAGACGCTCGGCAACCCCAAGGGCGACGTCCTGGACTTCGAGGGCGTGTCCAAGGTCGCGCACGAGAACAAGATCCCCCTTGTCGTCGACAACACCCTGGCGTCGCCCTACCTGGCCCAACCCCTGGCCCACGGCGCGGACATCGTGGTCCATTCGGCCACCAAGTTCCTCGGCGGCCACGGCACGTCGATTGGCGGCGTGATCGTCGACGGAGGGACCTTCGACTACGAGAACAGCGGTCGCTTCCCGAGCTTCACCGAGCCCGACCCCAGCTACCACGGCCTGGTCTTCGGCCAGTTGCCCGATTTCCTGTTCCCGGCCCGCTACGTCTTGAAGGCGCGCCTGCAGTATCTGCGCGATCTGGGTCCCGCCATCGCGCCCTTCAACTCCTTCCTCTTCATCCAGGGCGTCGAGACCCTGAGCTTGCGCATGGAGCGCCACGTGGCCAACGCCGTCGCGGTCGCCAACTGGCTCGAGGCCCGTCCCGAGGTCCAGTGGGTCAAGTACCCCGGCCTCGAGTCGAGCCCTTGGCACGAGCGCCAGCTGCGCTACCTGCCCAAGGGCGGGGGCTCGATCCTGGCCTTCGGCATCGACGGCGGGATCGAAGCGGGCCAGCGATTCATCGAGGGGCTCTCGCTCTTCAGCCACCTGGCCAACGTCGGTGACGTGCGAAGCCTGGCCATCCACCCCGCCTCGACCACGCACTCCCAGTTGACCGACGAAGAGCAGGTGACGACCGGCGTGAGCCCGGAACTGGTGCGCCTGTCGGTCGGCATCGAGTCCATCGAGGACATCCTGGCCGACCTCGAGGCGGGCTTCCACGCGGCCAAGGGAGCGTGACGCCCCTCTCGTCCGGCTTCTGGAGCCCCGGCGACGATCCGGGACACCGAAAGTTCGTCACCTTGACGGGCGGACGCCAGCCGTTCATCCTGGAAGGCGGAGGTCAACTCGAATCGGTGACCGTCGCCTACGAGACCTGGGGGACGCTCGACGAGACCCGCTCCAACGCGGTGCTGGTGCTGCACGCCTTGACCGGTGACTCCCACGCGGCGGGCGAGACCGCAGGGAAGGGCCACCTGACGCCGGGCTGGTGGCGGGGCGTCATCGGGCCGGGCCTGGCCATGGACACCGACCGGTACTTCGTGGTCTGTCCCAACGTGCTCGGCGCGTGCCAGGGCACGACGGGACCGTCGTCGCTGGCCCCCGACGGGGACTACTACGGGTCGCGCTTCCCCGTCATCACGATCCGCGACCAGGTCGAGGTCGAGGTCGCCCTGGCCGACTACCTCGATATCGAGACCTGGGCCGGCGTCGTCGGAGGGTCCATGGGCGGCATGCGCGTGCTCGAGTGGGCGGTGGGCCATCCCACGCGCACGCGACACGCCGTGGTGCTGGCCGTGGGCGCCGCCGCGACGGCCGACCAGATCGCGCTGAGCTCCTTGCAGGTGCGCGCCATCCGCCTCGACCCCGACTTCGCGGGCGGTGATTACTACGCAAGCGACCGCGCGCCCTACGAGGGGCTGGCCATCGCCCGCGGGCTCGGCCAGTTCACCTACCGCACCGAGCTCGAGTTCGAGACGCGCTTCGGACGGGCCCTCCAGGTCGAGGGCGAGACCGCAGGGAAGGGCCACTACGCCATCGAGTCCTACCTCGGTTACCAGGGAGCCAAACTGGGCGCCCGCTTCGATCCGAACAGCTACATCGTGCTGAGCGAGGCCATGAACCATCACGACGTCGGACGAGGGCGCGGCGGCGTCGAGCTGGCGCTCAAATCCGTCCCAATCCCCGTCACCGTCGCGGGCATCGTCTCGGACCGCCTCTACCCGCTCGCCCTGCAGGAACAGTTGGTGTCCCTGCTGCCGCACGCGTCGCCTCTGGCCACGATCTCCTCGGACTTCGGACACGACGGCTTCCTGCTCGAAGTCGAGCAGGTGGGTGCGGTGATCGCCTCCGCGCTTCGCCGGTAGTCGCAGCGTCGGCCCGATCTCGGGGACACGGCTGACGGGAGTCGAAAGCGCGTATGGAAGAATGACGTGTGACCAAATCCCCCGCGACCATCGTCGTCTGCGACGGTGACGAGACCGGACAGGAGCTGCTGGAAGAAGCGCTGCGGGCCCTGGCCCCGGACGTGCTCGGCCTGCCGCTCGAACTCGTGCACTACGACCTCTCGCTGGCCAGCCGGCGCTCGAGCGACAACCAGGTCGTGCGCGACGCGGCGGCCGCGATGCTCGACTCTGGACTCGGCCTCAAGGCCGCCACCGTCACCCCGCCCGAGATCGGCGGCGTCGGCTCGCCCAATCGAATCCTGCGCGAGGGCATCGGGGGGTCCGTCATCGTGCGCACGGGACGGCGCATCCCCGGCGTCTCGCCGAGCGTCGCGGCGGGGGCCCCGATCATCGTGGTGCGCATGGCCGTCGGCGACGCCTACGGCGCGGACGAGGGACGCCAGGGCGAGGCCGGCCAGGATGACGAGGTGGCGTGGCGCACGGAGCGCATCGAACGCTCCAACTGTCGCTTCGTCGCCGAGTACGCCTTCCAGGCCGCCGAGCAGGTCAACGGCCTCGTCTACGGCGGACCGAAGTGGACCGTCTCGCCGGTCTACGAGGGAATGCTCAAGGAGGAGATGGACGCGGCCGCTCGGCGTCACCCCGGGGTGCATTACCGACCGACGCTCATCGACGCCTCCTACGCCGGGCTCTTGACCGAGATCCACGACCAGACGCTGGTCATCCCCGCGCTCAACCGCGACGGCGACTGCCTGAGCGACCTGGTGCTGGCCATGTTCGGCTCGATCGCCGGGGCCGAGTCGGTGCTGCTCTCCCTCGACGAGCACCTCCACCCCCAGGTGGCCATGGCCGAGGCCCCGCACGGCACCGCACCGTCGCTGCAGGGAAAGAACGTGGCCAACCCGATGGCCATGCTGTTGGCCGGGGCCGCGCTGCTCGATCAGGCGGCCGTGCACCTGAATGATGCTCGCTATCGCGACGCCGGCACCCGGCTTCGATCGGCCACGCTGGCGGGCGCCGCAGAAGGGATCCGGACCTTCGACCTGGCGGGCGAGTCGTCCACCAGCGAGGTCGTCGATGACGTCATCGCCCGTCTGAAGAAGACCCCGGGCGGGTAGGGCGCCCCGCCCCCTCGGCCGGTCAACCGGCGAGGGTCGTCAGGACGAACTGGCGAAGTCGACGTCCTTGGTCTCGACCGTGCCGGCCGTGCGTCCCGGCGCATCCTGGTACGTCCAGTAGAGGTTGGTGTGCGCAATGACCAGGTCCGGCGACGGCGCGCCCCACTGCGACTGATCCTCGGTGGTGTGGGCGTCGCTCACCAGCGTTGCGTCGTAGCCTCGAGCGAACGCTCCGTGCAGGGTGGAACGGATGCAGGCGTCGGTCTGCGCGCCGACGACGACGAGTCGCCCTACTTCGAGGTCCGCGAGCACCGCTTCGAGGTTCGTGTCCTCGAAGGAATCACCGTAGTTCTTCGCGACGAGCGGCTCGGTCTCGCTCGGGTCCAACTCGGGCACGATCCTCCACGGGTCACTGCCCGTTGACAGCTGCTCGTCGGAGTGCTGGACCCAGACGACGGGAACCTGTTCCTCCCTCGCTTTGGCGACGATGCTCTTGATGTTGGCGACGACCGCGTCTCGTTCGAAGGCCTCGGCGACGACGCCATTCTGGACGTCGATCACCAGGAGCGCGGTGTTGGGTCGGTTCTTGAGTGTGGTCATGGTCTCTCCTCGTCTTCATGACTTCATTTCTCGCCACGTTATTACCGAGCACTGACATCGGTCCAGGCAGACGTCACCGCACGACGCCCATCATCCGCCCCGGCTCGCGCCCGAGGGCGGCGAATTCGTGACGTTTTGCCCTAGTCCTTCCGTCCCAGGTCGCTGCACAATACCGGTGTAGCTGAAATTGCTGATCGGAGGACACGCAATGAAGCCCAGGTGTGCGGCACACGACGAGATGGGTCCGGGTGCGCGCAACGCTGCACCGAAGGTTCCGTGCCTCGGCGCCTTCCGCACGTCCTCGCACCCTAATCGTGCGCCGCATCGTGAACCAGAGGGTTGGACCGGTGCGCACGACCACTGACGCCCCTTCAATGTCGGTGCCCGCGCGCGCCATCGTGGTGATCGATGTTGAGGGGCTTAACCAACTCGTGGCCCGCCTGCACGCGCTCGGCTATGAGGTGATGGGACCCACCCTTCGTGAGGGGGCCGTCGTGCCCGGCCCCCTCCAATCCGTCGCCGACCTGCCCAAGGGGGTGCACGACCTGCAGTCGCCCGGGCACTACGCGGTGGTGACGGGCGACGACGAAGGGCTCTTCGGGTGGGCCGTCGGGCCGGGGTCGTGGAAGCCGGAGTTCTTCCCCCCGACGCAAGTCCTCTGGCGGGGAGAGGTCGTAGGCGACACGATCGTGTTCAAAGCGCCCGAACGGCCTTCGTCGCCCCTGGCCATCGTCGGCGCGCGACCGTGCGACGTGGCGGCGCTCGGCATCCTCGACCGTGTGCTCCAGGACGGTTCGCACCGCGACCCGCGCTACGACGACCGCCGCGACACGGTCTTCATCGCGGTGGTCGAGTGCGCGAGTCCCGCCGACTCCTGCTTCTGCGCGTCGATGCGCAGCGGACCGGGGATCGCCGAGGGGTTCGATCTGGCGCTCACCGAGCTCAACGACGAGCAGGGCCACCGATTCGTCGTGAGGGCGGGAACGCCGCGCGGCGCCGACGTGCTTTCGTCGATCCCGACTCGCCCGGCGCGCGAACACGACCTCGCCACTCGCTCGCGCATCCTCGACGGGGCGACGCGCGCGATGAAGCGTTCATTACCCTTCGACGGGGTCGCGAGCCTGCTCGCCCGCAACGTCGAAAGCCCGCGGTGGGCCGACGTCGCGCAACGATGCCTTTCGTGCGCCAACTGCACGATGGTGTGTCCCACCTGCTTCTGCAGCGACGTCCACGACACCAGCGACCTCTCCGGCGCGCTCGAGCGCAACCGGACCTGGTCGTCGTGCTTCGACCTCGAGCACTCCTACCTTCACGGCGGCGCGGTGCGGGCGTCCTCGGCGTCGCGCTACCGGCAATGGATGACCCACAAGCTCTCGACCTGGTGGGACCAGTTCGACTCCACCGGATGCGTCGGCTGCGGTCGTTGCATCGTCTGGTGTCCCGTGGGCATCGACATCACCGAGGAGGTCGCCGCCATCGCCGCGAGCGACGCGGTGTTTGCTTCGACCTCGTCGTCCGGGAGCGAACCATGAGCACGACCATGAGAGAGCTGGTGGCCTCGCACCCTTTCCTGTCGGGCCTGGAGGAGGGAACCCTCGAGCTGATCGCCGGATGCTCGACCAACGTGGTCTTCGCGCCGGATGAGCTGCTCTGCGCCGAGGGCGCGAGCGCCGACACGTTCTACCTGCTGCGACGAGGGCGCGTGTCGATCGACGTGCACGCCCCCGGTCGAGGGATCGTCGTCATCGAGACCGCCGGGCCGGGCGACGTCGTCGGTTGGAGCTGGCTGGTGCCTCCCTACCGATGGACCTTCGACGCGCGGGCCATGGATCCGATCGGATGCATCGCGATCGACGGTGCCTGCCTGCGCGCCAAGGCCCTGGCCGATCCGTCGCTAGGCTTCGCGCTCCTGTCGAGGGTCTCGGTGACGCTGCTCGCGCGCCTCCAGGCCACGCGGATGCGGCTGTTGGACCTCTACGGGGATCAACGTGAACGCTGACCCGACGCTCACGTCGACTCACCCGACCGCGGCGCCCGTCGCAGCGAGTCCCATGACGCCGTTCCTTCACCGCGTCGCGGAGCGCATCCAAGAGACGGCCGACGTCACGACGCTGCTGCTCGAGCCCCTCGAGGGACCGTTGATGAACTATCGGTGCGGCCAGTTCAACATGCTGAGTGCCTTCGCGGTAGGTGAGGTCGCGATATCGCTGAGCGGCGCACCGGGCGAAGGTCGGTTGCATCACAGCGTGCGAGACGTCGGCGCCGTGTCGCGCGCGCTCTGTCGCAGTCGCGTCGGCGACCTGGTCGGCGTCCGGGGCCCGTTCGGCAGCGACTGGCGGATCGCTCGCGCCGACGAGGTCACCGACACGGACCACCGCGACACCGTGGTGGTCGCCGGGGGAATCGGACTGGCGCCGCTTCGTGGTGCCGTCGAGGAACTGGTGCGAGCGAGCGAGGGCGGGGCCGGGCGGGTCTTCGTGCTCGTCGGCGCTCGCGAGCCCTCCCAGGTCGTTTTCAACGTCGACCTGGAGTCGTGGGCTCGCCGTGGCGCGAAAGTCGCACTGACGGTGGACCGCGCCGCGTCGGCCTGGGGCGGCCACGTCGGCCTGGTCACCTCGCTGCTCGGGGACGCGGGCTTCGATCCGAAGAACGCGAGGGCGCTCATCTGCGGGCCCGAGATAATGATGCGCTTCACGGCGCGGGCCCTGGTGGATCTCGGGGTCGATCCCGAGTCGATACTCGTCTCGCTCGAGCGAAACATGCAATGCGGTGTCGGCTGGTGCGGGCACTGTCAGCTGGGGCCCTACGTGCTCTGCCGGGACGGTCCCGTCCTCCCGTACGCCGGCCTGGTGGCCGAACTCCTCACGCAGCGTGAACGATGAGCTCCTCCGACGTCATCACCGAACGGCCCACGATGGCCGTGTGGAAGTTCGCCTCGTGCGACGGCTGCCAGCTGAGCCTGCTGGACTGCGAGGATGAACTCCTCGATTTGGCCAAGGCGGTGCGCATCGCACACTTCACCGAGATGTCGCGCGCCACGATTGAAGGGCCCTACGACATATCGCTGGTCGAAGGCTCCATCACCACCGCCCAGGACGTCGAGCGCATCAAGGCCGTCAGGTCCAACACGCGCTACCTGGTGACGATCGGCGCGTGCGCCGCGGCCGGCGGCGTACAGGCGTTGCGCAACTTCGTCGCCCCGGGCGAGTTCGCGGGCGCCGTCTACGCGCACCCGGAATACCTCGATTCGCTGGACCGTTCCACGCCGATCTCGTCGCACGTGGCCGTCGACTACGAACTGCACGGGTGCCCTATCGACCGCGGCCAGCTCCTCGAGGTGTTGCTGGCCTTCCTCGCCGGTCGCCGGCCGGTCATCGCGTCGCACTCGGTGTGCCAGGAGTGCAAGGCCCGAGGCACGGTCTGCCTGCTGGTCGGCGGCGCGACCGCGTGCCTGGGTCCGGTGACCAGGGCCGGCTGCGGGGCACTCTGCCCCTCGATCGGCCGGGGCTGCTTTGGGTGCTTCGGGCCGAGCGAAAGCGCCAACTGTGGTGCTCTGACGATGAAGCTGCGACAGCTCGGCACGTCCAACGACGCAGTGGCTCGCCTCTTTGGCACCTTCAATGCCGCAGCGCCGGGCTTCGTCGAGCAGGCCCAGGCCTTGTACAGCCGCGTCGCCAACCCACGGGTCGGACGTCCGACACACGAGGAGCCAGGACCATGACCCACGGTACGAAAGCGAACCGCACGATCAGCGCCGAAGGCGTATCGCGCGTCGAGGGAGAGGGATCGCTGCGTGTGCGCGTCGAGGACGGTCTGGTCACCGACGTGGCGCTCGAGATCTTCGAGCCGCCTCGCTACTTCGAGGCGCTGCTCGTGGGCCGGCACTTCAGCGAAGCACCCGACATCACTGCGCGGATCTGCGGGATCTGCCCGGTGGCATATCAGATGTCCGCCTGCCTCGCGATGGAGGACGCGTGTGGCGTCGTCGTCGACGAACGGATCTCGGCCCTGCGTCGGCTTCTGTACTGCGGGGAGTGGATCCAGAGCCACGCGCTGCACATCTACCTGCTGCACGCTCCGGACTTCCTCGGCTGCGACGACGCCGTGCAGTTGGCGGAGCGCGACCCGGGCACGGTCGCGCGGGGCCTCGACCTGAAGCGAACCGGGAATCTGGTGATGCGGACCGTCGGGGGGCGGGCGGTGCACCCGGTCAACGTTCGCGTCGGCGGCTTCTACCGCGCGCCGGACGTCGCTTCGATCAGCGCCCTGGCCGAGCCGCTTCGTCGGGCCCGCGACCAAGCGCTCGAGACCGTGGCGTGGGTCTCGGGCTTCGAGTTTCCCGACGTGTCGAGCGACTACCGCTTCGTGGCGCTCGACCAGCCCGGTCGCTACGCGATCGATGGCGGGGACCCCCGCACCTCGGATGGCCTCCATCTGCGTGCGGCGCAGTTCGCCGACTTCGTCGTCGAGGAGCACGTGGCCCGTTCCACCGCCCTGCAGGCGACGCTGGGGGGAAGCGACCGATACCTCACCGGTCCCCTGGCGCGGTTCGCCCTCAACTGGGCACGCCTGCCGGAGGTGGCCCGCCAGGCCGCCTCGTCGGCCGCATTGACCTCGCCGTGCATCAATCCGTTTCGCAGCATCGTGGTGCGCGCGATAGAACTCGTCGTCGCGTGCGATGAGGCGCTCACCCTGGTGGACGGTTACGAGCCCCCCAGCCAGCCAGCCGTTGAGGTGGTTGCCAGGGAGGCGACCGGCACCGCCGCCACCGAGGCGCCACGCGGGCTGCTGTTGCACCAGTACGACATCGACGACCTCGGCATCATCCGTCGTGCTCGCATCATGCCCCCGACCTCCCAGAATCAGCTCAGCATCGAGGACGACCTTCGCCGGGTCGTCGAAGGTGGACTCTCGCTGGGCGACGACGAGCTGCAGCGACGCTGCGAGCAGGCGGTTCGCAATCACGACCCGTGCATCTCGTGCGCGGCGCATTTCCTCGACCTCAGCGTTGACCGATCATGAGTGCTTTGGCCGTCAAGGTTGTGGTGGCCGGGTTCGGCAGCGAGTACCGTCACGACGACGGGGTCGGACCTCTAGTCGCCGAACAGGCGGTCGCGCAGTCCTCGCTGTCGCACAACGTGGGACCGCTGAGCGACCCCCTCGATCTGCTGGGGGTGTGGAACGGGGCGGACCTCGTCGTCGTGGTCGACGCCGTCAGTTCGGGGGCACCGACCGGCACGGTGCAGACGCTCGAGCTGGACGTGGAGCACGTCTCGCAGTTCGACAGCGACTCCCAACCCGTGGCCGGTCTGGCGAGCACCCACGGCATCGGCCTGGCGGGCGTGCTGCGCCTGGCCCGGGCCCTAGGTCAGGCGCCCCAGCGGCTGGTGGTGGTGGGCATCGAAGGCGAGAGGTTCGACGTCGGCCAAGGCCTGAGCGAAAAGGTGCAGGCCGCCGTGCCCGAAGCGGTGCGCCTGGTGGTGGATCTGATAAAGGAGGCCCAATAATGTGCGTGAGCTGTTTAGAAAGGGTCGTCGACAACGTGGACGCCAAGAACGTGTTCGTCGAGAACATCGAGGGACTCATCTCAAGGGCTTCTCTGCTCGCCCTCGACGGTCCGGCGCCGCAAGCGGGCGACTGGGTCGTCGTTCACAGCGGCTACGTCATAGATCGAATCGACACGCTCGACGCGCAGCGCGCGGTGGCCGAGATCCGTCGCGGCCGACAGGATGCGGACTGCACCGTGCTCGATCGGGTGCGGTCATGAGGGCCGGTCCCACGCCGCGCCTGGCGGGAATGTACGTGGCCGGCATCACGGCCCTGTTGAGCGGGGTCTCAGTCTTCGTCAACAGCTACGGCGTGCACTCGGTCTCCTCTCCCGCGCTCTACACGACGGCAAAAAATGCGGTGGCGGCGATGGTCCTGGGACTGGCTGCCCTCGTGGGCTGGCGCATCCGTCAGCGAAGCCCGGGCTCGGCGCCGGCCAACTTCGTGACGTCAGGGCCTTCGGATGCGTCGCGACACGGCGCAGGCCACTGGCTCGGCCTGACCTACGTAGGAATCGTGGGTGGGGGGCTCGCCTTCGTGCTCTTCTTCAACGGACTGGCGGCGAGCACGCCGGCGTCCGCCGCGTTCTGGCGCGACACCATGGTGCTCTGGGTGGTGGTGCTCGCGGTGCCGATCCTGCGAGAGAAGGTCCAGTGGTGGAACGTCGCGGCGATCGCCCTGCTGGTGTCCGGCGAGATCATCGTCGCCGGCGGCGTGGGGCAGTTGGCGCCTACCAGAGGTGAGCTCTACGTGCTCACGTCCACCGTACTGTGGGCCATCGAGGTCGTGGTGGCCAAGCGCCTGTTGCGCGAGGTGTCGCCAGCCACGATCTCGCTCGTTCGCATGGCGGTGGGAACGCTGGCCCTGGTCGGCTACCTGTGGGTCAACGGGTCCCTCTCGTCGCTCGTGGCGCTCGACGCGCACCAGATCGCGTGGGTGCTGGCCACCGGGCTGTTGCTGAGTGGCTACGTCGCCACATGGATGACGGCTCTCGCGCGGGCTCGGGCTCTCGACGTGACCTCCGTACTCGTGGCGAGCGCCGTCGTCACCTGGCTCCTGCAACTCATGGCCGGAACCGCCGCGACGACGACCGCCACCATCGGGCTGGTGCTCATCGTCGCCGGAGCGGGACTGGTGGTCTGGGCGGGCGCAGCCCGCGCGCTGCGGTCCACGCGTCGCGGCACGGTGACGCGCTGATGATCCTCGGGTCTGACCCGCCGAGTGAGTGGTCAGCGTCGGGTCCGGCGCTCTTCGCCCGTTACGCCTACGCGCCCAATGAGTTGGGCTACTGCGGTCCGAGCGACTCGGACGCCCTCATCGAGTCGGCGACCCGCGGCGGCGGGATCGACGTGCTGACCCAGCTGGCGAAACAGTTCGAAGGGGCGTGGCCGTACTTAGAACTGATCGCCGGCTGCAACGCGATCGCCGATCCGCTCGACCGCCGGGTCGTCGAGGCTTACTGGGTGGGCAACGAGCTCGCCCGGCGCGTCCCGGCGTCGGCGCTCGCCGCGTCGCTGGATGACCGTTTCGCCCGCCGGAGCGCTGGTCACTTCGAACCGCTGGTCTCCGCGGCCTTCACCGGGGGGGTGATCCAGCACAGCTTCCACGTGTTCGCGGTCTATCCGTGGCTCGGGCTCCTGCGCGCCGGCAAGGAAGGAGCGCCGCTCGAGATCCTGGACCGCTGTCGGATCCGCTGGGGCCTCGTTGTCGGCGTAGCAGGCGACTTCCTGACGGTGACGTCGCACCCGCTCCAATTCGAAGGATCGCGCCTATGCCTCGGACCGGAGAGGCTCGAGGTTGTGCGCCGAGCGAGGGACGGCGACGGCTTCGTTGAGGACCTGGCGCCGGGCGACGTGGTGTCGCTGCACTGGGACTGGGTGTGCGACCGGTTATCCGACGTCGCACGTCGCTGGCTCATGGACTGCACCAGAAGAAACCTGCAGGCCGTCAACTGCCTGGGCCAGCCCGGACCGGCGGTCGCGTGCGGGGTGTGAACCGCCTCCGCTGAACGGCCGACCTTGGCGTCGCTCACACCATCGAGCGACGGCGCAACAGGTGCTCGGCCCCCGATGGCGAGACCGCGATGAATGAACCACGGCCCGGCAGGCTCTGTCGCAGAATGAAACCGCGATCGTTGGCCTCTTCCCAGACGGGCAGGCGAGGGCACGACGTACGCCAGGCGTCGAGAACTTCGCCGTAAGGACGCGGCTCGGGTCCCAGCCACTCAAGTAAATCAAGGATCAGTTCATCCAGATTTTCGCTCACGGCCCCACCACTTTCCACTATACGGTGGGGCCGGTTCGACCGGCGCTGGCGTCACATCGAGACGACCGCCAGAAAAGCGATCCACGTGGTGTCACCAAAAATGATGCCTTATGTCTCTCGAACTGCGGCCTTGATGGGCGCGAGAAAGCGCTACCCCGTCAAACCACTGGGGTTGAACGCAGGACCGTGACCCGGAATGATCAGCGAAGGGTGTAGCGCCAGTACCTTGCGCCGAGAATCCTCGAGCTGCGATTGATCCGCCGCGAGCGGATCGATCGTCGGCCCCTCGCTCGACCACCACAGATGGGTACACACCACGAGGCCCTCGTCGGTCTCGATCAAGGTCGAGATGTCCTGTGGGGTGTGTCCCGGGGTGTCGAGCAAGGTCACCGACGGCGCACCTTCGATGACATCGGTTCGGTCGTCCCACACGTCATCGCGGTAGATGGCCCACACGTCGTGGAAACTGGCGTTCTCAAAGAGCGCGGCGTTGAGCGTGTGGTCAGGGTGGTGATGGCTGAAGATCACGTCGGTGACGCTGTCCTCCGCCACACCCAGGTCGTGAAGCGGCGAAAGGATGGAATCACGACTCGAGACCATGCCCGGGTCGACGACGATGACGGCGTCATTCTCACGCACCAAAACCACGGTTCCGGCCACACGATCACCGACGTAACCAACGGTGAGGATATCGACGACGGCGGTCAACGAAGTATCTCCTTGCTCGGGTCCTCGAATGTTACTTCTCGCGAGGTGATTAAGAACACGCGACGTGAGGTCGAAACGTGGTCCATCCGCCCGCTGCAGCGAGTCACAAAGTATCCCGGGTTCGAATCAGGTCCGAGTGACCCTAACCATTCCCGTTGCCGTTGCCGTTGCCCGGACCGTTGCCGTTGCCGTTGCCGTTGCCAATCGTTGGCACCGTCGTCGTGGTAGACGTGGTGGACGTGGTGGTCGTGGTGGTCGTGACTACCGAACTCAAGTTGAGCGCGCCCGCGAGGAGTTGAAGGTCGCTCTGCAGCAGTTGGCCCTCGACGGGACCGATGGTGTGGTTCGAGACCCCACTGGCGATGGTGCCCGCGACGGTCTGGAGATCCACGACGGCCTGTTGGGTTTTGCCCGCGGTGTAGTCGGCCTGCGCGAAACCGGCCTGCTGGGTGATCGTCTGCCCCGACGCGGCGTCGAGGTTGCCGGCGGTTTCACCGGCCAGGACCTGACTCTTCAACGCGTTGAGCGCCGCCGTGCCGGCCAGGATCGTGGTGGTGGTCACCGGCGGCCGGGTGGTCGTGGTGGGTGGAGACTTCGTGGGGCTCGACGCCAAGGCGAAGTAAAGCCCGAGGCCTATCGCGGCCACCACGACGATCGGCAACAGCACTCGCGAGCCCCATTTGAAAGGTTTCTTGGTATCGACGACCGTCCGTGTCGGTTTGATGATCCGGGTCTCATCGCCGGTGACGGCGGCTCCCGCGACGGCGGGCATCATCACCGTGTTGCTGCCTGTCCCGCTAACGCTCACTCGGCTGGTCACGTCGTCGTCGGGCACCGACCACGGCGCGTCGTAGGCCACGGTGGCGAGCAGTGCGGCCACGTGGAAATCCTCGAGACGCTGGTCCGGGCGATGGGTGAGCATTCCGGTGAGCACCAACTTCCAGGGCACCGGCAGTTCCGCGGGCAGCACCACGGGTCCCGCGAGCCGCCGGGCCAGCACCTCGCTTGGTGCTCCCTCGTAAACACGTCGACCGGTCAGGCATTCGAGCAGGATGATGCCCAGGGACCAGATGTCGGCCGCTGGCCCCACCTGGTGGTCCTCCAACTGCTCAGGCGCCATATACGAGACGGTCCCCATAGTCGTGCCGGTCGCGGTCATGGTCGACCCCTCGTGGAGCCGGGCGATGCCGAAGTCGCCGAGCCACGCGTCGCCGTTGGCGGAGAGCAATATGTTCGACGGCTTCACGTCGCGGTGCACAACCCCGCGTTGGTGCACGTAGGCCAGCGCGTCGGCCAGCCTCGCGCCCAGGTTCGCGGTTTCCCTCGAGGTCAGCGGGCCTTGGCGCAGGGCTTGGGCGAGCGTGTGGCCGACGATGAGCTCCATGACCAGGTAGGCCTGATCCCCCACCGCGCCGACGTCGAGCAGTCGGATAAGACCCGGATGCTCGAAACTCTCGAGTGCGCGCGCCTCCTGAGCTAGCCGGCGGGCGAACTCCGGCTCGCTCGAGCGGACGATTTTGATCGCCACGCCCTTGCCGTCGATCTCGTCGAAGGCTTCGTAGACGTCGGACATTCCGCCTCTGCCCAGCAGGCGCACGATGCGGTAGCGGCCGCCAAGGACGTCAGCGACCGAGGTCATAGGGTTTCTTCAAGGTACTCAATCGTACCGCGATGGGGATTCCCCTCATTCGCGAGAATGGTCCCCTCGACCGGTCACCACGTCTTTCCTCGAACCAACCCGAGTCTGCTGGCGGTTCAGCGAAATCTACTCAACGCCTTCGGACACTCGCGAGGCGCCCGTACGAAGGTGGTCCCCACCAGCCAACTCGAACTCGTGGAGTTCTGAAGCGACGAGATCACTGAAGCGCGAAGTCGGGCCACGGCGACGACCAGGCGCTTACGTCGTCGCCTCCGGTATCCACCAAGTCCAACGACGCGATCGTGATGGGCGACAGCAATTGTTCCTCGGCCTCGAGCGCCATAGCTCTTCGTTGCGCCTCGTTGAACGATCCGTACGCCACACTCACGTGCGGAAGAAACGGATTCGGACTTCGAACCGCCAGGTCCCTCGACAGAACATCGCGCATATCCTTGAGCGCTTCATCTCCGTGCCCGCATTCCAGGACGACGGCCCTGAACATCCGCGACGAATGGGTCACCGAGTGAAGGCCCACCACGATTCGCGGCGTGACGCTCGCCACCGCCCGCAAGACGTCCCTCGCCTCGGTTTCCTCTCGCTTGACGTCACTTACCAAGGTGACGTGAGGCCGGAACGTTGGGGTGCCGTAGCGCTTCGCAACCACGTCGATGAAGCGGGTGATTCGATTCTCATCGGCACGGGCCAGCACCCCCCACACGGACAGTCGCTTCTCTGGAACCACCGGCGAGGACATCAGACGAAACCATTTCCTCTCCGGGCAAAGTGACGCATGGCGCCACCTTAAGGACAACCTTCGAGGTTCCGTCAGACCGCTGGGTCAACTGTTGACGTGATGGGCAATCAATTCGATCCACGTGACGCTGGAGGGTGGGCCGGTGATCCCGCCTTTGCCCAGCGCCTCACCAAGGCGATCGTGCATGAACTCTTCCTGCTGCTCAACCGAATCCCACACCTCAGTCACCACTAGGTTGCCGTCAGCGTTCAGGCCCGCCGCGTGAATCAACAGTCCTTTTGGCCAATCACCCTCACCGGTTACGGCGTCGATTCCGAGCTCCTCGTTCACAGCGTGGTATTGCTCCTCCGTAACCCCTTCGAATTCCAAGATCAGTTGCGCAACCATGGCCACCCCCTTCAATCAGCGCCACACGCTGTGGCATCGCTGAGATTGTGACAGGTTTCAATCGTCTGTGCCACCCATCTGTAGGTGACCGATTGAGAATTCGCAGACTCGCTTTCATCACGTCCTAGTCGAGCCGGCGGCGGTACGCCGCAACGCCATGTCCGGCACGCCGACACGAGCTTCGCCGGCGCTTGAGCTTGGTCAATGAAGAAAAGGCGAACGGAGACCATGAAGTTTCACGCCGTTCACTGAACGAGGGGCAGCACGTCACGTCCGATTCATTCTCAAAATTTATAGTTCATCTCGCCGTTCCACCGGAAGGAATGAAACATGCAAACAGCAAAATTGCGTTTATGGGCGTCGGTGCTCACGGTGCTTGGCGCGATGGGAATGACGTATTTGTCCTCGGGTGCGCTCGCCGCCTCGGCAGCCAGCGCACCGTTCCATGTGTCCCAGATCCTTCAGGGATCCTCGCTGCACCACGCGTACACGTCAAGCGGTTCGGCGTCCTCCAAGACCGAGACCCTCAGCGATCCTGACGACATCAGCCGTTGGGGCAACGACTTCTTCGTTGGTTTTCAGAACGGCGTTGGCCCCCAGGGACAGGCGAGTACGGACGGCAATCGCGATAGCACGGTGGTCGAACTCACGTTGAGCGGTCACGTCGTCGCCCAGTGGGATGTGCTTGGCAAGACCGACGGCCTCACTTCGGATCCGGGACTCGGCGTCATCGCCACCGTGAACGAGGACGCCAATTCGGCTCTCTACCTGATCCACCCCACCGCACCCGCCACTAGCGCGGTGACCCGCTACTCCTATAGTGAGCCACTGCCTCACGGTGGTGGTACCGACGCCATCTCCATCGAAAATGGGCAACTACTCGTCAGCGCCTCCGCCCCCGGAACGTCTGGCTCGCCCGCGCCTCAGCCGACGTACCCGGCGGTCTACGTCGTGAAACTCGACTCGGCAACCAAAGTGGCCACGATCAGCCCTCTCTTCTTTGATGAAAGTTCGGCCACGGTGGCCAACGTCGGAACCGCGAAGTTCCGCACCACCACCAAACTCGCGCTGACCGATCCCGACTCCAGCGAGGCGGTCCCGTCGCCGGGGCCGCGGTTCGCCGGCGATTTCATGCTCACCAGTCAAGGCGACGAACAGCAGATCTACGTGAGCCACGCCGGCACCGAGAACCAGGAATTGAGCGTGCTCTCCTTGACTCAATCGGTGGACGACACCGCGTGGCCGAGCGATGCGTCTGGATCCCTCTACACCACCGATTCAACCAACGACGCGGTTGACGTGGTCACCGGTCCTTTCGTTCGCAACCAGCCGATGGTCGTGGCGACGCCCTGTGGAGCCAACGGGTCCCCGGCGACCTGCCCCGCACCGAAATTCCCGGCCAATTATCTCGCGGCATTGAACCCCAACACCGGCACGGTGACGCGCGTCTTGATCACGGGCTCGAACTACGTGCCCCAGGGCGGTCTCGCGTTCGTCGCCAACTAGGGTCGACCATTTACTAGACCAGTCAAGTGCTCGGGTCGATGACGTTGGGCAGACGACCGGCCCGAGCTAGCGGTGAGGAATCCGCACTCCCCGCCCGGTAACCCTACCGGAGGCGCGAGGACTGGCGACGATTAGTCTGCGAGTTCACCGCCGTGGTTCCTAGATTGTTCAAGTGACCAACAGACCCGACGAAGAAGCCGGTCACCGTGTGCTGCGACGCGGACGTCAATTGGAGTTCGCCACACTTGGTTGGAACCTGGTGGGCATCGTCGTTCTCGCCTTCGCCGCGATCAAGGCGCGTTCGGTTGCACTGGCCGGGTTCGCTCTGGACAGCCTGATCGAAATTGGTGCGTCCACGGTCGTGCTATGGGAACTCGCCGGCGAAGCGCCGGACAGGCAGCGCCGAGCGATGCGGCTCATCGGTTCCGCCTTCGTGATGCTGGGTCTCTACCTCGCGGTCCAGAGCACGATCGTCCTGGCCGTAGGTTTCCGACCACATCACAGTCCCGTCGGCATCACCTGGACGGCCGCCACCGCGCTGGTCATGTTCGCGCTCGCCGCAGGTAAGGCCAAAGTCGGAGCGACCTTGGATAATCCGGTCTTGAAGAGCGAAGGCCGCGTCACGATGATCGACGGCATCCTGGCCACCGCGGTACTCGTGGGTCTCGTAATGAACGTGGTAGCTGGTTGGTGGTGGGCCGACCCGGTCGCCGGCTACGTGATTCTCTACTACGCCGTCCGGGAAGCTCGCAGTTCGCTGGGGCACGGACGATGACAGACATGGCTCGGCGTGATTGGAACATCCTCACCTCGGCGCGTTGGAACCCGAGCGGCCCCCGGCCTCTAGCCATTAGGACGCGGCCACGCCCCCGACTCGATGGGCGTCACGAATAACGTCCCTCCGCACGGCGAGGGGTTAATCGGCACGAGACCCCAGAGACTGCCTATCCCCTGGCGAAGTTCGATCTGAGCGCGGGCGGTTTCAGGGCAGACCTGCGTGCCGATGGGATTGTCGGACCAGGAAACACCGAAAGTGGCCACGCCACTGCGATAGAGGGTGACCACCATCGCCTTTGGCTCGCCAAAGATCATCGACGAACGGTGGAGGTCGTGGGTATCGACCTCGAGGTCACTCGGATCTAAGAAGATGACGCTGGGGTACCCCTCGATTCGACACCGATCGCCCCGATTGACGATGTCGAACGCCATGGAGCCACTGCCCGCAGCTCCGTACCAGCCACTAGCCAAGACGAAAAGTTGGCCGCTCGAACACCCAGGCGTCGAAGCCGTCGCTGCGGACCACGAGCCCGCGAAAACGGGAAGGCCAAAGGCGACGAGTCCGACGATGAGAAGAACTCGGAGTCGCCACATGGCGTCATGCTACTTAGGCCACGAGTTTCCTATGGCGCAGACAGGCTCTTGCGAAGGACGGTCAACGTCACGTCGGAAGGCGCGACGCTGGCACCGGTTGGTCACGCGTGGGTGCGCCGAAACTGAAATGGATTCGTCGTTCTACCCTCGGGGCTTCTCCCCGGGTGGCAATGCCCATGTGGCGTCACACCCCACACCCAGGCACTTCCAGTGATCAAGACTTTCCGCCGATCGGTTCGCCTCACTGGCATCGGCCGCGTGATCACGCACCGGCGCGTGGTGGTGGGCCTGACCCTGTCCGGTTTCTCGTTGCACGATGCCCATACTTCTCCAATCGAAGGGTCGCTCTCCTAACCCTACGTTGTTCTTGCATTCACTCGCATACCGCGCTTTCAATGCCCGCGAGGCGCGCCCTCGCGTCGCTAAGGTTCCTTCAATCCATAGCGTGTGGGAACTCATCGAAGACATGCGGTCGAAGTTCCGCGACGTGGAAAAGCCGCCTTACACCAGCGTCTAGCTTTCTACTCTGTGACGCCGGAAATGGGAGGGCGCAACTCCATCCAGCGATGCGGACTGGACAAAGTGACAAAGCCAAAACGCTGATAGAGCCCGTGAGCGTCGTCGGTGCACAGGAGTATTCGAGCGAGACCACTGGACTCAGGATGATCGACCGCTGCCTGAAGAAGAAAGCTACCAAGACCCATTCCTCGAAACTTCGCGTCGACGAAGACGTCGGATAGCAAGCCGAACGTGGCACCGTCCGTGACAAGTCTGGTCACACCTACCTGGACACCGTCGGGAGCAAAGCATCCTAAGGTGACTGAGCACCGAATTGATTTCGAAACGAGCTCCATCGAACGACCTGCGGCCCAGTAGCTCTCCTCGCTCAGCCATTGGTGAACTCGCTCGATGTCCATTCGTTCCTGGTCATCGGTGACCAGGAAGCCGTCAGGCCGCACTCGTTCCATCGTTCAAATGTAGTGTTCCGAGTTTTGACATCCGAAAGCGTATGCACCGCAGTTGATTCAATTTATGCTCAGGTGCTGACGACGATCGGCGACCATCCTTCAGCCTGGGCGTCTTTCTTCGAAGGAGCGCCGCACATTCATCGGCTGGCACCTAGGTGACTGAGGGGCCCTCACCCGGCCACGCCGAACGCGATTTTCGTTCATAAGTCACGTCCCTTTAGTTACGGTCACTCCAGAAATAACGGCGGCCCACTACGCTTTCCTCGTGGAGCCGTGGACGAAACGACGTCGATTGTTCTTGGTCGAATTGATCATCTTTGAGGCCTGCGTGGTCGTTGGAGTCGTCCTGTTGCTCACTGGATCGGGTTTCGCCCGGGCCCTCACCATCGCGGTAGCGCTGATCGCTGTGATGATCGTTCACATGATGATGCGACTCACGTACTTCAAGAGAGTCCTACCCGACATCCGAAGGCAGCGGGAAGAGGGTCGACCGCCGAACTGAATGAGAACGGGTCGTAGTTCTTTCCGCGCACTTGGATCGTGTGGCCGAGGAGCGAAGAGATGAAGTGGGTGAGCGTGCGCATTTCCATCACTTGCGCTCCGGTGTTCCTAATCGCCATCTGCACCATGTTGCAGGTGGCGTCGTCTGCTTCGATCAGATTCGCTCAACGTCCGATGCATCCGTCACGATCGAATGCGACATCCACGGCCAGCACCTTCGTCGCCGCGTACGATACCTTGGTCGCCGCCGCCTTCACGGCATCGAACATGGAAAATTCACCCAACGTACTCACCAGAATGAAGGGATTGGGTGCGGAACTGGCCGCCCGAAAGAGGTTCGACGAGGTATTGCGCTCGTTGCCGATTCCGACATCAGCTGGGCATGACATATTGAGGGTAGAGACGACCGATCACCTGATCGAGGTCGACCTCCGGCATCTCGAGGTCGAAGGGAAGGGAATAGTGAACAGTGATCCGCTCCACTTCTATCTTGCGGTTGCCTCGCTCGCTAAGTACCTGGGCGTTGAGTCGACAACGTGGCCACCCGCGTCGCCGGCCGGCCCGACGGCGGGCGATTGATTCGATATCGCTAAGTGCGCAATCTTATGTGTCCCTAGAAAACCTTGCCTCGTCGGATCGTCGCTCGATAACCGTCTCGTTCGCGCGAAGTGCCACGTTCCATCCCTCTTTGGGCGACGGACCAAACTAAATCGAAGTGACGTACACCTCGAAGGCGGTGTAGCTGAAGTTGAAATTCTCGGTGGTCTCAGAATTCTGAGAAAAGCTGTCCGTCCGCTCTGCCAACGAGACGCAAATGTTCTGCACGGTGCAGGCAGCTCGGCCAGTTTGTATAGATTGAATCGATGGGAATAAGGACAACCGGCGTGCTGTACGCGCTCGCGATGGTGGCCGTCGTGGTTGGCGCGGACGTCCTGTTCTTCCGGCACCACTTCATTGAACGGCTGATGGCAAACGTCGGAATTGTCCTGGTGTTCGGTGCGTTCTATTTGACGTTCCTGAAGAATCCGTAAACGAAATCGTTTCGACATTGGCCCTCGGCGGCTGCACAATGGCCACGACGTCAGACACCGTCTTGTTGCCCGCTATCAGTTCAGGGACTTTACCCGTGCAGTCTTGACTCGATCACGACGAAAGGTTCTGTAGCGTATTCGGCACCATTTACTACCTTGTCGCCAATGATGAGTTCAGATTACGACTCAATCTTGCCGCCGTGAAGGTCAGCCACCTCTAAGGGATCGTCTGGCGGAGCAACAATGTGCGTGGCTATACGGTTGGTGCCTTCTCAACCAACGCCGCTGGCGCCATTCAACAAGGATCCGTGAGGCTATTCTGCTCGGGAGAAGTCCGCGTCGTAGGGCTCGGGATCGACTATCTGGTGAAATACAAACCAGAGGCGGTGCAGGATTTCAGGCCCTGCTAGCGAGAACTCCTCAATCGTGGGCTGGCCCTGGAGAACCGTAAGCGCATACATTCGAACGAGGGAATCGTTCATCCTGATGCAATGATGTCGAGATGGACGACGACATCAAGGTGAATCTGGCTCATTGGAACAGTCGCGTGCCCCACCACGTGCGCGGTTACGGACTCGAGTTGTATCAATCCGATCCGGACCACCTTTCGCACGTCGTGCGCTTTGACCTCCCGCGATTGGGCAACATCGAAGGACTCGACGTCCTGCATTTGCAATGTCATATCGGAACGGACACCCTTTCACTTGCTCGAATCGGTCCTCGCAGCGTTACGGGAGTCGACTTTTCGCGACCGGCCCTTGACGCTGCCAGCGCGCTGGCTGCTGCCTGTGGCTCGGAGATCACCTATGTTGAGAGCGAGGTCTACTCGGCGGTCGACGCCATCGGATCCGAACGATTTGATCTTGTCTACACCGGCATCGGCTCGTTGGGCTGGCTGCCCGACATCGGACGATGGGCTCAGACGGTGTCCGCGCTTCTCCGGCCTGGTGGCCGCCTCTTCATTCGAGAAGGCCATCCGGTCCTCTGGGCGTTGGATGATCCACGACCCGACGGTCTCTTGGTACTGGCCTATCCCTACTTTGAAACGAAAGGTGTGCACTTCACGGAGTTGTTCAGCTACGTCCAACACGAGGAGCCATTAACGTCTCCTGACCTCATGCACTTCAATCACGGATTGGGGCAAATCATCACGGCTCTCCTCGACGAAGGCATGCGACTCACGTCTTTTGAAGAGCATGACACAGTACCGTGGAACCCACTGGGTGACGCGATGGAAGGGTTGGGTGACGGTGAATACCGACTTAGAGAGGACCCGGAGCGGTTGCCCGTTACGTACACGCTTCAGGCAGTGAAGGTCAAACTCTAGGGAACTTGATGGCGGAGGTCTTTAGGCCCAATTCCTGCCCTTTGATCACAAGATCCGTCTCAAGTAAACGCGAGATTCTTGATAGCCGACGGCCGAGTAAAAAGAAGCGGCCCGTCGTGTGGCCAGGGCGATTAACTTGGCGTCTCGATCTCTGGCCCACGTCTCGAACTCTCTCTCGAGGGCGAGGCCGATGCCGCTGCGTCGTGCAGTGAGGAAGGTCGGCCTTTGAATCGTGACTCTGATCAAACGGTCGGGGATTGTTGTGCGCCTCGAGAGGCGAATCTACAGAGCTGTGCCCCCCGTATTGACCTGGATCCAGCTAATGACATTTCCGTCCGCATCCATCACATTGGCCTTGCGACCTTCTCCACCGACGGCCTGGATCGGCCCGGCGCTGATGCCTCGACTCGCAAGATCAGTGACGAACTGTTCCAGATCACTGACCGACACCGTCACGACAGTTCTTCCAGCGCGTTCGGGGTCCTGAATCACATAAAGCCAGCCGTTACCAGCCACGCACCACATGACCTCATTCTCATTGGGAACTATGTCGGCGACGCGTCCAAACAGTTGCTCATACCAACCCTTGGCCCCGCTCAAGTTTGCGACAGGCACACTAGCGAAGAGAACCTCCATAGTCACTCCAGCACTCTGCCACTTGTCAACGTGCGTTGTCGACCCGCTCGCAGCGTCACTTTGTTCTCCACGTGGATGCCGACGACAACCGACCTGGATTGGTGAATACCCAGCGGAACTCACCGGATATTGAGACCACTCTCAACGCATCGGTCCGGTCCACCCCGCGATGAGGCAGCGGTAACGAGCGCGCACCTGAGGTTGGCGACCGGCGCAAGGGCAATCAATTCAGATGTCTCAGGCGCCGAGAATGCCCTTCTTCGATTCCTTCTTCTGGTGCTTTTCGTTGCGCTTTTCTTTGAGCGACTTACCGGTCTTCTTGACGTTGTGCTGGTTCGGTGATTTATCGGCCATAAAGGGCTCCTCCAATTACGACGTCATTTTTGACGACGTCTAATTCACAAATCCGAGAACGTCCGCGAAATGGTCGACTTGGCGGGACTCGCAGACTTGCATCCTCACCACCGACCCTAATCGGCGTCCACACCGTCAGAAGCATCCACTGGGTCTCAAGTTCCACGATCCAGAGTGGCGCCGTAGTGCCGGTCTGCACCAGCCCCCAGCGTGCAAATCGGGTCTCAGGCACAATCACTACGACGCGACCATATGAATTCACCGTGTTGTTAAAGGGCGCGAATTCGGAGCCCGCTGTACAATCGCACACACAACGAGGAGAGTGGACGTGGTTGGGGACGAACAGGATGCCGCCGACGAGATGCTGCGAGACTTTCTGCGCGGCCAGCGCGCAGCAGTACTAGCAATCGTTGAGGGACTGAACGAGACCGACTGGCATCAGTCGGTAGTGCCCACAGGCTGGACGCCGGCGGGGATGCTTGAGCACCTGGGCGGCGCCGAGTGGCACTGGTTCCAAGGCGTCGTGGCGGGCGAGCAACCCGAGTTGCCGAGCGACCTCGCCGAGGATCAGCCCCCGTATGACCCCTTGACGGCGGTGTTCGCAACTGACGAGTCCGCGACGGAGGTCATGGCGTTCTACCGCGACCAGTGCGCGCAATCGGAGATAGTGCTGGCCAGAACTCCCCTGTCTGCAGCGCCACTTGGCAAGCATGGACGTTACGAGCCACCTAACGTTCGTTGGGTCGTGATGCACATGATCGAGGAAACGGCGCGACACGCCGGGCATCTGGACATTGCTCGGGAACTTCTCGACGGTGCGACACGGCTGGGTGCCCGCTGAGGCGCGAAAGCGGTACGTGTCGGTTTAAGAGTTGATCAATCGGGTTTCGCCTTTCCCAACCATTTGGAGTTCTCGGTTACCAGGTGGCCCCGTCAAGTTTCCCTCTTCAAGAAGTAGCGCCGGAGAAGCCTGTGGCTGAGGATGTCGGAGGCCCGATCATGAGTGCGACCTCCCACTGGAGGCTCAATCTCAGTTAAGGAGAGCCTCTCGGTTTCAATGGCTCGAACTAAGCCTCAACGAGGATCACGAGGGTTTCGGGCAATACGCCGTCGTACTCCATCGCCTGGGCAGCCCCCTCAGTTTGCATCGCTTCCATTAGGGCGTCCATGTCGGCAACGTCCATGAGGATCGCAACTCGAGTCCGGTCCTGCGGATCGACGAACGTCCGGAAATTACTGACTCCGAGGGGCCCGAAGAACTCTTCACGCTTAGGCGAGGCCAGCCAGTGATCCGTGTCCTTCACATTGTGATAACCGATGATGGTTGGCATAGTTTCTCCCCAATCTTAGGCCGATGGCGACGCTAAGCCCGACGCGGCCACGCTACACGAACGTGTCACGCTCCTGCTTCGGTAATTGACGAGCACGCGCATTGACGCCATGAAGCTTCACACAGGCCAATATTTAGGAATGCCTCGCAACACAGAACGTCGACCGGGGCCCCTTGGGGTGGACGCGCGGAGCGGTGATTGCACATTGGTGTCGAAGGCCCTACGCAACTGACTTGATACCACGCACTGGCGGCTTGTACGGCCCATCCACTACGCCCAAGAGAAGCGTCGGCGCCAGGCGCCCCAGTCGCGAGAGCGGACACCGCTCGGGCCGGTTGGCTTGTAACCGGCCGGTCGTCTACGGTCGGGCGGATGGAGATCGTCGAGCCGGCAAGAGTGGAGGAGCGGCCCGCCATCCCGTACGTGGGGATTCGGGTTATAACGCCCTTCCGGGGGATGTTGGCGGCCCGAGACAGTCTTCTAGCGGAGGCGCGCGCCGAGATCAAAGAGGCCGGCATCGAGACCGTCGGTTACGGCTTTCTCCGGCTGCACGTAATCGACATGGTCGGGCCAATGGACCTAGAAGCAGGGTACTTCACGGTTGGACCCGCGCACACCGCACACCCGAGGCTCCGATCTGGCTCGATGGCTGCAGGAAGCTACGCGACCATGAAGTATCAAGACCATGCCCTCAGAGCGAACCGGGCGTTGCAGGATTGGGCGCGCGACAACGGCTTGGTGCTCGAACGTCGGACCGTCCCCGAGGGTGATGAATTTTCGTGTCGCTACGAGGCCTTCTGGACCGACCCGGCGGTCGAACCTCGCAAGACGAGATGGACGGTCGAATTGTCGATCCTTCTGGCCAAGTAGGTCTGCCGCTTACGCGAGAAGGTCGGTTCGATTTACCGAGCAGCGTTGAGGCGTTCAAGGTGCGCGAATTCTCGCATGGGTGGCACACCTTCGGGTTCTTGGTTTCGGAAGACCGACGTGAGAATTCTGCAACATTGCACTGGCGCTTGGGCTAGACCAAGGGGATACTTCCCAATCGGCCGACTTCAACAATCCCCGACTGGCGTTCGAAGCGTGGTCGTATCGACCACATCCCAGCGGTAGCGCGCACCTTTACCATGGACGAATTCGGGTGGCGAGCGCGTTCGAGCTGCCTAGTCGGTCACGCCTCGCCGAGTCCTACACGCTTTCGACGAGGTCAACTCGCCGCGTGACGGGCTACACGTTCAAGGCGATCGCAATAGGCGCGCCACCAATCGCTGTCGTGCTCGGGGACGTTGCTGTCGTCTTCGGCGTAGCCAATCGATCCGTCTATGAGCTCTCGGGCAATATCAGCGTGCCCGGTGTGGCGGAAGGTCTCTGCGATGACGTGAACCAGCACGTGGTGAAGGGTGACCGATTGATCGCCCCACCACGGCACAGAACCCACGGCGTCAAGTTCCAGTGCCTCGATCGTTGCGTCCGAGGTCCCGCACGCCCTGTGATAGTTGCCGATGATGTCATCCCTCGTTTCGTCCGCTCGCGCGAAGAGGTCGGTGTTGTCCTCTGCTTCGTCATCGAACCAGAGATTGGGCTGCCCCATCGGTCGACCAAAAACGGGACCAAAGTAGCCAAGCTCGACGAATGTCAGGTGCTTCACGATCCCGAGGAGGTTGGTCCCGCTCGGAACGAGCGGGCGGCGGATGTCGTACTCCGAGAGGCCATCCAACTTCCAGACGACGGCGTCACGAGCGGTTTGAAGGTAGCGGTGCAGGATTTTCTTCATGGTGTAGCACGATATACAGATGGCGAGAGGTTTTCAAAGGAAAGTGGTCTGAACCGCCGCCGACGAGGTGGATAGGTCCTTTTGATCAAGTGGTTAGTTGTATATGAGGACTTTCTTGGGGTGAGTGTCGCCCACAGATTGTTGGTGTGGATAGGCCGATCTGCACAGTGTCCGACTGGAGGATTCAGACGTGGAGACCGCCGTCAATGTCGTGTCGCTCCCATCTGACTGTTGAACCCTAATCTTGCGGCATCAAAAAGATCCACTGGACACCGAACTTGTCATTGAGCTGACCATAAGTTCCAATGGGCAAATCGTGAAGATCCTGAAATCTCGAGCGGTCGGCTCCTTCTGCCAAATTGTCGAACGCTGTCTTCAATTCGTCAAATTCGTCGCCTATGACGAAGATGGCGGAGGTATTGCCCTGCACCGGATCAAAGGCGGGTGACGCCATCCAGTCCGTGGCCGACATTTCGAATGAACCGCTCTTTAAGTACGCGTTGATGATTCGATCATGCTTCTCGGGTGGCAGTTGTTCCTTCATGGGTGAGTCACCCAGTTTTGTGAGTCTCAGTTCGCCCCCAAGGCATCGGTGGTAAAAAATCATCGCTTCGGCACAGTTGCCGTCAAAAAGGAGAAACGGTGCACATCGTAAAGTCATTTGAGCTCATTCCCATTTGCACGTAGCATCACGAAACCGTTTTCACGCTGACGATATCCTTCTTCAGACAATTAAATCAATCCGCGCCGCAACGGTCAAGAACTGAAAAATGGTCAGAGTTACCGCGCACTATGTCACAGGGCCGACGGCAACAATCTCCGACTGCCGGTTCGAAACATGGGATATAGAGCAATCTAAGGACACAGATTAGCCACTAGTAATTAATAATCGTAGTCGTAGTCGTAGTCGTGACGGTTTTGGTGAGTGGCGGAAGTCCAAGTTCCCGACGAAACACGTTCTCCATCTTCTTTATGACCCGAGCTTGACCCGAGCTCATTTTTGAGAGATTCTTGATCGAAGGATCACTCTGTCCACCAATCGCCAACACGTCATTCACTCCACCCTCTTCTGCGTTGACGTAAGCACGAACCGCCGAACTAATCGGCCCATCGGATCCCCAACTGAGCAGGTCTTCGTCGAATGAGCCCAGGACGTCGGAGAGTGAGAGATCAATAGTCGCGACGTCGCGCAGGGTCGACTTTTTTGAAAGTGCCTTCAACTTCGATAGCCACAACGTGCCAGCCGTGGTCACCTGCTTCAGGCCGCCTTCGTAGCGTTCGCGCAACGCTGTCAAGTTCAACGGCTTTGGTGCGCCCAGCACAAAAGTTCGCACCAAGAAGATGAAGTTGACTCCTTCCTGGAAGAGGAAGCCGTGACCTGCATCGGGAAACAGGACCAGGCGTGAACCGGAAATTTGCTTGGCAACGTCTCGATCATTGGCGACAGAGTCGAGGCGATCGCTCACCCCGTCTGTGACCAAAGTCGGAACTTCGATGCGGTGCGCTCCGCGACCCGCCGAGCCCTTACCGTCCCACCATGCGAGTATGGCACTCGCCTGTTGCGCGATAACGGATTGTGATGCGGGTTTCGAAGCAGGGTATGCGGCCAAGCTTCCGGAGAACGCGGCGGCGGCGATGTCTTGGTCGGCGGGGAAAAGATCACCTTGTGCGGCGGCAGGATCATTACCCGTGAGGGCGGCAATGTACTTTTTACTGGGCTGGATGGCGTCTCCCGTGCCTGGGTAGGTCGCGCAGAGGACCAAGCGATGAACTTGCTCCGGGTGGCGGATCGCCAAGGCCTGAGCAATCATGCTTCCCATCGACCACCCCAGAACATCGGGTGAACCTAAGTGCAACGCAGTTATGAGGGCACTCGTTTGGTCCGCCATGGAGTCAATGCTCACTGATCGCAATGCCGCGCTGCGACCGATACCTGCGTTATCGAAGATGATTACCCGAAAGTCTCGCCCTAATTCGTCGATGAAGTGGGGGTCCCAGGTCTCCATAGTCCCCCCGTAGCCCATGATCAGAACCAATGGCGGCCCGTGGCCGAAAGCGCGGTACGCGACGTCACCTTTCGAGGTCGTTGCCACCTTCACGGGAACGTTGACCACGGACGCCGGATTTGAGTATTTGCTCGCATTGGCCTCTTGCGCGCATAGCGACGTTGCCATGATCGTGACGGACACAATTACGGTAAATGATCGCCAGTTTCGGAGCATCGAGTCAGATGCTACTTCCCGCTCCAATCAGGTTTACGTTCTGGGTTCACTTCTGCAGACACCATTCTTGGGGAGGGAACTGTGGTAACGGTCAGCATTTTGAGTTGGCGCGGTGGCATCAGGTGACGGAGGCCCGACGTGACCTCTCTGCGACCTTGCCCTGGCGACTGGGCTAGATCGAGGGGGTTCAACGCTGCGAATCGACTGCAACAATCTCCGGAACCTTTGGCGCTGTGCCGTAGTTGATGTTTGCTGTGTGGTGTAGGCGCGGGAAGCCAACACCTGAGTGCCGGTGCTCAGAGAAGGAGTTTCATGGCCGCAATCTTTCCGTCATTCACCAGATATATGCAGCCTGCATCGAATGATTGCGGATAGGGAGGATTTACGAAGCCGTCAAGGTGCTCAAGATCAACCACGAACCTTCCAGTTTCAATGCGTGAAACAACCTCGACTGCGAGATTCGGGCTGTTGGCGAACAGAGGGCCGTAGTTGTCACTCAGCCCTTCCAAACCTTGCATCAGGAAGTTTCCGTCAAAGTCGGTCACAACGATATCTTCAGCAAAGAAGCCGAGGTACCTCTCGAGATTGCGGTCTCGATACGCTTCAATCTCGGCATCGATGAGCTCGGTGTTTGCGGACACTTGGTTCCCCCTGTTGCTTGGCCTCACCCGGCGAGAGTGCAGATGATGCTAGAACTCCTGACCGGACTCTATCGCCGCGACGGTGTCGTAATTCTGCCCAGAACTCGATTCGCCAGTCCGAGCCGTTGAGTTCGGTCCAGGTATTCACAGGGTCCCCAACGCAACAACGTCCAAGCGGAGATTGTTGGTGTTGAAGGGCCGACTTCAGCAATCTCAGACTGGCGACCTCAGGATTGGAAGGTCAACGTGCCGGGCGTTTGAAGACTGAGCGGACTGCGTGAATTAGGACGTTCTCTGATCTCACATATCGACAAGATGTGAAAGCCATTCCTCCAATGGATACCAGACCGAACGCTCGTCGCCACCACTGCACTTTTGGGGTAACGCGCGAGATGAGTCGAAGTACTTAGCTGGTCTTGATCAGACTCTTCACCTGGGCCATCGTCTCCTCGTTCATCTCCATGTCCGGGTGAGCTGCTGCCGCATGCACCTGGAGGTGCTGCATCAGCTCGCCTTCGTTGGCCGTCGTGACCGAAAAGGGGCAGTCCGCCCCGGTGTCCGCGCACGTAATTGATGTGGCCATGATGTGCTCCTTAGTGTCTAGTGTTCTTCGCGCAAGTATCGTCGTCAATCGCCTGGGATGCAAACGGTCTTGCCGGAACATCTTCGGGGCTGAAATACTCTCTTACGGGCGATTGAAGTCGATGCGCTTCCTATAACACAGCCCTCGCAAACTTGATTGGGTAAAAATGAAAATGACCCTGTCAGTCTTGGCGTATGAGAGGTGCCGGCGATGGTTGATGTTGAAGGCCCGACGTGAACCCCAACGACCTGACTCTTAGTGTCTGCAATGCCGAACAACGCCATCAGTCCCTAATTTGGACCACATTTCTCGGCGATCACTGGAGCAAGACTCTTCGAAGGACCCGGTGGGCCACTGTAGAGGCTGGCGACGGACGGATCTTGGTTTGCGACTGTTGCCAGATCCGAAGGAGTCGTTGTCTGCCCGAGCGACAACTCAAGGAATCTTACCGTCGTCGCTGCAACCACCCGAAATGCCGGTGCATCGTCACCGTCAAAGGGAGGTAGGTGATGCGCCGTGCGGAGCACAAGGAACCATTTGTTGGGCTGATGTATCGCGCCATAGAGCGTCACGTCGTTGTGGAATTGATTGCACTGATCGGCCAAACTCTGCACTACCAGGAGGTTCGGTCGGCTGGCCTCCGCGGCGTACGACTGGGCGGTGTCCTCGGCCCCCGACAGGATGATCACGGCCCGATACGCGATCCCCGAGCGCAGGTCGGCGAAGTTCACGCCTTGGGGATCCTCGCCGTGATCGAAGGCCAGCATGCCCACGGCCTGCGCCCCGTCGCTGTGCCCCGCGAGGGCGATTTCCGTCGGCTGGACGAGACCGCTCACGAGAGGACACGTCGGTGATTCGCTCGCCGACGCCTGAAGAATCGATCGCGTGACGAAGGCGAGGTCCGCCGGCTCGTTGACCAGATCGTCCTCGGTGTTGACGTCGTGCTGCGCGGAGATCTCGGAGGGCTGCTCGTCGGGAAAGAATGGCGCGACGACCACGAACCCATCCCGGGCCCAGGCGTCGAGGAGCGGCGCGTACGTGTCGGGCGTGACGTCGTAGCCGTGGGCGAAGACGATCATCGGATACCCGCCGCTTTGCGCGAGCGGAGTCGCTCCGGGTTTCTCCGACGGTCCTCCCGCTAAGAACTGAGTGGGATATCGAATCTCAGTGACGAGCGTGCGGCTCCTCGACAAGACCGAGAAAGGCTTCGTCGAGTAGTTGAGCACTCCACGTGAGTGATCGACGAACGTACAGCGCGTGACCCCCACCGATACGGGGGCTGTTAGCGCGAGGGGCTGGATGCCCTTCGTCGCGGCACCGGTGGAAGTCCCCGTGGCGCTTGAAGCCAACGGCGTCGCGAAACCAGCGAGCGTGAGGAACGCGATCACGAAGCGAAACAGCCGCCGTCGAATTTTGCGCGGGCGCGGGATGGACGTCACTTCATCAAGTCTCTCGCATGATCGCGGTCGAAAGAATTCGCCCTGCGCAGCCTGATTGAACCCACCCAATCATGTGTTCAGTCGCGACCGCGCTTCGTAGAGGTAGGTGCGCGTTCGCGGTCACCACCAGCGATCGACACTTCGAAACGCCGAACGCGTCAACCGTGAAAAATGAAAGATGCCGGGCCCGAAGGCCCGGCATCCATTCGTCGTGGTCGACGAGACTTACATCATCCCGCCCATGCCACCCATGCCGCCGCCGCCGGGCATCGCTGGCTCGGCTTCGGGCTTGTCGGCGACGATGGCCTCGGTCGTGAGCAGGAGCGCCGCGATGGACGCCGCGTTCTGCAGAGCCGAGCGGGTCACCTTCGCGGGGTCGATGACCCCGGCCTTGACGAGGTCGACCAATTCACCGGTCGCCGCGTTGAGGCCGATCGAGCCCTTGGCGTCGGCCACTTCGCGCACCTTGACGGCACCCTCGTAGCCAGCGTTCGACGCGATGTAGCGAAGCGGTGCGTCGAGCGAGATCGCCACGATGCGCGCCCCGGTGGCCTCGTCGCCTTCGAGGGTCTTGATGAGCTTCTCGACGTCCACGCGAGCGCGGACCAGGGCCGTACCGCCGCCGGCCACGATGCCTTCGTCGATGGCGGCCCGCGTAGCGCTCAGGGCGTCCTCGATGCGGTGCTTCTTCTCCTTGAGCTCGATCTCCGTCGCGGCGCCGACCTTGACGACGGCGACGCCGCCGGCCAGCTTGGCCAGACGCTCCTGGAGCTTCTCGCGGTCCCAGTCGGAGTCGGTGTCCTCGATCTCGCGCTTGATCTGCGCGACGCGACCGGCGACGTCCGCGGCCGTGCCGCCTCCGTCGACGATGGTCGTCGCGTCCTTCGTCACCACGAGGCGACGGGCGTGACCCAGGAGGTCGACCGTCGCTGATTCGAGCTTGAGGCCGATCTCATCGGAAATCACGGTGCCGCCCGTCAAGATGGCCATGTCCTGGAGCATGGCCTTGCGACGCTCACCGAACCCGGGAGCCTTAACGGCTACCGACGTGAAGGTGCCGCGGATCTTGTTCACGACGAGAGTGGCGAGGGCCTCGCCCTCCACGTCCTCGGCGATGATCAAAAGCGGCTTGCCCGACTGCATGATCTTCTCGAGGATCGGCACGAGGTCGTGCACGGCCGAGATCTTGCCACCGGTGAAGAGGATGTAGGCGTCCTCGAGGACCGCCTCCTGACGCTCGGGGTCGGTGACGAAGTACGGCGAGAGATAGCCCTTGTCGAACTGCATGCCCTCGGTGAGCTCGAGTTCGATGCCGAAGGTGTTCGACTCCTCGACGGTGACCGTGCCGTCCTTGCCGACCTTGTCGATGGCATCGGCGATGACCTCACCGATCGAGGAGTCAGCGGCGGAGATGGTCGCCACTTGGGCGATCTGGGTCTTGTCCGAGACCTCTTGGGCCTGCTTCTTGATCGACTTGACGACGACGTCGACGGCCTTCTCGATGCCGCGCTTGAGACCCGAAGGGCTCGCTCCGGCAGCGACGTTGCGCAGTCCTTCCTTGATGAGGGCCTGGGCGAGGACAGTGGCCGTGGTGGTGCCGTCACCGGCGACGTCGTTGGTCTTGGTCGCCACTTCCTTCACCAGCTGGGCCCCCATGTTCTCGAAGGGGTCCTCCAACTCGACTTCGCGAGCGATCGACACGCCGTCGTTGGTGATGGTGGGGGCACCGAACTTCTTGCCAATGACCACGTTGCGGCCCTTGGGTCCGAGCGTGACCTTGACCGCGTTGGCCAACTTGTCCACACCCGCTTCGAGGCCGCGACGGGCCTCTTCATCAAATTTCAGTAACTTCGACATTCTCTTCCTTGTCTATGGGTCGATGCGACGAGGTTCGCTCGTCGCGGGGACTACTTGGAAATGGTCGCGAGTACGTCGCGGCTCGAAAGGATCAAGAGGTCCTCGCCGTCGACGGTGATCTCGGTACCGCCGTACTTGGAGTAGACGAAGGTGTCGCCAACGCTGACGCCGGTCGGGATCACTTCGCCGCTGGTCTCGGCACGACGGCCGGGGCCCGTGGCGAGGACTTCACCCTGCTGGGGCTTCTCCTTGGCGGTGTCGGGAATGACGAGACCCGATGCCGTGGTGG